>DATFQZ010000015.1:0-35528 GCA_035263765.1 Candidatus Angelobacter sp. | reverse complement strand
ACGAATACAAAGCCGAATACGGCAAGACAGTAATCTGCGGCCTGGCACGCATCGGCGGATTTGCCGTGGGCATTGTCGCCAACCAAGCGCTCTCTATGCAGCAAACCGATCCTCATTCCGGCGAGAAGCATCTCGAGGTCGGCCGCGTGATCTATACCGAAAGCTCCGACAAGGCGGCGCGCTTCATCATGGACTGCAACCAGAACCTCGTGCCGCTCGTATTTCTCCACGACGTGAATGGGTTCATGGTCGGCCGTGACGCGGAGTGGACCGGCATCATCAAGGCCGGAGCCAAAATGGTGAACGCGGTTTCCAACTCCGTGGTGCCCAAGATCACGGTGATCGTGGGCGGGTCGTTCGGCGCCGGTCACTACGCGATGTGCGGCAAAGCCTACGATCCGCGCTTTGTCTTTGCCTGGCCGACCGCGCGCTACGCGGTGATGAGCGGCACTTCCGCGGCGGGAACTCTGGTGGAGATCAAGATCAAGCAGCTGGAACGCGGCGGGAAGAAGCTGAGCGACGAAGAAAAGAAGGAGTTGTTCAACTCCGTGAAAGCCACCTACGATCACCAGACGGATCCGCGCTATGGCGCCGCGCGGCTGTGGATCGACAAAATCATCGATCCCATGGAGACGCGCCAGGCGTTAATCACGGCCTTGGAAGCGGCTGCTCTTAATCCGGAGGTGAAAGAATTTAGGGTGGGCGTGCTGCAGACGTAGGCGCAGAAGGGGCCTACTTCTGAAATCCCTCACGAAGTGAGGGATCCATATAGCCTTTCATGAACCAGGAGTCGAGATGACATTGTCGAAGATCGTATGGATCTCTCGCTGCGCATCGAGATTTCAGAGGAAGGCCTCCGTGTCTCCGTGGTAGGTTTTGAGATGTCTGAATTGGTCAAGATCGTCGAATGCCCGCGCGATGCCTGGCAAGGGCTCAAGGGGCAGATTCCGGCCGACGTGAAGGTCCAGTATCTGCGCGCTCTCATCCGCACGGGATTCAAGCATATTGACGCTGTGTCGTTCGTCTCGCCCAAAGCCGTGCCGCAGATGGCGGACTCCGAGGAAGTGCTTGAGAAACTTGATCCGCCGGACGACGTGGAGATCATCGGCATTGTAGTCAACCAGAAGGGTGCGGAGCGGGCCATCGCCACTGAGGCGGTACGCACCCTGGGATTCGTGTATTCGGTTTCGCCGACGTTTCTGGAGCGCAACCAAAACCAGGCGCTCGAGGCCGCCATTGATGAAGCCGAGCAAATCAAGCTGAAGGCCGACAAGGCCGGGCTCGACATGGTGGTTTATATTTCCATGGCCTTTGGCAATCCTTACGGCGATCTTTGGAGCCCGGAGGAAGTGGTGGAGGCCGTGGGCATTCTCGCCGATATGGGCATCGGGCAGATATCGCTGGCGGACACGGTTGGGGTGGCTACGCCGCAGCAGGTGAAAGAGCTGGTTGCGGCCGTCACCGGCGCGTACGATCATCTCGAGATCGGAGCGCATTTGCACAGCACGCCGACCGGCGCGGCGGAAAAGGTGGTCACTGCCTACGATGCGGGATGCCGGCGTTTTGACTCCGCCATCGGCGGACTGGGTGGCTGCCCGTTTGCTCAGGACGCGATGATCGGCAATATTCCGACGGAAATTGCCGTCAAGGCTCTCGCCGAGCATGGAGCAAACGTGCCGCTAAAGAAGTCGCTCGACGAGGTGATACAGATGTCGACGGAGATTGCGAAGAAGCATACGGTGGTGATGTGAGGAAACACCTACCACGGAGACACGGAGGCACGGAGAACTAAGAGGAAGAGAGCGAGGGCATGGAGTTTGAAACACCCAGCACGATGCCAGCGGCCGGTGAGGAAGGGAAACTCCGGTATGAGGGCCTCAAGCAGATCATTGGAGCGGCGATCGAGGTCCACAAGGCTGTTGGCCCTGGATTATTGGAGTCAGGGTATGAAGAGTGCCTCTGTCACGAATTGAAACTCCGCGGACTTAGTTTTGAGCGACAGGTAGTGGTCCCTGTGGTTTACAAAGGTGTAACGCTCGACTACAGCCACCGTCTCGATGTGATAGTCGAGGACACGGTTATCTTGGAAATCAAGAGCGTCGACCGCCATCATCCCATTTTTGAAGCTCAGTTGCTCACATACATGCGCCTGCTACAGAAACCTGTAGGATTTGTGATCAACTTCAATGTGCCCATCCTGAGGTCAGGAATCGTAAGGAAGGTTTTATGAAATCCACTTCTCCGTGCCTCCGTGTCTCCGTGGTAGGTGTTTTTTGGAGAGTGACGTGCATCTGAAAACCGTTCTCTACCACGAATCCGAAGGCGTCGCCACCATCACGCTGAACCGTCCCGACAAACGCAACGCCATCAGCTACGAACTGATCGCCGATCTGATGGCGGCGCTGAAAACGGCCGCCGCGTCGCATTCGCACGTGGTGATTCTCACCGGCGCGGGCAGCGCCTTCTGTGCCGGCATGGATCTCGAGAATCTCAAGCACCTGATCGGCCGCAGCGATGAGCAGAACCGCCAGGACTCAGAGACCATGGCGGGCTTGTTCCGCTCGCTCTATGACTGTCCCAAGCCGACCATTGCCGCGGTGAATGGCCCGGCCATCGCCGGCGGCACCGGGCTGGCGACGCTGTGCGATTTCACGCTGGCCGTGCCGGAAGCCAAGTTCGGTTACACGGAAGTGCGCATCGGCTTCGTGCCGGGTATCGTTTCCAGTTACCTGATCGCCAACGTGGGTGAAAAGAAGGCGCGTGACCTGCTGCTCACCGGACGCCTGTTCGGCGCCCATGAAGCCCATCACCTGGGACTGGTGAACGAGATTGTGGAGCCCGATCAGTTGCTGCATCGCGCCCACGAGCTGGCCCGGCAGCTGATGGAGAACAGCCCGGCGTCATTGCGCACCACCAAGGCATTGCTTTCCCGTTACACCAAAGAACAGTTGGACCGGCAACTGGCATGGGCGATTCATGAAAACGCCGCCATCCGCCAGACCGAGGATTTCAAGGAAGGGGTCACCAGCTTTCTGGAGAAAAGAAAACCCAAGTGGAGAAGGAACTAGAATAGGCACTATGAGGGGAATTTCAATTTTCGTTCTCGCGGCCCTCCTTTTCGAGGGTTTGACGCTAGAGGGATTGCAGTGCGGGCCCTCGCCTGGGGTCCGCAATAGCACGCCCCTGTTGCAGAAAGCCACGCCGCCAAAGACCAAGCATTCCCGTCTTCGCAAAGCTAGAATAGCTCCACCCGGCGCGGGCGTCCTCGGGTGCTACTATGTTCCTCCGCCTCCGGAGCCGCCCCACATCATTCCTCCTCCCCTTCCACCCGAGCTCTTCACGCCTACGGGAAAGCCTCCGCTTTTGGAGCAACAGTCGCCGAAATGATTGCCGGCGAAACCAAGCTGCGCGTCCGTTACGCTGAGACCGACAACATGGGTGTGGTGTATCACTCGAACTTCGCGATCTGGTTCGAGGTGGGGCGCGTGGAGCTGATGCGCCAGCTCGGCCTCGAATACCGCGCCATGGAGAAGGAGGACAACTGCCACATTCCCGTCGTCGATCTCCGTGTGCGCTACAAAGCGCCGGCCTTATATGATGATGAGATCGTGGTGCGGACGCGGATCGCCAACGCGCGCCAATCGCTCCTGCATTTCAGCTACGAGGTTTTTCGGGCCGGCGACGGGACGCTGTTGGCCACTGGCGAGACCATGCACATCATCGTGGACGACAAATTTCAGCGGCGCACGCTCCCGGAAAAGTACGCCCGGGCCTTTGCGCTGCACCGGCAGAAAAAGAATTCATGAACCCTATTCGGCTTGACGGCAACAGTCTTTCTCTGGACGACCTGCGAGCGATCGTGGTTGAACGCCGTGTAGTCCTGGCTTCCGGCGACGCGCGGGAGAAAGTCAACGCGGCGCGCGCCGTGGTGGACGCGCTCGTTGCGGAAAACAAAGTCGCCTACGCCATCACCACCGGCGTCGGCAAGCTGAGCGATGTCCGCATCGATGCGGCGCAGAACCGCCAGTTGCAGATCAACCTGATCCGTTCTCATGCCGCCGGCGTGGGCGAGCCGCTCAGCCAGCAAGAGACGCGGGCGATGATGCTGCTGCGCGCCAACTCGCTGGCCAAGGGTTTCTCCGGCGTCCGTGAACAAGTGATCGACGAGCTCTGCGAAATGTTGAACCGCGGCGTGCATCCGGTCGTCCCGTCGCAGGGAAGCGTGGGCGCCAGCGGCGATTTGGCGCCACTCGCGCACCTGGCGCTGGCGATGCTCGGGGAAGGTGAAGCGGTGTTCGAGAATGCGCGCATGCCCAGCGGTGAAGCCCTGCGCCGCGCCGGATTGAAGCCTTTGGTTCCTGAGGCCAAGGAGGCCATTTCGCTCATCAATGGAACACAGGCCATGCTGGCGGTTGGCACGCTAGCGCTGCTGGAGGCGGAGAATCTTGCCGGCACGGCCGACGTGCTCGGCGCTATGACCCTGGACGCGCTGCACGGGACTGACGTCGCGTTTGACGAACGCATCCACGCCGCGCGACCGCATCCTGGACAAGTCAAAGTCGCCGCGAACCTGCGCCGCCTGCTTGCGGGAAGCCAGATCCGCGCCTCGCACAAAGATTGCGGCCGCGTGCAGGACGCTTACTCTATGCGCTGCATTCCCCAGGTCCACGGCGCGGTCCGGGACACGCTTGAGTTCTGCCGCCGCACCTTCGAGATCGAAATGAATTCGGCGGTCGACAACCCGCTGGTCTTCGTCACCGGCGATGCTGAGGGCGACGTTGTCTCCGGCGGTAACTTTCACGGCCAGCCGCTGGCCTTTGCCCTCGACTACCTGGCGATCGCCCTTACCGCGCTGGCCGGCATTTCCGAGCGCCGTATTGAGCGCCTGGTTAACCCGGCGCTTAACGAAGGCCTTCCCCCGTTCCTGACTGCCGACGCGGGCATGAACTCCGGCTTTATGATGCCGCAGATCGTCGCCGCCGCGCTCGCCAGTGAAAACAAGGTGCTGGCGCATCCCGCTTCCGCCGATTCCATCACCACGTCCGGCAACAAGGAAGATTACGTGTCCATGGGCATGGCCGCCGCCATCAAACTGAAAAAAGTGGTCGCCAACGCGACGCATGTCCTGGCCATTGAAGCCTGCGCCGCCGCGCAGGCCATCGACTTCCTGGCTCCGCTCAAAACCAGCCCTTTGTTACAGACGGCGCACGCCGCGATTCGCAGAGTAAGTCCCAAGATCGAGCAGGACCGCATGCTGGCGACTGATTTTGCCAAGGTGGGGGAACTGGTTCGAGTTGGTGACTTGCTGGTATAGCGTCATAGGTTTCGGATGGGCGGCACCCCAGGCCTGCCTGAGATTACAATAGTCACCCCGGCGTTGAGGATTCCGCCGTAGAGACGCGGCATTGCCGCGTCTCACATTCAACCTAGAGATGCTCTTCAGGGATTGACAACCTTCATCCCACAGGCATTGAGACGTGGCGGTGCCACGTCTCTACGTCCAAGAATTTCGATGAAATTATCGCGCTTTGCCCCTCGACAGTCGGATGGTCTTGGAGGTAACTTTGTCGCGGAGACAATCATGCCTCGCTCGGTGTTCTACATTCTGTTGATCTTAGTGACTTCTGCAGCTGCCCAGGATTGCACGCAGACGGTTCCGGTCGTTCTAGCCGATAGAGAAACCGGAGTGCGGATAGGGCCTTTGACCACTGAGATGGTCAAGGCCAGTATGGGCGAGGCTCCACTGCCGATCTCGGGCACGACTCGGATCACCGCGGGACGCATCCTGGTCCTGATCGATGAGAGCGGAAGCATGAGTGAAACGAGAGATCCCTATAAAGGGCGGGCGCTCACCACGGTCAAACTAACCTTGAACGACCTGGTGGCTGCGCTGCCTCCCGGAATTTCGATCGAATTCGGGCTGTTCAACAAACAATGGGCCTTCAGTGACGGTTTTGCATCTGACCCGACAGAACTGCGCAAGAATCTCGCTGAAACAATCGTTCGTTTCGGAAAGAGGGGAGAAGGTCGTACCGCGCTGCGTGACGCGCTGCACCATGCGTTGCTGCGTTTTGGAACACCCCAGCCCGGTGATTCGCTCCTTTTGTTGACCGACGGAGGCGATAACACCAGCATGCTCGCCACGAGAGACTTGGAGCATGACTTTCGTGTTGCCCATGTCCGTTTGCTCATCATTATGGTTGATGAATCCAGCCCTGCCCCTGAGGAGCTTATGGACCATGATTGGGTAGAAGAGCTCGCAAAAAACACTGGAGGAACCTACCTTACGGTTGACGCTACGAATCAATCCTGGGGCGACAAAAAAGACCATCTACGCAACGTCGCAATGATTCGCCGCTTCTGGAATGATCGAGTGTTGGGCACCGATGGTATACAAGTCCTAGTTCCCAGTAGCCTCACGAAAGAGACGAAATGGAAGCTCTCAGTGAATCGCGACGCCGATCCGCGGCTCAAGCATGCTGCGATCATCTATCCTGATCGCCTGAGCCCTTGTCCCGTGGCTACCCCAGCGGCGCACTAGCCTTTCACCAGTCTCAGTTCCTTCAACCGTTGGCATCGCTTCAATGCCAAGAGGGGTTTGTCCCTTAACGGTCTTCCCATCTCTTTACAAAAAAAGAATTTTTCCAAGCAGCTTCTCTGCATCTAAAAATTCCTGCTCTGAATTTTTCTGAAAGCTTTCTGCAAGGAGTTAGACATGCGCAAGACTCTCCCCTCCTTCGCCATTCTGGCACTTTTGATTTTTTGTTTCCCCAACGCTGGCAAGGCACAAACTTCCACGTTGCGGCCCAATCCACTACGCGTTCAATTGAATTGTCTGGGATCAGACCTGGGCTTTTGTCATGAGGTGAACGTCCGCAGCTCCGAGTACCTAAAAAAATACGTTGGCCACGACGAGCCGGTCACCAACTTCTATTCCAACGTGCCCGGATCGGGGAATTCTGCCGTCTACCTGCTGACGCTTCCCTTGGATCCACCCACGCCGCCGCTGCAGGACGGCGGTGGCACCTTTAACTTTCAGCTGCATCCGGCGTTCTGGTTCGGCATGAACATCTGCGACACAGAGTCGTTCCCCGAATTCACCAAGGAGTGCGAACCTGATACTGACAAGAACATTTTTGACAGCGCAAATCCCAATTCCGCGAAGTTTATCGGCAAGCACCCCGGCACCGCGTTCCTCGAACTTCAGTTCTACCCACCAGGATGGGTAGACTCGCCGCAGTTGATTGACCCGACTAACTATTTTGCGGCGCTGAACATTGACAGCCTGGAGATCAGCGGAGCCACTGGCCAGCTCAACAACGTGGCCTGTCAGAACTCGGTGGGCGTGGAAACGGTCAACTTCGCCGTCATTACGAAGAATGGCGTGCCGCTGACGCCGGCCAATCCTCTGGGCGTCAATTTCGGAAACAACAATTTTGATTTGAACAACGTGCTCTCCATGGCCCCTGGCGACAAGCTTCTGGTCATCCTGCATGACACTCCCCAGGGCCTGATCACCATCATCAGCGACCTGACGAACGGGCAAAGCGGTTTCATGGTGGCCAGCGCCGGCAACGGATTTGGTCAAGTCCTGTTCCAGCCTGACTCTCCCACCTGCAACGTCGCGCCGTATGACTTTCATCCCATGTATTCAACCTCCAACTTGCAGACGCGCACACCGTGGTCGATCGGGACCGACAACACCACGTTCTCCGACGAGATCGGGCATTTCGAGTTTTGTGACCTGGCTGATCCCAATACCTTGAATTGCCTGGTTCCGGGCATCCAGGACCAAAAGAGCGGGCTCGATTCCGACGATACGATCTGCATTTCTCCGGGTGGACCATTCCTTCCCGGTCCTCCATTTATTCAGGTCGGCGGATGCATCAATACTGAGGTGGATTTCGACGGCACGCCCTACGGCTTCAACTGGGCGGGCACTTTCGCCAACGTTCACCAAGACCAGCAACTGCATCCCCAGCCCATTCGCTTCACCAGCCCGTTGTTTTTTGACAAACAAGGCCGATTACGCAATTTCAATCGCGTAGCATTTGAGACCGACCTTCCAAACTTCGATCCCGGCTGTGATCTCGTGACCGGAGCCGGCTGCGTGATTCCAGCGCCGGGGATGCAGTTCTATCCGTTCTACACAACCGGCAGAAACTCCGATGATGGAGGCTGTCATTTCCAATTCGGCGGGGGAAAGATCCCCGGAACCCTCAACGACTTTGGCGGAAGCCCGACAACGGCCTATGGAAACGTCTTTTTCCAGGTGTTCCAGACCGGCCCTAACACCGCCCAGGAGTTCGTAGGCGTTTTCCGTCGCGGACTGAATGAAAATCCTTGCCCCACAGATGTCGAAGACCTACTCGAAACGGCTTTGGGCCACTAGGTATTTGCGGCAGGCCCTCGCCCGAGGGCCTGCCGTACCTTTTAGTGATAGTTCGGGATGTTAGGTTGCATATTGCGCCTCGCCGTTGCCGAACGACCAGTTCTCTTTAGCTACTTCGATCAGGTTCACAAAGACATCTTCCTTGCGCAAGCCGACTTCCTGGAGCAACTCCGCGATGCGACGATAAAGTGTCTTGCGAACATCCACAGTGCGTCCCTGGCTCATGGTGATCTGGATGATGATCACATTGTCCGTGCGACGGATCTTCAGATACTCGGGATCGTAGATGAAGTGTGATTTGGCGTGCTCGGTGATGAGCTGGAAGCGGTCCTGTGCGGGAATAGAGATGGTTTCTACGAGGGCGCGATGCACCGCGTCCGCGACTTTGGCGATGTACGATTCAGGTTTGCCTTCCAGAAGAGAAATTCGAACGAGCGGCATGAGAGTTCCTCGAGTTAGAAAAGATTCGGCCCCGAGGAAGATGGATTCAGCATTTTGTTCCCGCCAGTCCCAGCTCGTCGGCGACGCCTTTCATCGCATCAACGCAGAAAGCAATATGTTCTTCTAAGTCCACGCCCAGGTCTGCGGCGCCGTTGATGATGTCGTCGCGGTTTACGCTGCGGGCGAAGGCCTTGTCCTTCATCTTCTTGCGCACGGACTTGGCTTCCACTTCAGCCAATGATTTGTTGGGCTTTACTAAAGCGCTGGCGGTGATGAACCCTGCCAGTTCGTCGCAGGCGAAGAGCGTCTTTTCCATTTTGCTCTCCCGTTTCACACCGCTGTACTCGGCATGCGAGAGAATGGCCCGGCGGATCTCGTCGGGATAGCCGCGCTCTTCCAGGATCTTGTTGCCTACGAAGGGATGTTCCTCAGGCGTGGGATATTTTTCGTAATCGAAGTCATGCAGCAGCCCGACCACGCCCCACTTATCCTGGTCTTCGCCGAACTTGCCGGCGTACGCGCGCATACAGGCTTCCACCGCCAGCATGTGTTTGCGCAGGCTTTCCGACTGGGTGAACTCGCACATCAGGTTCCATGCATCTTGCCGGTTGATCATGGTTCTTACCTGTTTTCTCCCTTTTTCATCGGAGATCATACCGCTTTTATCTGCTTTCATCTGCATTTTTCCGTTGACAAACCGTAAACGTATGACTGACACTACCCCAAGTTGTTGCATTAGGTATTTGAAATAAAGTTGGAGATCGAGCCGGCTCTGGCAGCTCCGAGAGACTCATGGCGACAACCTTGGCCCCGGTTGATTCCCGGGAAGTAGTTCGCTGCGACCACTGTCATCTTGTCCAGTTCCGGACCAATAACCATCTTTGCCGGAAGTGCCGCGCCTCGCTCGATGAGGAAACGCCGCCGCCCCTATTGGTTGTGGCGCCCGTGGTTGAACCGGTTATGGAAGGCCACTCGCATCTGCATATCGCCACCGCCATCCGCACGTTCAGGCAGAAGTCCGGGCTCAGCCAGCGGCAGCTGGCGCTGCGCATGGCCGTGCCTCGCACCTACGTTTCCAAGATCGAAAACGAAAAGGCTGTGCCCACGCTTTCTTCGCTGGAGCGGCTGGCCGGCGCTCTGGAAGTCTCGGTGGCCGACCTGTTGCGCGGCTCCAGCCGCAGCCTGGAGGACGAAATCGCCGACCTGATGGGCGATGATTTTATCGCCCAGATCGTGCCCGTGCTCTCTCAACTGGACGCGACGCAGCGTTCCACATTGCTGGTGCAGGTGCGGGACTTGAGCTTACATCCACGCCGGCCGGCGTAGACCCAGATCGGGTGATCTGTTGATCGCGCGTGATCGGGTGATCGGGAAACCAGATCACCCGAGGATCCGTCTCCGCAAACCGCGATTCACCACGAGACTTCGAACAATGAACATGGCCGTGGCCCTCCTCGCCTGTGCGCTGACCGCGCCTGGCCTGGCACAAAGCCCGTCGCAGCGCACGGTACACGTTTTTGTCGCGCTGGCTGACAACGTGAACCAGGGGATCGTGCCCGTCCCGCCCAAGCTGGGCAAGGGCGATGACCCGGAGCACAATCTCTACTGGGGTGCAGCTGCAGGCGTCAAGACGTTCTTCGCCCGCAGCACCGACTGGCAATTGATTTCCCAGCGGCAACGTCCCAAGCCAGAGGTTCTGGAGCGCTGCATCTTCAAGCATCGCACCGCCAACGTCTATCTGGTGGCAGATGCGTACCAAGGCAACCGCATTCAGCAAGCGATCACCGACTTCCTATCCGCCGCGGCAGGCGACCACGCTGAAGAAGTTAGGGTTCGTCCCGGTACACGCACACCACAAGCACATGGACCTCCCCTCAGCGTTGCTGCCGGCCCGGCCAATGACAAAGAACTGGGCACGCCGGTCTCCGTCCCTGCTGGTGGTGCGGCGAACCTGGTGGCCTACATCGGACACGACGGATTCATGGACTTCCAGCTTCCCAGTCTGCCCCGCCAGAAGAACACTGCGCGACGCGAGGCCATCGTGCTGGCTTGCATCAGCAAGACGTATTTTGCCGAAGCCGTACGGGCCAGCGGGGCGCATCCTCTCTTGTGGACAACCGGCTTGATGGCGCCCGAAGCATACACGCTTAAGGATGCCCTCGATGGCTGGGTCGCGGGCGAGAACGATGAACAGATCCGCGAGCGCGCCGCACGAGCCTACGATCGTTATCAGAAGTGCGGGATCAAGGGGGCGAGAAGGCTATTTGCGAGTGGGTGGTGAGGTTCTAATCGGGTGATCTGGTGATCGGGTGATCCGGTGATCGGGTCGTCGGATGACCACCCGGATGGCCGGAGGATCCTATGGCCCGATGTTGTCAACGCGTGGTTGATGATCAGCCTTGAATGATCGCAGGCCTCTTTGACCCAACCGAACAACAGGGCGCGCCGATTCCCTGATATCCTTTGTGTCGTCATTCACACCTGAGGGGCTTTCTCATGAAAAAGAATTTATCGCTCCTGATCTTCAGTGCCTTGCTCGCAGGAGCCGCCTGCGCGCAGCAGGTTCAGACACATTTCGACGGCAAGACATGGTGGAACTTCGTGAGTGTGCTGGCCGACGACAAGATGGAAGGTCGCGAAACCGGCAGCACCGGCCTGCGCAATGCGGAAGCTTACATCGTGGACCAGCTCAAGAACAGCGGGCTGGAACCGGCGGGGGCCAACGGGTTCTACCAGCCAGTCAAGTTCGAGTCGCGTCAGATTGTCGAGAAGGATTCGAGCCTGGCGTTAGTGCGTGATGGCAAGAAGGAAGCCCTCACTCTGGGCGACGACGCCATTCTCAGCACCCGCGTTGACCTCGCGCCTTCGGTAGCGGCTCCATTGGTTTTTGTGGGATACGGCCTCACCATTCCGGAGATGAATTACGACGATCTCGCCGGCCTTGATCTGAAAGGCAAAATCGCGGTGGTGATGTCCGGATCGCCCGCTGAGATTCCCGCACCTCTGGCTTCTCACTACCAGTCCGCCGGTGAACGATGGAAGGCCATGCAAAAGGCAGGCGTCGTGGGAACGATCACCCTTCCGAATCCAGCTTCCATGGATATCCCGTGGTCGCGCATCTCTCTGAATCGGGCCCATCCCAGCATGTCGCTGCTTGGGTCGGAATTCGATGAAACCCGGGGTCAGAAACTGGCGGTAACTTTCAACCCGGAAAGAGCGGAGCGGCTCTTCGCGGGATCGGGCCACAATTTCACTGAGATCGCCGATCTTGCCAAGGACAGAAAACACCTGCCTCGTTTTCCCCTGACTGTTTCCATCGATGCCAAGACGAAAGTCGAAAAGAAGACCCTGGACTCGGCGAACGTGATTGCGCGCCTTCCCGGAACAGATCCCAATTTGAAGAATGAGTACGTTGTTCTGTCAGCGCACGTGGACCATCTTGGCATCGGCGAGCCGATCAACGGCGATCGAATCTACAACGGGGCCATGGACAACGCCTCTGGCAGCGCCGTGCTGCTGGACGTGGCGGCGTCACTGAAGAAATCGCCGGAAAACCTCAAGCGTTCGCTCCTGTTCGTGTTTGTTACCGGAGAAGAAAAGGGGCTTTTGGGATCGAAATACTTTACGACTCATCCCACGGTGAAGCCCGATTCAATGGTGGCGAACGTCAATATCGACATGTTTCTGCCGATTGTGCCGCTCAAAGTGCTCACGATCCTCGGCTTGGACGAATCGGATCTGGGCCCGGAGGCGCGCGCAGTCGCAGAATCCCTGGGCGTCAAGCCCCAGGCCGATCCGGAGCCGCTGCGCAACGTCTTTATCCGCAGCGACCAGTACAACTTCATCCGCCGCGGAATCCCGGCGTTGGCCATGAAGGTGGGTTTTGAACCGGGTTCTCCCGAACAGAAGATTTTCAAGGACTGGCTCACGCAGCGATATCACGCTCCCTCGGACGACCTGGGCCAGCCCGTAGATCTCAATGCGGCGGCGATGTATGAGGAGATTATCCGCTCACTAATGGTTCGCGTGGCCGATGACGCGCGGCGCCCGCAATGGAAACAGAACAGCTTTTTCCGGCGGTATGCTCAACCCGCTACGGGAGGAAATTGAGTTCGGTATCGATCAAGAGGGCAAGACGGGTTCGTAGACTTCCAGCTTCCTACAGTCCTGGGTTCCTCCGTGCCCCCGTGGTAGGTTTTAGTTCATAGCGCGAGGCATGCCTGGCTACTTGGTAGGCTCCATCCAGAGAGCGTCATTGAACCGGTTGAAATAGTTGAACAGCCCGATGGCGCTAAGCAACTCCACGACTTCGCCTTCGTCAAAGTGGAGGCGCAGTTCGGTCCAGAGCGCATCATCCACGGCGCGAGGGTCGCGGGTGACGCGTTCGGCCAGGCGCAATGCGGCCTTTTCTTTGTCGGTGAAGTCAGGGCGCTGCTCGAAGTTGGCGAGATCTTTGATCTGCTCTTCGCTCCAGCCTAACCGTCTTGCCAAGACGGTATGCGACGCCAGTCAATACTCGCAGCGGTTGATCTGGCTGGTACGAACGATGAGCAACTCTTTCAGCTTGGCCGGGACCGTCCCGGTCTCCATGACCGCGCGCAAGTGGGCGATCATGGTACGGAGGATCTCCGGGCGGTGAGCTACCGTGCGGAACATGTTGGGAATGTTGCCGCGGACTTTCATGAAATGGTCGTAGATCTCCCCGACTTCAGGGGAGACGTCCTTGCGGTCGAGACGGGAAATACGGGCCATGAAAGCAGCTTCTGGCTGCTAGCTCCTAGCTGCTGGTAGCGAGCGGCTAGAAGCTAGTCAAGGTTCTTATTTAAATGACTGGATCGCTGTGGCCTCGTCGTCCTTGATATCGAAGACGGTATACAGCTTGGTGATTTGCAGCAGGTCGTGGACCTTTTTCGTCAGGTTGAGCAGCTTCAACTCGCCGCCCTGATTGCGGACCGAAGTGAAGGCGCTGACCAGCTCGCCGATGCCCGAGCTGTCGATGTAGGTGACATCGCCCAGGTTCAAGAGGATCTTTCTTTGTCCTTTGGAGAGCAGGTCCTTCACCGTTTCGCGCAGCACTGTGCTGCCTTCGCCCAGCGTGATACGGCCGCTCAGGTCCACAACAGTGATGCCGCTCACCTGCCGGTTACTTGCCTTCATTGTCACTGTGATTCCTCCTTGTCCGCCGTTTTACGGCCGACATGCTTGATCAATGTGATTTCGGTGCCGGGTTGCACATTCCGGAACCTGACCTCATCCATGAAAGCCCGGATGAGGAAGATGCCGCGCCCCGAACACTTCATTAAATTCTCCGGGGCCAAGGGATCGGGCAGCGTGCTGGGGTCAAGCCCTGGACCCTGGTCCGTGATAGTAATGACCAGCGCGTCTACCGTCGTTTCATACACTACAAAAAACTTTTTCTGCGGATCACGGGCATTGCCGTGAAGTACGGCGTTGACCGCGGCTTCGCGCACCGCCATGGCGATGTTGAATTGCTCGTCTTCGCCGAAGCCGGCCTGGGCCGCAACCTCGCGCGCCCTGCTTTCGGCGTGGTTGACGCTGTCCAAGGTCGAGTCCAGTGTATAGGAAACCCGATTTGTCATTCGGCGGTCCACAGATTTCTGCTGCGAACACCTCAGGCACATGGCGGCAGAGCGAACCCGTAGTTTGCCTAGCTGCAGTGTGAAATGTCAAACGGGAAACTCGGCGCCAGGCTCGCCTAGAGTGTTCCCTCAGTTTTGCCGTAGCCGGCAAGAGGGTGGAGCAGGCCTTCAGGCCTGCGGATCAAGGACATAAAATGCCGGCTTTCAGCCGCTGAGGTGACCCTGCGCGGGATGCACCAACAATGAAATCGCCCTAGACCCATAGATGCTGGAGGCAAAGGGAACCGTCAGGCAAACGCATTTTATATGCTGCAAACATGGTGCAAACATA
Source organism: Candidatus Angelobacter sp. (assembly GCA_035263765.1). Lineage (GTDB taxonomy): Bacteria > Acidobacteriota > Terriglobia > Terriglobales > Acidobacteriaceae > Angelobacter. The sequence continues at coordinate 20,764 of DATFQZ010000015.1, read as the reverse complement.
TCCGGTCCAGCGGTCGAGTGAGAGCGGTTCCTCGAATTGGTCCGTCCGCAGCTGCGTCAGAGGCTGAAGCCAGACTAGTGTTGGACAGGCGCGAAACTCAAGGCCATCAGGGTCTGATCATCGATCTTCGGAGAGCCGTTGCGGAATGCAGCCAGATCGCTCACACAGGCGTCCACCAATTGCCGCGGGCCGTCCCCGTGCCGGCCTTGCAGGATTCTGCCCAGCCTTTGTGCACCGTATTCCGCGCCGTCCTGGCCTTGGGCTTCGGTAAAGCCATCGGTGTAAATGACCAAACTGTCGCCTGGAGCAAAGCTCACCCGCGTGCTCGCAAACTCCTGGTCGTGGAACATGCCCACGGGCAGCGCTGCGGCGCCAACGGCGTTCACGGCAACGGCCTGTAAGTGGAGCGGCGCCAGATGGCCGCCGTTGCAGATTTCTACTTCTCCGTCTTCGCCGGCGTGGCCTACCACCAAGGTGGCGTACTGGCTGGGCAAAGTGCTGTCAGAAAAAATACGGTTGGCGCGTTCTACCAGTTGCGGCAGCGGCAAGCCGCTGGGGATCAGCACACGAAACATGGCATGCAGGTTGGCCATCAACATGGAGGCGGCCACCCCTTTTCCGGAGACGTCGCCCACCATGAAATAAAGGTGTTTGCCGTGGGGGACCACGTCACAGTAGTCGCCGCTAACCAAGTGCGCCGGCTCATAGTGGTAAGCCACCCGCCAGCCGGCGGCGTTCACGTCAACGCGAGGCAGCAGACCCGCTTGAATACGGGCGGCCAAGGCCAAGTCCTGTTCCAGAGCACGCTGTTCGGAAGGCTTCAGGCAGTCGAGACAGACGCTGGTTACAGGGTCGGCCATGAGGCGCGCTTGCTCCACGGTGCCTTGGCAGACATCGCACTCACCGAAACGGCCTTGCTCGGTTTTTTCAAGAGCCTTGTCCACTTGCTCGAGCAGTTGGACGAGGTTGGCTGTCTGGGATCGAGCGGCTGCGGCCTGAAGTTTTTCTCTCCGCAGCAACAGCTGATCACGCAGGAGATGAAGGTCGGTAACTTGGATGCCCATACGGCTTCCCCTTGAACAATAGAATCATGGCGACAGGAAAAAGATTCTGAATTTTTGTGTGTCGCTTTGCCCCGCAGATTAACTTTAGCCATGCCGAACAAGGGCAGCCACCCGGTTCTTGCTGTCAAAATGGAAAATGCTGTGGCATCGGCAAACCACATTGGGTATTCTGCAATCAGAGCCGATGATGACGCCAGAAATTGCACTCTCGAACATTCTGGGGGCGCCGGTCTATGACGGGACCGGTGACCTGGCGGGACACGTGCGTGAGGTGGCCCTCTCTCCCCAGGACGATCGTGGGCGCGTCTCGGACTTGGTGGTTAAGACCCCGGAAGGGGACCGCTTGCTGGCGCTGAAGACGGTACGGGCGCTGGAGCGCTCGGCAGTGCGGGCCACCACATCGGTACGGGCCAACGGCAGGTGGGAGGACTGGCCTCCGTTGGTCAGCTCGGGGGGAATGCTGCTACTGGAACGCGATCTGCTCGATCAGCAGATCATTGACGTTTCGGGAAGAAAAGTCGTTCGTGTGAACGACGTCGACCTGTGCCCGGAAGCGGCGAACGGCACCGTAAAGCTGAGAGTCAGTCGAGTGGATGTCGGTCTGCGGGGTGCAGTACGGCGCCTGCTTAAGGGCCTGGCCCCAAGCCGCGCGATCGAAGCTTTGGCCGGCCACATGCCGGAAAAAGCCATCCCCTGGGAGGCCGTGGACCTGATCGAGACTGATCCGTCGCGCCGGGTGCATCTCAAGCTTGAATACGAACGGCTTTCCAAGCTCCATCCTGCTGATATCGCCGACATTCTGGAAGAATTGGCTCCGGCCGAGCGCGAGGCGATTTTCGGATCGCTGGATGAAGAAGTCGCCGCCGACGCGCTGGAGGAGATCGAACCTAAAATGCAGGTCGAGCTCATGCGGTCGATCGATTCCGACAAGGCCGCCGACATCGTGGAAGAGATGGAGCCCGACGCCGCGGCCGACCTGCTCGCCGACCTGCCCCAGGAAACGTCAGAAGAGATCCTGGAAGAGATGGAGCCGGAGGAGCGCCAGGAAGTCTCCGAGCTGCTCACCTTCAAGGAAAACACCGCTGCCGGCCGGATGACCACGGAATACATCGCCGTACCCTCAGACGCTACCGTCGGCGACGCCATCGAGAAGCTGCGCAGCTTCGAGGGTGAAACCGAGCTGATCAATACCATCTATCTCCTGAAGCCGGACGGGAAGCTCGCCGGTGCCGTGTCTCTGGTTTCCCTGGTGCTGTCTCCACCCACCGCCCAGCTTTCCACGCTAACGCCGGAGCACGTGGTCTCCTGCGAAGCCGACATCGCTGAGAAAGAAGTCGCGGAGATGTTTGACAAGTACAACCTCATGACATTGCCGGTGGTGGACGAACAAGGCCACCTGGCCGGTGTGGTCACAGCCGATGACGTGATCAGCATGCTGCGCGACAGGATCTAATCTTCCTGTCGCTGCGCTCCAAAGTCCCTAGAACACCATTTCGTAATAGATGTGCGGCGTGTTGCGGTAACTAACTCGGCCAACTTCGCAAAACCCGCACTTGGCATAGAAGGGCCCCGCCCCAGCCGGGGCATCGTAGGCATCAAGGCGAATGGCGTCAGTCGGCCAGTCTTTGGCCACCGCTATGGCTTCCTGAAGGATTCGCCTGCCAAATCCGTTGCCTTGAGCGAGAGGGTGTACCGCCATGCCAACCAGATACACCGGCCTCTTCACGAACGTGAAATAGGCGGTGTCGATGGCCCACGGCTTTTTTGTTGCCAGGCGCAGCGTCGCGACAATCTTTCTGCCACTACGACCCACCAGGATCCGCGAAAATTTGGGCTTTCGCAGATTGTTGAGCACACCTCTCTCGGTGCCTAGGGATGACCAGTGTCCCGGTCCGTGGTCGCGGGTGAGACGCTCCGCTGCGGCGTTGTGGAGGGCGGAAATCTCGGCGGCGTCCTTTGCAGTCGCGAACGCGAAAGCCAGTGCGCTCTCATTCATAATCCGGAACCTCGCCTGATTCTAGCAAGCATGCCGGTCAGAACCCGGCGCTTTCCAAGCTCGGCAGCGCATTTTTCACGGAAAAGCAATTTCGCTGTTGTTCTTTTCTTCTACTCTCATTTATTCTGCGAATTCGAAGTGAATTTCGTTATGCGCGTGTCCGATGAGATGGCTCAAGCACTGGAAGACCCGGATCCTGCTGATCCTTGCAGTTGTAGGCCCGGGTTTCATCACCGCGAACGTCGATAACGATGCCGGCGGCATCTATACCTACTCGCTCGCGGGCGCTCAGTTCGGACACACTCTCCTGTGGAGCCTCATTCCGATTACCCTGGCCCTGATCGTGATCCAGGAGATGTCGGCGCGCATGGGCGCGGTGACCGGCAAAGGACTCAGCGATCTGATCCGCGAAGAATACGGCTTTCGCGCCACATTTCTCATGATGGGCCTGCTGGTGGCGATCAACCTCATGAATGTGGTGGCCGAGTTTATCGGGATTGCCACCAGCCTGGGACTGTTCCACGGCCATTTTCACGGTCATGACATCTACATTTCGAAATACGTCAGTGTGCCCATTGCCGCGGTGCTGGTGTGGTTGCTGGTGACCAGAGGCAATTACAAGTCGGTGGAGAAGATTTTCCTCGGAGCATCTTTCTTCTACGTCTGCTACATCATCACGGGCTTCCTGGCCAAACCGGACTGGACTGATGCCATCCGCGCGACTGTCATACCGCCGCCGCGCCAGATGATGATGAGCAAGGACTACATCTACATGCTGATCGCAGTGATCGGCACCACGATTGCTCCCTGGATGCAGTTTTATCTGCAAGCCTCGATTGTGGAGAAGGGGGTGACGATCCGCGGGTACAAAGCTTCCCGGCTAGATGTGGTTCTGGGCTGCGTTTTTACTGACGTCGTTGCCTGGTTCATCATTGTGGCTTGCGCCGCGACGCTCTTTCGAGCCGGGCAGACCGACATCGGTAACGCCGCCGATGCCGCCCGCGCTCTGAAACCGCTGGCCGGACGCTACGCCTACCTTCTCTTCGGCGCCGGCCTGTTTAACGCCTCGATTTTCGCGGCGTCCATTCTGCCGCTCTCCACGGCCTACACCGTCTGCGAAGGTCTGGGTTTTGAATCGGGACTGGACAAAAGGTTCGGCGAAGCGCCTGCCTTTTACTGGTTGTACACGATTCTGGTGGGCGCGGGTGGGGCTGCGGTCCTGTTTATCCCTGACAAGCTCCTGATCAAGGTATCCGTGCTCTCCCAGGTACTCAACGGCGTGTTGTTGCCGCCCGTTCTCATCTACATGCTATTGCTCATCAACAAGCACCGCCTGATGGGCCGCCACATGAATGGACGCCTCTTCAACTCGATTGCCTGGGTGACCGCGGCTGTCCTGATCGCGATCACTGTCTTCTACACGGTTGTTACGGCGAAGACAGGGAAGTGAGCTTCAGCGTTCCGGCAGCGATGTCCTGAACCAGCGCGATGTCGGCGTCCAGAAACTCGTAGTTCAGCAAATCTGCCTTGCTGACCCACCGTACATCGTGAAAAATCCGGTTTTCGATTTTGCCCTCGAACTTCGAGACCACAAAAAAATGCAGCTCCACCGCTGAGCCGTTGCCGTACGTGTGCCGAATGGTTGCGACCTTCGCGCCGATCGTCGCCTGGATGCCCAGCTCTTCGTCCAACTCGCGACGGAGCGCGGTATCGTGCGCTTCACCGGGCTCGATCTTGCCACCTGGAAACTCCCATTTGAGCGGCAAGTTTTGATCCGGCGTACGTTGGCAGATCAAGATCGTGTCTTCGCGAATTATGAGGGCTGCGACGACTCGTTTCATGTTTGCTTGGATCCCGATCCCGCGAAGCGGGAGAGGGACCCCTATCTCCTTTTTTGATTCCGTCTAGGGAGCCTAAAAGTCTTTCATACTTCAGCCCCGAAGGGGCGGCTGATAATAACCCGGCACCGCCCCGAGACGCCTTGTGGCACCGAGGGGCAAGTGCCGGGTAGCTGCATCGGTGCTCCGCACCTCACTGCCGTAGGCGAGCGCGCAGCGAAGCGTAGCGCTCATAAAACGCATTCCTGTAGTCCTCACACGGGAAACATCTTTTTCAGTCGTCCTGCTTAAGCAGGACTCTGTTCCTGTCATGCGATTCTCCCGGCACTTGTTCGGCGCGACCGGAGAAAGAAGTTTGGCGCAGAAGCCGGGCGCCGAACCGTGCCGGGCTATTTTCATTCGTCCCGGCACAGCCGGGACTGGCCTATCGTGGCGCCGGAATCTTATACTCGCATACGATCTTTTCTTTGTGACGAACAGAGACGGTTGATCCCGGCCAGCCGTATGCAAAAACGTGCCGATCTCTAAAATCGAGTTCGAGGCAGTCATCGCCGGGGCCTTCAATCACAATCGTGTAGACAGCGTCGGGTAGCATCGAGACCTCGTCGCCCCACGGTTCGATGTGCAGCGTTACAGGCTGAGGATAAGTATTCCTGATTCGCAAACTTTGCACTTGAGGAGGCTGATCGGAATGCATGGCTATCTCTATTCCTTTTGCACGATGTTCATCACGCGGAAATGTTTCCCTGCGGCGCAAACGTGATTCTCCGCAGCCCAATCCTTGTTTGAAAGTTCTCCGGGTGAATTGCCGCCGCCAGCGCATGCAGGCCGTCCAGCAGAGTGCTGGCCGGAGTGTTCAGGAACTCGTCATTGACGCAATACACCCGGGCCTGCCGCGCGGCTTTGGTCTGCTCCCAGCCGCGGCGGGCTACTAGCTTCTCGAGCGGGACGCGATCGCCTGCGCCGCACCAGGCGGCGATGATGACGTCAGGATCCGCAGCGGCGACTTCATCTTCGGTGGTTTGCTTTCCCGGTTCGCCAAAAAATCGGCCGCCGGCGGCGTCCGCCAATTCGGCCACCCAGCCTTGCGACAGGATCAACGGCTTGCCCCACTCTTCGCAGTAGACCAGCGGCCGGTCCAAATCTTGTGTTTTCCGCCGCAGGGAAGCGATTTCCTCCTGCATGCGCGCCACCAGCGTTCGCCCGCGCTCTTCTGAAACCCCAGGCTCGTCTGAAGAAGCGATCCGCGCGATGTGCAGAATGTCCTGGTAGACATCAGCCAGGGATTTCGGCGAAAAACACAGGCAGGGCACGCCGCACCTCATGATCTCAGCCAGCGATTCGACGCGGTAGGGGACCGAGGCGATCACCAGATCAGGCCGCGCAGCGATAATTTCTTCCGCCTTCGCCGACCACGAGTCTTCGATGACCGAGCAACTGCTGCCGTTGAGTTCCGGGCAAACGTCCAGGCAGTATTTCGTACATGCCGCCAGCCGGTCCAGCACGCCGAGGTCGCGCAGCGTGACCGTGATGCTGGGCTGGAGCGAGACGATGCGGCGTGGGATCCGATGGTCGGACATGATGAAATTATAGCGATCGGAAGATCGGGTCAGGGGATACCCATGGCCAGAATGGCACCCTGCGCTAAGCCGAGAAAATAGGTTGCGATATGGATCTCTCGCTCCGCTCGAGATTTCAGGAAAAAGCGCAGTCGATTTCACCGTCTCTCCCGGATGACCAGATGATCCGATGGCCCGATGAACCGATCTCCCGATTTACAATGTCGCCGTGAGTTATTCCGACACAGTCCTTGACCATTTCGAGCATCCGCGCAACGTAGGCGATCTCCCCGGCGCTGATGCCGAAGTGCGTTTGGAGCATCCGGTATGCGGCGATATCTTGAAGCTGGCCGTCAAGCTGGACGGCGGCCGGATCGACCAGGTTCGCGTCCGCATCCGCGGCTGTGTGGCCGCGATCGCTGCCGGGTCGTGCCTCACTGAGATGATCCATGGCAAACCTGTGGCCGAAGCCCGCGCCTTGAAGCGCGAGCACCTGCTTGAAGCCCTGGGCGGTTTGCCCAACGGCTCCGTTCACGCCACGCACCTGGCCATGGACGCGCTGGCCCAGGCGCTTGACAAGCTAAAGGCCGGATGACAATGGACGCGGTGCTTGGCGCAAACTGGCGCAACGGCGTACCGCCACCCACATCATCTTTGCTGGAATCAAAATAGGGGGGAACCTGCACAGGGTACTTTGGTTTGTCTTAGATTTCACTTATGACCTACAAAAAGCCGGTTGAGGGGCAGGGCTTTGCAGGTACAATAGGTCGCCATAGCCGTCGCGTGACGGCGGGGGGTAACTCAAGATGAGGGGATTGCTGCTTTTTCTCATTTCAGTGACTCCGTTTATGGCCCCGGATCCGTCTGTCAATGGGGTCAAGATCGTCACGCGCCAAGTGACCGGCGGATTCTCAGACACAAGAACTGAGTACCTCACCGCGGACCGATTGCGGAGCGAGTGGCAATCCCACCTGCTGGACGGCCGCACCGGCCCGCCCATGGCGACTATCGTTCAGCGGGGCACGAACCACGTGTTTTTGCTCGACCTGCAAGCGCGGGAATACATCGCCTTTGAAACGGATTCGCAGGGCGTTACCCTGGGAGTAAAGCGCGACCCTGTTCACTACTCCGCAGGCACCCTGCAAATCTGGATTCAAAGCACTGATACCGGCGAGCGCCAGGAAATGTTCGGGCACGTAGCCCGCCACATCATCACACGGGAAAAGCGCATCGCCACGCCGGGCGCATGCTCGCGCAGTTCCGAAAGTGAGACCGATGGCTGGTACATCGACGAAACTGTGATGCCGGAGTGGCGCCGCACCAAGAAACCGGGAAACGGCGTAGTCGTGGCCACGGTGATGGCCGTGAATGCCAGCAGCAGCTGCATCGGCACGGTGGACCATATTGATGTGCATCGTTCCGGTGTAAACCCCGGTTTTCCGCTCAAAATGACCACCACCATGAAGAGCGAAGTTCCGGAACCCGACGGTGGCACGCGCATGGTGGCTTCCAGCTGGGGCTCAGAAGTTATGGAGCTTAAGGAAGGCGCTCTTGACGGCAACTTGTTTGACGTCCCCGGCGACTTCCACCGCGTGGATGCCCTGAAGAACTGGTACGTTACCCCTCCTCCTCGCCGCCAACTCACCGGTTGGGAATGGTTCAAAGAAAAGCTGGCGCAACTCTTTCAGTAAACATCCGAATCGCCGTGATCGCACGTAATCGCCGTAATCGCGCGTGATCGGAAACGCCCAAACAAACTTCCTCAGTAGATTGCAATCAAGAAATGTATCGGTGCAATCACCGATTCCGGCGATTTCGCGCGATGTCGGCGATTACGGCGATTCTTTCGTTTTCTCGGGCCAATAAATCGTCCAGGCTTTTTCTCGGGCGATTCTTTCCAGATCGGCGTTCGGATTCACAGCCACCGCGTGGGCGGCGATAGCTAGCATGTCAACATCGTGAATGGAGTTGCCGAAACATACATCCACGGGGCGTTGCACGATTTCCCGGAGTGCCGTTGCTTTCGCCGGCCCGCTGGGGACGCGGACCAGACGATCCGTGGCGAGACCCGCTTCGATGCACGCTTCGGCGCCCAGGACGTTCTCCGGACGAATACCGAAGCGCTTGACTCCGGCGCGCACCGACCAGACGTTGGTGGAAGACACAGACCAGATTTCGCAACCTCCGGCAGCGAGTGCGCGCGTGAGCTCTATCATCTCGGGGAAGATGCGCGGCGCGACCACGCTCGAGAAGAATTCTTCCGCGGCTTCTTCCAACAGACGTTCGGGAATGCCGGAGTTGATGGTAACCATCTCGCCGCACATCACTTCTTCGCCAACCTTGCCGGCCTTGTAATCTTCGTAGCGCGGCAGAGCCCAGGCGACGACTTCGGCCGGCAATAGGTTGCGCTCGATCTCCCAGTAGAAAAAATCTGCGCCGGAGTCACCGCTCCACAGCGTGCCGTCGCAGTCAAAGACCGCGAGTTTGGGACGGAGGGCGAGAATGGAATCGGCAAATTGTTGGGCCGCGGGCGAAAGGGCTTGGGTCTTCAAACGGATGATCCTGCCTGCAGTTGCTGCAGGTCTTCGGGAGTGTCCACATTCGCTACGACGAGCGGATCGTTCACCGGGACATAACGTATGTGTGGTTGTAGCGAATGTTCGATATCGCGGGCTGAACTCGTGGGCGGAGCGTTGAGAAATGCGCTGATCATTTCCCGCCTAATCACGATAGGATGGCCATGCTTGCCGGCGTGCTCCGGCACAACGGCCCACACACGGTCACCGGCCGCGAGAAACTCGTTTTTGAGCAGTTTGATGGTCGCTACGTCGGGCGCGGGGCGGTCTACCAGGGTCACGATGGCGGCGTCGCGTCCGCGATTGAGCACTTCCTGCAGGCCAACTTGAAGAGAGCTGAACTGGCCTCTCTCAGGATTCGGGTTGACAACCCAGAACGCCGCGTTGGCATAGACCACCGGAGTCAAATCGACGGCATTGGCGCCCGCAACCACGATGACCAGGTCGGTGACCGGCTGCAGCGCGCGAATGGCCGAGGAGAGAAACGTTCCGCCGCGCCACGGTAACAGGGCTTTGTCGCGCCCCATGCGCGTGGATGCGCCCGCGGACAGGATTACGCCGGCAAAGGAAGGAGCAAGGGCCATGGGAATTTAGTAATTGAGTAATTTGGTAATTGGGTAATTTGAGTAAGTGCAGAACAGCGACGTCTTGGTTTTCAAATTACCCAACGTCTTGGTTTTCAAATTACCCAATTACCAAATTACCCAACCACTCAATCTCTTGACGACTGCTCAGTTCTTTCAAGCATCTCAATCGCTTTTACGCTCTTCATGTGGGGCAGGGAAGTCTCCGAGCCGCGACGCAGCGCAATCAACTCGGCCACAATGGAGATTGCAATCTCTTCGGGCGTAATGGCGCCGATATCAATGCCTACCGGCGCGTACACGCGCGCCAGTTTCTCCGCGGCGATCCCTTCTTTTTCGAGTTCTTTATAGATGGCGATGGTCTTGCGCTGCGAGCCGATCATGCCCACGTAGCGGGCCGGAGTATCCACTGCCCAGCGCAGCACGCGCATGTCGTCACGATGTCCGCGGGTGACGATTACGATGTAGGAAGTCTCGTTCGGCGCCAGTTGCGACATCACGCGCTCATACTCTTCGGCGTAAACGTCTCTGGCGTCCGGGAAGCGCTCGCGGTTAGCGTAGGTCTCGCGGTCGTCCGTCACCACGATGTCGAACCCGGCCAGGCGCGCGACCTTGTATAAGCTCCAGGCCACGTGTCCGGCCCCGAAAATGTAGAGCGTGGAAACCGGCAGCACCGGCTCTACGAAGACCTCCAGCGTCCCGCCGCAGACCAGCCCGGTATCGTACTTGGGATTGTTGTTGAGGTTGAAATGCAAGGTCTGCGGTTTTTCCGACTTCATGACCTCGCGGGCTGCCTCCCAAACCTCGGCTTCCACACAGCCGCCGCCGATGGTCCCGGCGATGGATCCGTCGTCGCGCACCAGCATCTTGGCCGTCTCAAAAGACGGAATGGAGCCGCGCACGTTGATGATGGTGGCCAGCGCCCCCCGGCGCCCTTCCTTGCGCAGCCGGGTTATCTCTTCGTAGATGTCCACATGGGTATTGTAATCGAGATCGCAAGCTTCCCTCTGAAACCTCAGCGGAGCGAGAAGCCCTATCGCGACGAGATTGCCAGCATTGCCAAAATTGGTGATTGCCAGAATTTCGGCGATTCCGCCGGAGTTGGCAACTTTAGTAATCGCCAAAGAGTTCCCTGGCTGGCGCTCGGGACAAAGCGATGTTACATTCACTTGTTTCCCAAGGAGTGTACGAATGAAGGCTGTTCGCTTCCATGAATTCGGTGGTCCGGAAGTGCTCAAATATGAAGATGTTCCCGATCCCCGGCCGCGAAAAGACCAGGTGATGGTGCGGGTCAAGGCCTGCGCGCTGAACCATCTGGATCTGTTCATCCGCAGGGGTTTGCCGGGCATCAAGCTGCCGCATATCAACGGCAGTGACGTTTCCGGCATTATCGCCGAGGTCGGCGAGTATGTGACCGATCTCAAAGTCGGCCAGCGCGTCCTGCTGGCGCCGCACACGTTTTGTGGCGTGTGCGCGGCATGTTCCCGCGGCGAACAGAATTTCTGCCCGTACTACAGCGTGCTGGGCTACCTGAATGACGGCGGCAACGCCGAATTCATCTCCGTGCCCCGCGCCATTGTGCTGCCCATTCAAGGCGAACTGACCTACGACGAAGCCGCCGCGCTCCCGCTGGCGGCGCTCACCGCGTGGCACATGCTGGTTGGGCGCTGCGCCATCAAGCCGGGTGACACCGTTCTGGTTCTGGGCGGAGGCTCCGGTATCGGCTCTATGGCCATCCAGATCTGCAAGATGTTCGGCGCGCTATGCATCGCGACCGCCGGTGATGAAAACAAAATGGACCAGTGCCGCGAGTTGGGTGCTGACCACACGATCAACCACTATCAGCAGAAGATTTCCGAAGAAGTGAAAACCATTACCAACCGGGCCATGTGTGACGTCGTCTTCGAGCACGTCGGCAAAGCTACCTGGACGGAGAGTATGAAGTCGCTGAAGCCCGGCGGGAAACTGGTGACCTGCGGCGCCACGACCGGACCCGAGGCCGCGTTCGACATCCGGTTTCTGTTTGCCCGCCAACTTTCCTTCCTGGGTTCGTTTATGGGCACGCAGGGCGAATTCCATGAAGTCATGAAACACGTCTTCTCCGGTAAACTGAAGCCGGTGGTGGACCGGAGTTTCCCGCTGCGCGAAGCCTCCGCTGCCCACCAGCGCCTGGAAAAGGGTGAACAGTTCGGGAAAGTGATTTTGAATCCGTGACCCACAAACCCTACCGCTGATGACGCTGATTGAACTGATGGACGCGATGTCCTGAGAGCGATCGCGAGCGACTGAATTGGGAAAGGAGATTGTGAGCAGCTCGGCTTCCGCTGTCGCCAGGTCTGTCGACCAAACGCTCTCCCGTTTTATCTCCGGTCCCGCCCTGGTTTTTTACATCGCCGGAGCCAAGCTGCTGTTGCATCTGCTGACCGCCGTGCGCTACGGCATCTTCCGCGACGAGTTGTATTATCTTGCCTGCGCCCAGCACCCGGCCTGGGGTTACGTGGACCATCCGCCAATGACGGTATGGATAAGCTGGTTTGCCCGGCACGTGTTTGGCGAATCGCCGCTGGCCATCCGTATTCTTCCTGCGCTGGCCGGCGCCGCCATGGTCTGGCTTACAGGTAAGCTGGCTCGCGAGATGGGAGGCGGGCGATTCGCGCAGGCCTTGGCAGCTCTAGCCATCGTCGTGGTTCCGATCTATCTGATCCTGCACCACTGGCTGACCGACAACGTCTTCGAACAGCTTCTCTGGACTGCTTGTATCTGGCTCGTCGTCCGCGCCATCAACTCGGGTGAACCTGGCTACTGGCTCTGGTTCGGCGTATTGGCCGGCCTGGGCTTTGAGACAAAATACTCGATTGCGTTTTTGCTGCTGGGCTTGCTGGTCGGCGTGCTTTTAGGGCCAGAGCGCCGCTTCCTCACAAGCCGCTATCTTTGGCTTGGCATATTGGCTTGCGGGTTGATTGCTCTTCCCAATCTCCTGTGGCAGGTGCGAAACCATTTTCCGTTCCTGGAGCTGATCCACAACATCCGCATGACCAATCGCGACGTCGTTCGCGGACCGGTTGCGTTTATTGCCAATCAGGCTTTTGTCATGCACCCCGTGCTGGCTCCGCTTTGGATCGGCGGTTTGGTGTGGCTTTTCTTCGCGCGCGACGGGCGTCGTTACCGCGCATTGGGTTGGACCTTCCTTGTCACCTTGTCTGCCTTCATCGTACTCAAAGCCAAGTTCTATTACGTTGTTCCGATCTACCCGATGTTGTTTGCGGCTGGGGCCGTCGGCCTCGAGCGCATCACCGACCATCGTCGAATCTGGACCGCTGCCCGCATCGGCTACGTCGTCTTGGTAATCATCTGCGGAGCAGCGTTGGCGCCTTTGTCGATGCCCATTCTCCGGCCGGAAGCCTTCTTGCACTATCAGCACACGCTTGGCCTCGAACCGCCAAAAGCCGAGAACCAGAACAACGGCCCGCTGCCGCAATACTTTGCCGATGAGTTTGGTTGGGAAGAGATGGTGCGCGAGGTGGCGCGTGTTTATCACAGCTTGCCCGCCGAAGAGCAGGCGCGCACGGCCGTCTTCAGCAACAGCTGGGGATCGGCAGCGGCCGTTGACTTCTACGGGCCTCGCTACGGACTTCCTCAGGCCATCAGCCGCAGCAATTCTTACTGGTTGTGGGGACCGGGGAAGTATGACGGCAGCACCATGATTATCCTGCACAGCGACGGCCGCGGCGATCGCGCGCATTTCCAAAGCGTCGAAGCAGCGGGTCGCGTGGAGCATCCCTACTCGCGTCGCGATGAGTACTACACCATCTGGCTCTGTCGCGGGCCTAACTTTGACCTGCAGAAAGCGTGGCCGAAGCTGAAGCAATACAATTAGCTTTCCCCAGGGAACCTTTTTGCTCCTGGCTCGTCTCCAGGTGCGTATGCGCTCGACATCGCTCCTGAAGTTCTTCCTGCTCACCTATGCGGCGACATGGACGGTGTTCATCGCAGTTGGGATGCTTGCTGCCAAGATGGCAGCCGCGGGCTTGCCACGCCCTGGATTGCTCGTGATGATGGTTCTTCCCGGGGTTTTCGCTCCCGCCATCGTGGCTCTGATGCTTACGGCGTGCGCCGAGGGACGCGCCGGCGTCACAGCATTGCTCCAGCCTCTGTTCCATTGGCGTGTAGGCCTCAAGTGGTACGCATTCGCCATCTGCTTTATAGCCGCAATCAAGCTCACGGTTGCACTGATCCTTCGCGCTGCCACGGGTGCGTGGCCGCGTTTCGGCCAGGTAGCCTGGTACATCATGCTCGCAGCTACTATCTTCTCTACCGTGATCGGTGGCCAGGCCGGCGAGGAGATCGGGTGGCGTGGCTATGCTCTTCCCCGTCTCGCTCAGCGCTTTGGCCTTGCGGGCGGCAGTGTGCTGCTAGGTGTGATCTGGGCCACATGGCATCTGCCTCTCTTCTTCATCCCAGGAGCTGAATTGCTCGGACAATCGTTTCCGGTGTACCTGCTGCAGGTGACCGCGCTCTCGGTAGTCTTCGCGTGGCTCTATTGGCGCACTGAGGGCAGCCTGCTTCTGACCATGCTGCTGCACGCGGCTATCAACAACACCAAGGACATCGTCCCATCAGCCCTCCAGAGCGCCACGCATCCCTTTACAGTGAATGCTTCCCGCGTGGCGTGGCTTACCCCCACTTTGCTGTGGATCGTTGCCGCGTACTTCCTGGTGCGGATGCGCAAGGAGAGAACTATTCCCCAGAGGACGGCGGAGGCGGCAGCGGTCTCTCCTGCCAGGCCCGGCATCCTTCAGCAGTAAGGATGAGCTTCGCGAGCCCTTGGTGAATCTAAACTCGGTGTCAACGATGGGTTTGTTGCAAGCCGATTGTCACAAACCAATTCCACGCTCCCACAATGCGCATAAATGCGGAGTGATAGTTTGCAAAAAAGTGCGAACCCAGTGGTAGGGAGGAGAGGTTCGTTTCGGTTATCTTCCCACTTCGGGATGCAGTAGGACTAAGTGTAGATTTAACACTACGCAAATGTGCTCTGGCATCCGTTGGCGCAGTGCGCCTCTCTAAGCCACAACGGAGTTAGAACATGAGCAAGAAAGAAAACCTTCTACCTACTGTAGTATCTGAACAAACCCCTTCGTCCATGCAAGAGTACCTTCATAGTCAGTGGCAGCGTGTCACTCGGCGTCGGTCGTTTCTGAAGGGCCTCGGCATATTCACTGCAACCGCGGCGACAACCCCGATCCTGACCCTGGAAGGCCGCGCAGAACACTCCAAAAAACGCGGCAGGCTTCCGAGCGGCGACGTCGCCATCCTGAGATTCTTGGCAGCTGCGGAGATTCTCGAGAGCGATCTGTGGGCGCAATACGCGGAGCTGGGCGGAGTCGGCCCAACCACTTCCGATGAAGAGTTCAAGGACTTTGTTGGCGGAAACGCGGCCTACACCGCAGCTCTACAGAACCTGGACTCGGACATGCCCCAGTACATCACCGACAATACCGATGATGAGCTGAGCCATGCGGCTTTTATCAACGCTTATCTCGTGGCGCACGGCGCACAGCCGGTGGACCTCAGTTCATTTCGAACTTTGAGCGGCAGCACGGCAACCGGAAGCACCAATAAGAAGCGGCTCACCAACCTGAAGGCCCTTAACATCGATACCAGTTTCTATACGCGATATCGCAGCAATCGCAATCCTGACCTGGGCGCAACCTTTACCGGTCCGGTCACGATTACCCACCGCCAGGCGATACCGATCAATGACGCCGATGCGGCAAACCCGAACCATATCCAAGCCATCGCCAACACGGCAGCCTTTCATTTTGCTTTCATTGAAGTAGGCGGTTCGAGCTTGTATCCCACCATGGCTCTCAAGGTGACGAACCTGGAGGTCCTGCGGATCGTGCTGAGTATTGGCGGCGTCGAGATCGACCATTTTGCCCTCTGGCACGACAAGCTGGGCAATGCGGTCTCACAGCCCGTCGCCCCGTTAACCGACGGTAATCTGACATTTCCAGACCTCAACGCTGTTCCTGCCAACCAGCTGGAGCTTACCCAGACGAACAAAATTCTCCCCGAGCCATGTCAATTCCTACATCCATCCTTGCCGAACTGTTCCATCATCCGGCCGATATCAACGCCTCTGAACGGCGCGGAAGCCGCCGTGAAAGGCTTGACCGGCAACCAGCTTTTCAACGGGCAATCGAATCAGTTTTTTGAAACGATTGCTCGTTTGGCGGAAGAGGCGGACGAGGCCGAGAGAGAAGATTGACGAGCTGATAACGCCGATACCAACAATCGGTCACACGACAAAAAAGCACGCACAGCCGGGTTCCACTGGCAAGCCAAAAATCAGCTTTGCCGCGGACTCCGGCTGCTTTGCGATGTAAGAAACGCTTTACTTCTTGGCAAGGCGGCGCTGTTCGAGGAGGGCACGTCCCGTTGAAGTCAGCCGGACGATGTTGTGATCGTGAGCCGTATGCAGAGTGACAAGTTTGCGATCCGTAGCCTCTTCCCATACGGGGAGCTTGGGGCAGGAAGTACGCCACGCATCCATCACTTCTTCGTAGCTCCGGTCTTGCTTGTCTACCCACTCAAGAAGATCCAGAATCAGGCTTTCGACTACCATGTCGCTCATGATTTTGCTTTCGCTCCGTCAGAGTTAATATAGCGCACGCGGCTTCGGCCGCTTCGTGGGCGCTTCAAGGCGCCGGCGAAGAATGTTGCGTTTCAGAGGGGAGTATGGCAACTCAAGCGATCTTAGCCGGTCCCAACCTTCAGCCAGGCATAGCGCGCGTTGCCGCGGTCGACGTGATTCGCGGCGCAGTCATGGTCCTGATGGCGATTGACCACGTGCGCGTCTATTCCGGCCTTCCCGCCGGCGGCCCCACGCCCGGAATCTTCCTGACGCGATGGGTGACACACTTTGTGGCGCCGGCGTTCATCTTTTTGGCAGGCACTTCCGCTTTTCTTCACGGCCGCAAACTGACGGGCGCGCGTGCGCTGGCGCGCTTCCTTCTGACGCGCGGCTTATGGTTAGTGCTGCTGGAGCTCACCGTGCTCCGCGTGGCCTGGACTTTCAATTTCGACTTCGGCAACTACCTGCTGGCCGGGGTGATCTGGGTGATCGGCTGGTGCATGGTCCTGCTGGCCGGCTTGATCTTTCTGCCGGCGTGGGCGGTCACTACGTTCGGCCTGGCGCTGGTCCTGGGACACAACATTCTCGACGCCTTCTCCCAGACCTTGTACCCGATGGTGGAAAAGAGCTCGTGGGGCTGGCTGATGCAAGTGCTGTACTTTGGCGGCCCTGTCCAGATGGGCGAACACGGCCCGACTTTATTTGTGCTCTATTCGATTGTCCCCTGGATCGGCGTCATGGCGCTCGGTTACGCGTTTGGGCGCGTGGTGACGATGGAAGCAGGATCGCGGCGACGCATCTGTCTTGCACTGGGGACGGCGGCGATTGCACTGTTCCTCGTGCTGCGTGGCTTCAACCTTTATGGCGATCCGCGGCCATGGAGTTCGCCGAAGCCGACGCCGCCGGCCGTGCAAACGCAGCAATCTGGGCAGGGTGGACAGGTTTCTCAGGCCGCGCCAAGTCCTGCGCCGAGGCGTCCGCAAGCCCCGGCCTGGATCTCTTTCCTGAACACCACCAAGTATCCTGCGTCGCTCTTGTTCCTGCTCATGACGCTGGGACCCATGCTCCTGGTTTTTCCCTTCCTGGAAAAAGGCAGCGGTGTGCTTACGACGTTTGGGCGCGTGCCTTTTTTCTTTTACGTCTTGCATATTCCGCTGATCCATCTCGCGGCGATTTTTGTTTCCCTGATACGCTCGGGCTCGGTGTCGCCGTGGTTGTTCCTCAACCACCCGGTCATGATCCCGCCGGCTCCGCAGGGATACGTGTGGAGTCTCGGTTTGCTGTACTTGGTGTGGGCGATCGTCGTGGCACTGCTCTACTTCCCATGCCGATGGTTCGCTAGTCTGAAGCAGCGCCGGAAAGATATTGGGTTCCTCAGCTATCTGTGAGCGAGGCGGGTGGCTTACGAAATCATGACGTAGAGACGCGGCATTGCCGCGTCTCACTCCTGACCCAAGAACGTTTGCGGGCGACAGTCAGTCTTGAATCCCGCTTACAGACCCAGAAATTCAGCAGATCGCAACGACACGCTGCTTCAGACGTAAACATTGAGACGTGGCAGTGCCACGTCTCTACCTCTGAAATGCGGTTTTGCCTATACATCTACGTAGGAAACGCTCTCACTTGCGATTTCCCGTCTCGTTCTTCTTCATCCGCGCACTGACCAGTTTCCTGATGAGCGCAACGGGAAGTTTCTTGCCGAGAGGGAAGCGCACGGTTGCACCGCTGGTCTCATAACCCTCCAGTTCGCGAGCGTGCTCCTGGACCACAGGCGTAGGGATGTAAATGCCGATGTGGTTCTTCCACGTACTGAAATAAACCAGGCGGCCCTTATAGCTGTAATACGGGATGCCGTAGCTGATCTTTTCTTCAGCCGCCGGTGCGGTCTTCCGGATTGCGGCGCGCAGTTCTCTCAGTTTGCCCTGGACTCCCTTCGGCGCCGCCGCGATGTAGGAGGCCACGTCTTTTGGTTTTGTTTTTTGCATGCTTCAGCCGCGGTGGTTTCCAGGCTTCCGATGCCAAGGTTGTCGGAACGTGTAAACCCCCCAGGTAACTCGAAAGGCTTCCACAAGGGCGCCCGCCACAGCGCCAAACAAACAAGCCACAGCAAAATGTTGAAATCCACCTTTTAGGGTCAGCAACGCCATCGTTATGGTAGCCAGAAAGGTCACAGACACAATGGAGACATCGCGAATTCTCCGCCACTGCCAACGGGATGTCTTGCGCCAATTTTGGACTGACCGTCTGAAGTAGGCGATGAGAAAGGCCACACACAAACCCAGGTAAAAACTGTTCTGGTTAGCGTCACGGACTAAAACATCGGCAATCTGAATCCGCCATACGGATTGAGCCAACAAAACTCCGATGGCCATTCCGGCAATCCCATGTGCTACGCGATGATCAATCTTGACCGCGGGATGGTCGCGTCGGCTTTGATCACACTGAAGCCACTCGATCGTTAGCCTGTATCCGGAGTAGACCACCAGCGTAACTAGAATCAACGGAACGGCTGCGGGACTCTTTAGTTCAATGCCCCATTTGTCCTTGGTATTGAGCGTGATTCCAACCAATTCCCACGAAGCGAGAAGGCCGGACACCAGTACATAACTTTTGTGGGCCTTCCGGTATGCGTCAGTGAGTGGCGGGATTTTATCGGATAGGGGATCCGTGGCCTGCGCTAGTTGAGGTCCGCTCGACATAACGAGACTCGCCCCTTTCACATCCAAAGGTTCTAATCAGGAATTACCCGCCTTCAGAGGGTTGGACGGACGGAATTATACGCCGGATTATGCGGCATGCCCGATAGAACATCGCCGCCGGCTTGTCCGCCTGCGGTACACTCTCGGTCATGAAAATCAGAGTGACTCTGGCATTCGCGGTCGTTTTTGCGACGGTGTCGTCCGGACGGGCGCAACGGCCCAACGCGCCCAATCCTGAATTAGTGGCGCAGCGCACGGCGCTCGAAAAAGAATTAGAGTCCGTGGCCATCATCGACCGCAAAGTGATGGTGCCCATGCGCGACGGCAAGCGCATGGCCGCGGACATCTACCGTCCTAAAGACCAATCCAAGAAACACCCGATCATCTTCAGCCGGACTCCTTACAACTTCAATTTCTGGGACGTGCGCAACGGCACCTACGCCGACATGTCCACGCCGCTCGGCGCCGTGAAGCGCGGCTATGCCTACGTAGTGATGAACGAACGCGGCCACTTCTTCTCCGAGGGTAACTATGACATCCTCGGCCCTCCCCTCACGGACGGCGTCGACGCTATCACCTGGCTGACTGCACGCCCCTGGTCGAACGGCAAGTTGGGCACGATCGGATGCTCTTCTACTGCGGAGTGGCAGCTCGGGGTCGCGGCCCAAGGCGCGCCCGGATACACCACGATGATCCCGCAGGGCTTTGGCGCCGGCGTGGGACGCGTGGCGCCCTACTTCGAGCAAGGTAACTGGTATCGCGGCGGCGCCGTACAGATGCTATTCATCGCCTGGCTTTATGGCGAGCAAAACCAGGTTCGCCCGATGCTTCCGCCGAACACGTCGCAGGAAGATTTGATTCGGGTGTCCAAGTCGTTCGACCTGGCGCAGCAGTTGCCGCCCGTGGACTGGTCCAAGGCGCTGGCGCACTTGCCGGAGAAAGACATCATCCAGGCCGTGGACGGCCCGCACGGAATCTTCGCCGACGCCATGCCCGTGGATACCGGCGGTGCCATGATAACGCGCGCCCCAGACGATCCTGCCTGGTACAAGGGAGGCTTGTGGCACGACAACATGATGATCAACGTGCCGGGATTCTGGTTTATGTCGTGGTATGACGTGTCAGTGGGTCCGAACCTGGCGGCGTATAACTTCGTGCGCAAGAATGCAAGGCCAGACGTTGCCAACCAGCAGTATGCGGTCATCGCGCCCACGCTGCACTGCGCGTACAAACGAGCGACGGAGGACACAGTCGTGGGCGAACGCCTCATGGGCGATGCTCGCCTCAACTACGACGAGCTTACTTACGGATGGTTCGATCACTTTCTGAAGGGCGAAGATAACCACGTGCTCGAGACTATGCCCAAGGTCCGGTACTTCACCATGGGCCTGAACAAGTGGCAGTCCTCCGATACCTGGCCGCCTCAGGGCGCGCAGCCGATGACGTTGTATCTCGTGAGCGCAGGCCGGGCCAACACGCTCAAAGGCGATGGCGCGCTGGCCAAAGCCTCTCCGGCGACTGACAATGATGCTCCCGACCGCTTCGCGTACGATCCCATGAATCCGGTGGCGTCTTATGGTGGCAACGTATGCTGCACCGGAAATGCAGTCACCGGCGGTGCACTGGATCAGCGCAAGATGGAAGAACGCAACGACATTCTCGTTTACACGTCGGAAGAGCTGAAGGAGAGCATCGAGGTCAGCGGCCCCATCGAAGCCACGCTCTTTGTCTCGTCGGACGTGAAAGATACGGACGTGACCGTGAAGCTGATCGACGTGCTTCCTGACGGCACAGCGTACAACCTGGACGAG
>DATFQZ010000014.1:0-4295 GCA_035263765.1 Candidatus Angelobacter sp. | reverse complement strand
GGAGTTAATCCCATCAATGAGGGTAAGCTGGATACGGTCGTTGCAGATCCGCCTGCCGTGGCGGCCCTGCCTTCCGGGGCCTTCCCCATCAGCTGTTTCTGGGCGCCGTGAATGTCGTCCTCGATCTCGTGCAGACGCGCCTGCAGCATGTGGGCCAGCGCGGTGCCACGTTCCTTATCGACTTTTCCGTTCGCGTCGATGATCTCAATTGGCGCAATCACCACCTCAGCGCGGCCGGTAATGGTTTCGTAGAGAGAACGCACGTACCAGGAACTGGTAAGAATCAGAGCCAGGCCGGTGACCACGTAGAAGGCGATCTTCAGGGAGATATCCCACATGGATGTCGCACCCCCGTAATGGTTAGTGACAAGGGCCAGCCGAATGTTTCATCGACGCCGATTCTTGGGGCGTCTTAGAACCGGGAAAAGTCAGGCTTGCGTCGCGCCAGAAACGCCGTCATGGCCTCCTTGGCTTCCGGGCCTTGCAGCAGGGCGGCGAAGTTCTGCCCTTCACGTGCCATGGCTTGCTTGATGGCGTCGGCATGGCCGCTCTTGAGGAGCATCTTGGTGGCGCGCAACGACGCCGGAGGTTTTTGCGCCAGTTGCTTCGCCTTCGAGTCTACGGTGGGAAGAAGTTGGGCAACGGTGACGACCTGATTTACGATGCCAAGCTTGCAGGCCACGTCGGCGCCGAAGGGTTCGCCGAACAGCAGCAGTTCGGCGGCGCGGTGCGTGCCCATCAGCGCCGGCAGAATCATGCTGGACGCCGCTTCAGGACACAAACCTAGATTCACAAACGGCAATTGAAACCGCGAGGCTTCGGTCGCATAAACCAGGTCGCAGTGCAGCAACATGGTGGTGCCAATGCCGATAGCCACGCCACTCACCGCGGCCAGGACCGGCTTGGCCGTGGCGGCCAGGGTCTCCAGAAAACGGACGGCGGGCGACACTTGGCCTGGCTTGGCAGCAGCAAAGTCCGCAATGTCATTGCCGGCGGTAAAGCAATCCTCCGTGCCTCCGATCACGATGGCGCGGACGTTGTTGTCGCTGTCAGCCGCAAGCAAAGCCTCGGTCATGGCGGTGTACATCGCGCCATTGAGAGCGTTCTTCTTCTCCGGGCGATTCATGCGAATCGATTGAACCCGATCTTTCACGTCGACAATGATCTGATCGGACATTAGAACTCCTTTCCCTGCATCGGGTTCGTGTTAATTCAACTCCGGCAGCGTGTACTCGAACTCGTACGAGTGTTTGCCATTCTCAATGTTGATCATCATCTTGCCGGTCAGACCTACCAGCTGCCCAGTGCCCGAATCGGGTACCACGGTGATCGTAAGGTGCGGTGTGCCCCGCGTCATTACGCCGCTATGCTGCAGGACAAAAGTGCCGGTGCGACCACGCAGTGTTCCCGTGACCCGCTCCAGCGCAACGTACACGGCCGAGCCCTTGACCTCCGTGCTCGCGGCCATCATCTCGCCCTTGCTGGTTCCTTCCAGGTCGCCTTTAAACTGCTTGTCGATGGACATCCGGCTGAGGTTTGCGCTCTCGGCTTCCTTGTTGTCCGGTTTTTGCGGGGTTATCTTCACGTCGAATGTTCCACTTGCATGCGTTGTCATCGTCGCCGCCTTTGGTTGGTCTTGAGCCTGCGGTTCGGTTGAGGGGGAGGCCGGAACGTTCACGCTCCAAACAAGGAACGCGATTGTTATCAGTCCGAGTCGCGAGCGCCGCCCGCCGGCACAATGTCGGGAGAGTTCAACGGAATTTTTCATCGTACGAGTCTCTCGTTCCATGGTGGCCAGTCTACACGAGGACAATACAACGACGTGCATGCGGGTTAGCTGAAGTGCAGAAGCCACAACGTGTAGCTGGCGATCTCGTGCCACACCGCGGCTTGGTTCTTCCAGAACGCCGGCGGCTTGGAATTCGGGCGGGGAGCCGCGTATACCACGATCCCCTCGTGGCCGAGCATGCGCTTGATGCGGAACATGTGATAGCCGTCGCTCACGGCCAGGCAGGATTTCATTTGGTTGGCGCGCATGATGGTGGCGACGCGGCGCGCTGATTCGGCCGTGTCCGGACTCTGGGTCTCCGCGACAAGCTGGCGATCGGGTATTCCCAGACTCCTTAAGTAGTCGCGGCCGACCTCGCCCTCGCTGAACCTGGGATCCTCGCCGGCGCCGCCGGTAGTAATAATGATGGGCGCCAGCTTGCGATGATAAAGGTCCGCGGCGTGGTCGAGCCGGGCCTTGTAGACGGGCGAAGGCCGCCCGACGTATTCGGCGGCGCCAAAGACGACGATCGCGTCGGCGGCATGCAGCTCATCTCCACGCCCGCCGGCCAGGACGCTGCGATAGACGGCGGCAACATAGGCAATCACCGCCACCAGCAGCCACAACGGCCATTTCTTCCACAGTCGCGCCGCCATTAATTCAGAAACTCAGCCAGCTCACTCTCCGGGATGGCGCCCTGGCGCAGGATAGTAACCTTATCGGGCACGCTCATGTCAACGATGGTGGAGGCGATGTCGCGCGGGCTGACGCCACCATCGACGATCAGGCTGATGCGCTCCCCGAGCTGCTGGCGAACGCCGTCGGCCGTCGTGCATTCGCTGGCTCCACTGATATTAGCCGAGGTCGCGGTGATGGGAACGCCGGCGGCGCGGATCACCTCCACGGGAATTCTCGCCGCCGGAACACGCAACGCGACGTTGCCGGTGTTCGCGGTTACCTTCAGCGGCAGCCGTGAGGAAGCTTTTACGATGATGGTCAGCGGGCCGGGCCAATACTTGCTTGTGATGTCATGAAAAACGCCGGAGAGCGGCCACGCCGCCAGATACTCGGCCTGCTCCACGCTCTCAATCAAAAGCGACAGTGGCTTGTGGCGGTTGCGGGTCTTCACGTCATAGATCAGGTCCACCGCGCGCAGGTTGAGCGGATCGGCAGCCAGACCGTAAAAGGTATCTGTGGGCATGCCCACGACCAGGCCGGCCTTGATGCGATCGGCGACGTACGACACCATGCGCATATCCGGCGTTTCCGGATTGATCTTCACAATTTCCGCAGCCAACTTTTTTACTCCCCGACCGGGTTGGGTAGGTTCGGCCCCTCGAACTCCGAGACAAACTGTAAAGAATAAACCAGTTTCAACTCAAAACCTAGAGAGCCTCACAAGCAGGTGGAGCAATTTCGGAAAACCTACCACGGAGGCACGGAGACACGGAGGATCGGGTGATCGGAAAACAAAAGACTGTTCCGATGGCCCAATGATCCGATGGGCAGGTGGCCCGATCTTTTCTCCGTGTCTCCGTGCCTCCGTGGTGGATTTCTTCAAACTACACCACTACCTCGCAAGCGTCGCCTGCGACCAGTATCATTAACCTCATGGACGTGGAGCACGAAATTGACAGTCGCCTGCGCCGTATCAGCAGCCGCCAAAACACACTGGTGAAGGACCTGCGCAGGTCGTTCTCCCAGGCCGAGGCCACCAACCAGGGCGCCGTGGCGATTGAAGGCCTGCGGATCATCGAAGAGGCTATCCGCAGCGGGCTGCGATTTGAGGCTATCTTCTTCAGCGAAAGTGGGAGCGCGCATGCCGCGCGATTACTGCCGCAGATTTCCAGCCACAGTGAGGCCTTGTTGCTCCCCGATGATGTCTTCTCCAGCGCCGTGAGCACCGAGACACCGCAAGGCGTGGCCGCCCTGGTCAAGTTAAAGGCGGCCAAGCTTAAAGACCTGCTGGACCAGGTAAGCCCTGACTTTCTATTGGTGGCCGCGGGCGGCATCCAGGATCCAGGCAACCTGGGCACGATCATTCGTTCCGCGGAAGCATTCTCGACGCGCGGCGTGTTGCTGGGCGAAAAAACGGTCAGCCATTTCAATCCCAAGGTCGTGCGGGCTTCAGCGGGGTCAGTCTTTCGCCAGCCCCTGGTCAAGGTAAAGCTCGGCGATGCGATCTTGCAGCTTAGGCAGCACGGCGTCCGAGTGGTGGCCAGTTCGTCGCACAAAGGCCGGGCTCTCGACCAGGTTGATCTCTCCGGACCGCTGGGGCTGGTGGTCGGTAACGAGGGCGCGGGCTTGCCCAATGAAATTCTGTCGCAAGCCGATGAACTGGTGACGATTCCTCATTCGTCGCGCGTGGAGTCTTTGAACGCGGGGATCGCGGCGTCGATTCTGTTGTATGAGACATCGCGGCAACGCCGGAAAAACCTTACCGCTGATGAACACTGATCAAACTGATTTCCTATGGTCTTGTGGCCGCAGTCGGCTTTTCTTGCCCATCTTAATCAGTGTCATCAGT
>DATFQZ010000013.1:0-51902 GCA_035263765.1 Candidatus Angelobacter sp. | reverse complement strand
CTCCATGACCCACTCGTGCCGGCCGAGCACGCTGTACAGCCCCCAGTGGATAAACATGCCGAACTGCGCCTGATGCCACCATTGCATGCGGCGCGCGCGGTCGGCCTGGGCCGCGGCTGACTCCGCGGGTTTTTTGTCGGGGACCTGGGTGGGAAGAGTCGAGGTACCGGGTGGCTGGGCTGTTTGGCCGTAGGCTTGAATGCCGCTAGCAGCTAGAGCGCCTGTTGCCCCAATTACTTTCAGAAAAGAACGCCTGGAATTGTTATTCATTGGGTTCCCATTTGTGATTTCAGATCTTAGTGCGAATCATAATTGCTGCGTCCCGATGAATTGGGATCGCGAACTTCCATGATTGTGTGGCACCGGCACTCTTGCCGGTGCTTTATTTCTCGAGAAGGACGCTTCGGCACAGGCAAGAGTGCCTGTGCCACACAGGCCCTTGAGGAAGTTTCGTCGGGTAAAGAATCCGTTGTCCATACTCGTCCCTTAGTCGTCATAAACCACACCATTGATCACACTGACAACACTCATTAACTCAAATCAGTGTTTGATCAGCGTCATCAGTGTAATCAGTGGTGTCAAGCCTCAAAAAGTAAATTTCGCTCCAAACTGCAATTGCCGTGGCGTGCCGACAATCCCGGTAATCGTCCCGACTCCAGTGGCGTTGCCGATGGTTGTTCCGCCGCTGGGCGGAGCCGCGAGATTCTGGATGTTGAAAACGTTGAACGCCTCAAAGCGCAGCTGCAACTGCCTGCTTTCCCCCAGAGGGATGTTCTTGAACAGGGAAACATCCAGGTTCGTAACACTCGAACTTCTCAAGGCATTCCTGCCAAAGTTTCCGAAATTGTTGACTGGAATGCCGAAGGCGCAAGGGTTAAACCAGGTCACAGCTGTGTAAACCTGATCCGCGGCTTTGCCGCCCTGCGAAATGGTCTTTTGGCAAGCGGGATCAGGATTCGCTGCTACAGGTCCGGCCACAAACGGGTTGGCAAGCAAATCCGGCCGGGAGTAACTGCTGACTGTGCCGGAGCTGACGCCGGAGATATGGGCCGGGTCGCCACCTACGTTCAAGTTGAACGGTTGACCGGAACGTATCTGGAAAAGGTAATTGGTTTGCCAGTTGCCGAAGAACCAGGACAACGGCCCGCTCTGGAGCCAGCGCCGTCCGCGGCCCGCCGGGACTTCCCAGACCGTGTACCAGGAGAGGAATTGCGGGATATCGAAACCGGACACGCTATATTGCGAGTTGGGCGCGAAGAAGTTTTCCACGGACGAGCCATTCTGGCCTGCGCCGTTTTCCACTCCGAAGTATCCGCTGCTGTTGTCGAGGGATTTCGACCACGTGTAGGAAACCAGCGTCATCAGCCCGCGCGCCATGTGTCGCTGGAACCTGGCTTGCAACGCGTTGTAGTCCCCGTAGCCGATGGTCTCCGTGTAATGGAGGCCCGGGGTCATCCAGGGAATGGCCCGCGTCGCGTCAACGCCGGAATCGTTCGTGTTCGTGGCTGACGGCGCGGGAGCAGCGTTGGCGTTTCCCGTGTAGGCCATGTGTCCATTCCGGCTTCCCACATAACCAACCGAGATCAGCATGCTGTCCCCCAGTTGCCGTTCGATGGCCAGGTTGTATTGTTCCGACCACGGATCCTGATAGTTCGGCATGTCAAAGAACGTGGATTGCAAGCTAGTCCAAGGGTTCGCCGGATTGGCCGTAGAAAGATTGCCGACGACGGCGGCGATAGGCACCAGCGGGATTCCCGCGGCGCCGGCGTTGCCTCCGTTGTTCGGCGCTCCGGAGAAAGCGCGAACCCATGGCCATTGCGCGGCCTCGATGTCGTTTTGCACGTACTGGCTGCGGGCCGACACCGTATCCCAGTACATTCCGATGCCTCCGCGCACCACGGTATTGCGGAATGGCTGCCAGGCGAAACCGAAACGCGGTCCGTAATTGTTGTGCAGCGGCGGAGCCATGAATGACTTGGTGCCGGCCACGTCGACGTCAGCGTTGTGCGCAATCAAACTGTTGCAAGGTATGTTGGACGGGTTCGGCGACGGACAAGGCGTGTAGAACGAGTCCGGGACGCAACCATTCTGCGGATTCTGGCTGCACCGTACCAGCGCAGTAGTTCCGATGATAAATTGCTGGTTGAACAAATCAAGCCCGTTCGAAAGCCGGCCATTGACCACAGTAGGCTGAGTCAGGAAGTCCCAGCGCAATCCCAGATTGACGGTCAGGTTGCGCCGCAACTTCCACTGGTCTTCTCCATAGAGCGACCACGTGGCGAGCGTGAAGTGCACCTCCCCGCCAGCGGGAAGCTCACCGGAAGAACTAGTGGGCAGACCCAGCAGCGCAGACGCCAGCGAGAGCCCGCCTTGCTGCACACTCTTGGCAACCCCGCAATTTCCCGAAGACGGACAACCGCTGATGGATGCGCTGAAACCGAATGTCTGGAAGGTATTGATCTGGTCGCGCGCTATCCAGATGTATCCGCCGCCGAAACGGAAGTCATGGTTCCCTATGAGCCAATCCAAATTGCCGGTCGCGCTCCAATCAGGATTACGGCGCAACGAGTTGCCGCGGTTCCCTTGCTCGCTGGTAACCCAGGGTGAAGCCAGCGTGGCCGTCATGCCGTTGAACTGGTCCACGTTGAATCCGAGTTGCTTCATTTTGTCGATGCCGATCGTACTCTGCGCCTGATTGAACACGTACGGCTTGCGCAGAGCGCCCGCGCTCACGTCCAGAATCAGGTTGGAACGGAAGGTGTGGACCCATCCTCCGCCGAAGTCGTTGGCGTAATAGTCCGATGGCTGCAGCTCGGCCGTGCCGATCAACGGCTCCACGTGGTGGACCAGCATCTGCGAGAAGCGGAAGAACATGTTATCGCGGTCGCCGAAGCGATGGTCTACGCGCGCCATCCAGCTGTTCGCGTCGTCGATCAACGGACGCGTTTCAATGTAATTAAAGTTCGCGCCCTGAGCATTCGGCGCCAATAGAAACGCCTGCATGTACTGCTGCATCGCGGGATTGATCAGAGCCGCCGGCAACTTGTTGCAGGGCGTACCGGTTTGCGCCTGCTGGTTCGAAGCGTTCACCGGCAGAGGATTGCCGGTAACGTCGCAACGGAAGGGATCGCGGATGAATACGGTCTTTCCACCGATCACGGCCGAGCGCGTCGAATATGGATTGAAGATCTGATTCAGATCCACCGAATGGCTGAAGTCTCCACCGAGCTCCGCGGCGGTGGGGATCAGGGTCTGGTTCTGCGTGGGCTTGGAATAGCGCCAACCTTCGTAAGCGAGGAAGAAGAAGGTTTTGTTCCTCAGGATGGGCCCGCCGAAGGTCCCGCCGTATTCGTTCTGGTGGAATGGCGCAGCGTCCACGGGCGCGTTGAGACCTGTCGCCGGATTCAGCCGGACGTCTTTGAACCCGTCGCGCGCGTCGAAGACGTTGTTGCGCAGGAACTCCCAGCCGGATCCATGATAGGCGTTGCCGCCGGATCTCGAGACTACGTTGACCACGCCGCCGAGAACGCCGCCGTATTCGGCCTTGTCATTGTGGCCCTGCACTTTGAACTCTTCAATGCTGTCAATGATCGGCAGAACTCCGTATACCGGCCCGCGTAAGTCGGTGTTGATGATCCCGTCCAGAAAATACAGAGTTGAGCGATTCGCCTGGCCGTGCATGGAGGGTTTCGAAAAACTGGAGCTGGGAATCGCCGAAATGCCCGCATCCTGGAACCCGACACTGGATCCTTGCGCGGTCGAGACTGGCGTCGCTCCCGGCGTCAGCGTGAGCAACTGCGTGAAGTTCCGGCCGTTGAGCGGCAAATCGCTCACCGCTCTCTGAGGAACCACGGTGCCCAGCTCGGAAGAGGATAATTGCAGCAACGGCGCTTCCGCCCTCACTTCCACTGTCTCATTCACCGTCCCCACGGCAAGATGCAAGGGCTGGGTGATCGTCTGGTTGACCGCGAGTTCAAAGGGCGCGAGTTCCGCTCGCTTGAAGCCCTGTTGCTCCACCACCAGAACGTAGCTTCCCGGCGGCAGATTGATGAAGACGTAATAACCGCTGGCGTTCGACGTTGTGGTGTTGTGGACTCCCGTGGCGCGATTCGTAATGGTTACCTTGGCGCCGGGAATGGACGCTCCCGTGGGATCGGTGATGGTGCCGTTCACCTCGCCGGTTGCTGTTTGAGCCAGCAGAGCGGAGCCGGTGAGAGAAACTGCGAGCAGCAGAAAGGCTGCAATCAATTGGCTCGGACGCATGACGTTCCTCCTCGAAGAGAGCTGCTTGAGACCGGCCTTACAGTTCATTCCTGGGCATACGCTGCAAGACCCCCTTGGCGGAGAACGTATAACAAATTCAATTTATTAATTCAATATGAAAAATTTGTATTTCAAATGTTGAAACTGTAACCCGGTGAGTGAACGGGGTACGGTCCATACCGTTTAGCCGCACACTATTTTCTAAACTGCTTTGAACACTTCGTCCCCAGAAACCTGCATTTCCGACATTAAAGGGTCAAAACCCCACGAGAACTCATCCCGAATCCCCGTAGTCGCTCCCGCAAAGCGGGAGAGACGAAGGCGGTGAGGGACCTGCTCCGCTGCTGCCTCGCGCGAGCGCAAAGGATCGTCCGAGTCTCTGCGTCACCAGCTTGATGCGGCAAGGCGAGCTAGCCGAAATGACGCGTCATATTTCTTGGCTCACGCGAATCTGTAGCAGAGCAGGTCCCTCACCACCGCTCGCCCGCAGCGGCGGGCTACGCGGGGGTTCGGGATGAGGTCTCGTTGGGGACGACCGTCGGTCTCAAAAAGAGTAGACAGCATTTTGAGGGAAGCTTTATTTCTCCAGCTTGAAAATTCTTTCCATCAGCAACCACTTCTCGCCTGGCTTGGCTTCGGCCAGCGGTTGCTGGAATCGCCACATCAGCTCCTCCCATTCCCTTACCTTGTCGTTCTGCGCGTCGGCTTGCGCCTTGGCCGCAAAG
This sequence comes from Candidatus Angelobacter sp., assembly GCA_035263765.1. Lineage (GTDB taxonomy): Bacteria > Acidobacteriota > Terriglobia > Terriglobales > Acidobacteriaceae > Angelobacter. The sequence goes on along the minus strand of DATFQZ010000013.1, from coordinate 46,914 downwards.
GAAAAGCTGTCGTTCACCTCCATGATCATGAACAGCCGTGTGCCCAGCAGATAGATTTCGAGGTCCTCAATCCCGGAGTCCTTGATGCTTCGGGTAATTTCCGGCCAGATCCGCTGGTGATGCTTGCGGTATTCCGCAATCAGCTTGGGGTCGTTTTTCAGATCCAGCGCGAGGCAGTAGCGTTTCATCCCTTGACCTCAGTGGCAGCGGCCGCTTGCTGAAGGCTCACGACCGGTTTCAGCTTGTAGCCCGCGACCGCGAAATAGATCACGTACATGTAACAGACAAGAGGAACCAGAAACGCCAACTGGATATTGCTGGCGTCAGAAATCCTGCCCATGACCGGGGGAATCAATCCTCCGCCAATGATGGACATCACCAGGAGCGACGATCCGCGTTTGGTCAGGCTGCCCAGGTTCTTCAAGCTCAGCGCGAAAATCGTGGGAAACATGATGGAGTTGAAAAATCCCACCAGCACGATGGCTACGACTGACACCAGGCCTGAGGCGCCGATCCCGATGGCCACGCAAACCAGGGCCCCGATCCCGAAGATGGCGAGCAGCCGCGGCGCGGGCACGCGTTTCATGATGGCCGAACCGGCAAATCTCCCGATCATGAATCCCACCTGGTGCCCCACCAGGAATTGAGCCGCCATTTTCTCCGGAGTGTCGGGCATGGTGTGCTTCACAAACCGGATCACAAAGCTGCCCACGCCAACTTGCGCCCCCACGTAGAAGAACTGAGCAATCACGCCTTTGACCAGGTGCGGATAAGCCCAAATGCTCTTCGCGTTCCTGTCCGCGCTGCGATCTGTTCCGTCACTGCCCGGAACAGCGACCTCCGGCAGCCGCGAAAAATAGATCAGCGCGGCCACCAGCAGGAAGATACCGGTGATCGCCAGGTAAGGACCCCGCACCATGCCGGCTTCATGCGCGTGATACGCGGCAAGCTGCTGCGTGCTCATCGCAGACAGTTGCGCCGGAGAATATTCAATGCCGGAAAGAATGAACAACGCGCCCAGGAACGGCGTCATCACCGCGCCCACCGCGTTGAATGATTGGGCGAGGTTGAGCCTGGTCGCGGAGCTTTCCGCGGGCCCAAGAACCGTTACATACGGGTTGGCGCCGACTTCGAGGAATGACTGCCCGGACGACATGACGAACAATGCAAAAAGAAAAAACGCGTACGCGCCCATGCGTGCAGCAGGAATAAACAGGAGGGCTCCGGTGGCGCAGATCAAAAGCCCCACGAGAATGCCACGCTTGTAACCGATCCTCTCCATGAGCCGCCCCGCCGGAAGAGCGCCAAGAAAGTAACCGCCGAAGAAGGCAACCTGAATGAAGGAGGACTGAAAATCGCTCAGGCCAAACGCCTTCTTCAAGTGAGGAATCAGAACGTCATTCAGGTTGACTCCGATGGCCCACAGGAAAAACAGGCTCGTGACCAGAATGAACGGCGCGACATATTTCTTTTCTGTCAGAGGCGCAGATTGGTTTTGCATAGGTCCCCTTGGCAATTCTTCCTGACGCCTGATGGTTCCTTCGTGCAGGCTCTCAGGTTAAAGCTCGATCCAGATGCACATACCCGCCGTCGACGTACCAGTGTTGACCGGTGATGTGGGCCGCTTTCGCCGACAGCAGGAACACTGCCGCGCCGGCGATCTCCTCCGGTTCGGTCATCCTGGCGCCGAGCGGAATCTTGGCCACGATGTGTTTCAGCTTCTCATCCGGATTGGGAAAGCTGCTCAGCCACTGCCGGTAGAGCGGAGTCATGACCTCGGCGGGAACGATGGCATTCACGCGGATACCATAGCCCAGCAGCTCCGCTGCCCACTCTCTGGTCAAAGCCAGAATCGCGCCTTTGGCTGAAGCGTAGCCTGACGTACCGCCTTGTCCGGTCACCGCGGTCTTGGAGCTGATGTTCACAATGGGTCCGCGCGACTTCTTCAAGAGCGGCAAACAGAAGTGGGCCATGGCGTAGTAGTGCAGCAGGTTTCTCTCGAGCGACGCCAGATACTCCGCCGGGCTACCGTGCTCAAGCCCCACGCGGTCGTTGACACCCGCGTTGTTCACCAAGCCGTCAATCCTGTCGTACTTTTGGAGAACCGCCAGGACGGCGTGGCGAGCGCCGTCTTGCTGCGTCAGGTCCGCGCCGATCCAAGTACAGCGACGGCTCGTTCCCGTCAACTCCTGCTCGATCTTGCGGCCCGCTTCCTCGTCGCGGTCTACGATCACCGGGATCGCTCCCTCTTGCCCGCAAGCGCGGCTGATGGCGGCGCCGATTCCCTTGGCGCCGCCGGTGATCACGATGACCTTATTCTCGAGTTCGAGATGCACGATGTGCGGCCCTCTGTCCGTAAAAATGAGCGGCGTTCAAGCCGAAGATCTTCTCGCGTTCGGCCGGCGCGAGGTCGCGTGTGTAATCGGCAATGAGCTCGACCACTTGTTTGTAGCCGGCGGCCAGCAGGCACACAGGCCAATCGGAACCGAACATCAGCCGTTCCACGCCGAATGCCTCAAACACCACGTCCAGATAAGGGTTGAATTCAGACGCGCGCCATTGCTTCCAGTCCGCTTCGGTCACCAGCCCGGAAATTTTGCAGTATACATTAGGATTTCCAGCCAGCATTTTCACAAACCGGCCCCAGGGAAGATAGCGCCTTTCCCGGATAAGAGGTTTCGCAATGTGGTCCAGGACGAACAATTGATCCGGGAACCTGGAGATCAGTTCCATGGCGGCAGGAAGTTGCTTTTCATAGATCAGAACATCGTAGGTGAAACCGAACTCGCCCAGGCAGCTGATGCCACGCAGAAAATCCTCGCGCAGCAGAAAGCCGTTGGGTTCGGCCTGAGCGATGTGCCGAAACCCGCAAAGCTTGGGAAATCGCGCGAATCGCTCCAACCGCTCGGCCACGTTGCCGGCGCACATGTCCACCCAGCCCACTACGCCTTGAATTTCTTCATGCCGGGCGGCCAAGTCGAGCAGGAAATCTGTCTCGGCTTCGGATTGGTCGGTTTGTACGGCAATCGAGCCCTGGATGCTGCTGGATTGGAGCTCAGGGATGAGGTGCTCAGGCAGGAAGTCCTTTTTCAGCGCAGCCATTTCATCGGTAATCCAGCGATCGCGGTTCGCGTTGTAACGCCAGAAATGCTGGTGCGCGTCAATTCTCATGAGTGTCCCTTCGAAGTAATCCGCACTCGGCAATCGCCTCTCTCTGAAATCCCGAATCCCCAGGCCGTTTTAGGCCGGGGTGAGGGATCCCTATAGCAACCACAGGCTAAAGGGAAACGATATGGGAGCCGATAGCGATCCCTCACCCCGGCAAAGGCCCGCCGGGGATTCGGGAATTCAGAAATTGCTGAATGCTAAAGCTTCCTTCATCTCAGACTCAAGAAACCGCCGTCCATCGGATAGTCGCTTCCGGTAATGAAATCCGCCTCCTGGGAACAAAGGAACAGCGCCAGGGCCGCCACTTCACAGGGATTCCCCATTCTTCCGATCGGCTGCGACCGATCCAGACGTTCCAGCATTTCATTTTCGCGTCCGGGATAATTCTTGTGAACGAAGCTTTCGACGAAGGGAGTCCGCACGCGCGCCGGCGAGATGCAGTTGCACCGGATGTTATATCCGAGATAGTCGCGGGCCACGGAATAGGTCATGGCCACCACGGCGCCCTTGGTCATGGAGTAAGCAAAACGGTCGGGGATGCCCGCTGAACTGGCGATGGAAGCCAGGTTCAAGATGACCCCGCGACGATTCCTCTTCATGGGCTCGATGCAGGCCCGCATGCAATGGTAGGTCCCCTTCACGTTGACCTTATATACGCGGTCGAGATCGTCGCCGGTGGTGTCCTCCAACCGGCCGACGTGAGGAATTCCCGCGCTGTTGACCAGGATGTCAATGGCGGTCTCAGAAACAATGCCGGCGATCACGCGCTCTACGTCATGGGCTACGGAGACGTCGCAGGCGTGGGCCCGGGCTCTTCCTTGCGAATCGCGGATTTTTCCAGCGACCATTTCGGCCTGTTGGGCATTGAGATCCAGGATGTGAATCTCGGCTCCATGTGCGGCAAACATCTCGGCGACGGCCTGCCCGATTCCGCTTGCCCCGCCAGTAACGATCGCGACCTTGCCGGCCAGGCTGAAGATTCCGTTGTTGCCGTCGGTATTCAGAGAGAGACTCCTCGTTTCCAGGGAATGAAATCATCCTGCGCCAGCAGCTCGGCTTTGGTCTTGGCCTCCCCGCCGGCAACTCGGATCACCAGTTCCAGAATGTCCTCGCCCATCTCCGCAACGGTCTTTTGGCCGGAGATGATGGGGCCGGCATCGATATCGATGATGTCCGCCATGCGGCTGGCCAGTTCAGAATTCGTGGCAATCTTGACGACCGGCGCTATCGGATTGCCGGTCGGCGTGCCCAAGCCGGTGGTGAATAACACCACGCTTGCGCCGGAGCCCACCTCCGCTGTCACCGACTCCACGTCGTTGCCGGGTGTACAGAGCAGATTCAGTCCAGGTTGCGTGGCATACTCGGGAAAATCCAGGACCGCGGTCACCGGAGAGGTCCCGCCTTTGCGGGCCGCGCCTGCTGATTTCATCGCGTCGGTGATCAATCCATCACGGATGTTTCCCGGGGAAGGGTTCATGTCGAAGCCCGACCCGACAGCCTGGGCCCGGGCGTTGTACTCGCGCATGAGACGCACGAAGCGGTCAGCCACTTCCGGCGTCGTGGAGCGATTCACCAGCTCCTGCTCCACGCCGCAGAGCTCGGGAAATTCCGACAAAATTGTCTTACCGTCTACGGCTGCCACGATGTCCGCTGTGTGCCCGATCGCAGGATTCGCTGAGATACCGGAAAAGCCGTCCGAGCCTCCGCACTTCAAGCCGAGAATGAGCCGCGCCAGGAGCGCAGGCCGGCGTGTGCATTTCTCCGCCTCGACCAAGCCGAGAAAAGTCTCCTGGACAGCCTGAGAAATCATGGCGAATTCCGACCGGGTCTGCTGCTGCTCGATCACCACCAGCGGTTTGTCAAATTGCGGGTTCCGTTTCAGAAGTTCCTTCCGCAACAGCTCGACCTGCGCGTTCTGGCAGCCCAGGCTGAGAATGGTGGCTCCGGCAACGTTGGGATGATGAATGTATCCGGCGAGCAAGCCGGCGAGTCCGGCTGCATCCTGGCGCGTGCCGCCGCAACCGCCCTCATGGACCAGAAACTTGATTCCGTCAATGTTCGAAAAGAGCCGGTGTGGTTCGTGGGCGCCGTGCGCGCGCTCAGCCTCTGGCTCTTTCAGTTCTTCGAGCTTGCCCTCCCGGTAAAGCCGGGATAGCCTCGCTACCTGGTTGCGGTAGAGCTGGGGTGGCGCGTATCCCAACTCTTCTTCGAAGGCCTGCTTGAGGACGGCGACATTGCGGTTCTCGCAGAACACGAGGGGGACGACGAGCCAATAATTTCTGGTTCCCACCTGGCCGTCGCGGCGGTAGAAGCCTTGAAACGTCCGTTCCCGCCAGCGCGAAACATCCGGCGCAACCCACGGAACCGTTGCCGTCTTTGTCCTGACCGGCGTTGCGTGATGGCGAATGTTCTGGGTGGTAATTCGTTCGCCCTGGCGGATGGGCGCCACGGCAGTTCCCACGGTGACGCCATACATGACCACTGCATCGCCAATCGCCAGGCTTGTGGTGGTGAACTTATGTTTTGCTTCGACGTCGGTCGCCAGGGCCAGCGTGCCGCCCGCGAAGGCTACTTCTTCTCCTTCGCGCAGATCGGTAAGCGCCACCAGGACGTTGTCCTGGGGATGCACCTGCAGCACCTTGCGGCGTGTTCCGCGTAGTGCTGGAACTAAAAGTGGTTTGCCGGCGAGAGACACAAGGCACCCTCTACCCGTGGTGGGTTCGCACCCAGAAAATAGACTCCTCGAGCGACGGATCGTCAACCCTTTTGCAGGACCCGCCACGATGTTTCAGTACATGAAACTGTATTTTCATAATTTGCGATGGTATAGTGTCACGCGCAACACCCAGTGTCAACCTGTTAAGAAGCCACAGCCGAGGGCGGCTGTGCCACATGGCCATCGTTGTCAAAGCATTCAGGTCGACCCATGCACATGTGGCACCGGCGCCCTCGCCGGTGGCTGTTGTCTCTCGAAGCAACAGTCGAAAGGATCATGCAGCGCAGAGCATTTATTCGTCTTTCCTCCGGCACTCTGGCGGCAAGTTATCTGGCCCCATTGGCACCCGACCGCCGTTCCAGTACGCCTGACACGCTCCTCGACAGACTGCGCCGCGGGCCGGGCCGAGTCGTGCCGGCGAATTCGGGGGAAACGGCCAACCGCGTGATCGTAACCAGTCAATGGGACGGAGCTTTTTGCCGGGCCACAGTGAGCAATCAGGGCAAGCAGGCGGTGCGGATCAAAGAAGTCATCCTGTGCGATGCTGCGCACAATCTTCCCGACGAAACCTTGTTGTACGGCGACAGCTTCCAGATGCTTTCCCAGACCGGCGGGACTCTAGGCCATCCTCAGGACCTCGGCTACTCGGAGGCGCGTCACTACAAGATCCCCGGACCTGAGAGCGCGGATGCCATCGCTGTATCCGGATTGCTGACGCTCTCGCCGCCGGCTATGCCTTCCCTCATCCTGGCCTTTACATCTTGCCGCCGTTTTATCGGCAGGTTCTTTCTTGCCAAAGGATCAATTCAGGCCGTCGTCGATACGGAGAGCTTGGAGCTCGCTCCCGGCGAAACGTGGGAGATGGAAGAGTTGATGGTGGACCAACGCCAACATCGCCCTGAGCTGCTGGCGGCAGTGAGCGCGCGCGTTGCGAAGAACCACGCCCGGCGTCTCTTCCAGCCTGTCCCCACCGGTTGGTGTTCGTGGTACTGCTTTGGCCCCAGAGTGACGGCAGAGCAAGTCCTCCAGAATCTTGACGTGATCGCCCAGAAACTGCCCGGCCTCAAATACGTCCAGATCGATGATGGATATCAGGCAGCCATGGGTGACTGGTTGGAGACCGGCAAAGCTTTCGGCGGCGATTTGGTCGCGGTGTTGAAGGAGATCCGCAAGCGCGGATTCGAGCCGGCTATCTGGGTGGCTCCTTTCATCGCGGAACAAAGTTCGCGCGTTTTCCAACAGCGTCCCGAGTGGTTCATTCGCGGCGCTGACGACAAGCCGCTTCTATCCAGCATGGTGACCTTTGGCGGATGGCGGCACGGCCCCTGGTTCGCGCTTGATGGCACGCATCCTGAGGTTCAGCAGCATTTTCGCAAGGTTTTCAGCACCATGCGCCAGGAGTGGGGTTGCAGCTATTTCAAACTTGACGCCAATTTTTGGGGCGCCATGCATGGCGGGCGATTCCATGATCCCAAAGCCACTCGCATCCAGGCCTATCGGCGAGGCATGGAAGCCATCCGCAGCGGCGCCGGCGACGGATTCATTCTGGGCTGCAATCATCCGATCTGGCCGTCGTTTGGATTGATTGATGGCTCACGCAGCTCCGCCGATATCAAACGCGCGTGGCCGACCTTTCGTTCCGTGGCCCGCCAGACATTGAACCGCAATTGGCAAAACGGCCGGCTGTGGTGGAACGATCCGGATGCTGTCCTGCTAACCGGGGATCTCCCTGATGAGGAGTTTCTGTTTCACGCTACGGCAATCTACGCGAGCGGAGGCATGGTGCTCTCCGGCGACGATCTGACAAAGATCCCTCCGCCGCGTCAGGAAATTCTCCGGCGATTGCTTCCACCTACCGGGATTGCCGCCGAATTCGAGAACGAGAACCTGCAGGTGGGATTCATTCGCCAGCCGGACAAGTTGATGGTGTGTCTCTTCAACTGGGACGACGCGCCGGCGACCGTGTCTTTTTCGTTCAAGGGATCATTCGCGATCACGGACTATTGGAGCAGCGCCGATCTCGGGCGCCACAGCAGCAGCTTTGCCGTGAAGGATCTTCCCGGACGATCAGCGCGATTGTTGGTTTGCCGATGAAGATTATCGTGGCTGTCGAGTGTGAGACGCGGCGGTGCCGCGTCTCTACGGATACGTCATCTCCCGGCCCCGGTCTTCGATCGCACGCCAATGCCGGCGTAGAGACGTGGCATTGCCACGTCTCACCGTTTACGTTATCGAGAATTCGTGCGGATATGGAATCAACAGAAAGAATATGCGTTTCATAGGATAAAATACGTTCCGCGGATATCCGGAACAGAGGTGCAACATGATCCGAACACGTGGATCGAAGGCGGCCCCGGTCGGGGTAGTGATGAAAGTGTTGAAGATTCTGGAGGCGCTGCAGGGCAACCCCTCGGGATTGCAGCTCAAAGAAATCGCCGCCAGAACCGCAATCAACAAGAGCACGGCCTATCGCTTTCTGGCGCACCTGCAGAGCCAGGGATATCTCTATCGCGACGATGCCGGCGCCTACGTCATCGGGCCCAAGCTGGCGCGCATGGGCTCCGGCATCAACCTGGAGGAAACGCTCCGCAAGATCAGCCGCTCCGTGCTGCAGAAGCTGTGGACGGCCACCGGCGAGACGGTCAATCTGGCAGTCCTTGACGGACAGCAGATCCTCTACCTCGACGTCATTGAGAGTTCCCACACTTTTCGCTTCGCGTCACAAATCGGCGCCCGGCGTCCGCTGCATTGCACCGCGCTCGGCAAAGCTATGCTCGCGCACCTCCCCGATCAGGAAATCGCGGACCTGCTCCCTTCTCTGACCTTTGAACGAATGACGCCCCACACTCTCACGCAGCCCCCCAAGTTCAAGAAAGAGCTGGCCAAGACGCGGTTGCAAGGTTTTGCCTTGGACGACGAAGAAGCGGTCCTGGGGGCGCGCTGTATTGCTGCGCCCATCTTCGATGCCGGCGGAAAAGTAATAGCAGGATTGAGCGTGAGTGGCCCGCTCACCAGGATTTCGGAAGAGAAGGTCGCGCCGTTTGCGGCTATTGTAAGGAAGGCTGCGCAATCGGTATCACGGCAACTGGGATATCAGCAGTCTTGAGCGATGGATGACAGACTAGCTTAGAGATTGTGCAAAAACGCATCGCGTCCACCTTTACCGTCATCCCGACGGCCGTAGAGCGAGCGCGCGTTTTCATCAGCGCGCGAGTAGGCCGGAGGGACCTTGTGGTTTTCAAGACACTGATTCCCTTGAGTAAAACACAAGGTCCCTCGCTCCTATTCGGGCGCTGATGACAGCGCGCTCTCATTGACGGAGCTCGGGATGACGAGTTGTGCACCGTGTCTATTCACGCTGTTGAGGTGAGAATGAAGAACTTGGCTGTGTTCGTCATTGCCACGTGGTTACTGTCCAATTTATCAGCCCAGCAGCCGAAGATCGCGCCAACACCTCCGATGGGCTGGAACAGTTGGAACCACTTCAACAAGCAGGTTGATGACGCTACCATCCGCGCGCAAGCCGACGCCATGGTCTCCAGCGGCATGCGCGACGCAGGCTACGTGTACATCAACATTGACGACACCTGGGAGGGTGAACGAGACACCCAGGGCGTGATCCACTCCAACAACAAGTTCCCCGACATGAAGGCCCTGGCTGATTACGTCCACAGCAAAGGTCTTAAGCTCGGCATCTATTCCTCGCCCGGGCCCAAGACATGCGCAAAATACGAAGGCAGTTACGGTCATGAGGAGCAGGACGCACAAACATTTGCGGGTTGGGGCATCGATTATCTGAAGTATGATCTCTGCGGCCTGCGCGACATGATGAAGGAGGCGCCTTCTCCGGAAGCAGCCCACAAGATCATGGTCGATGCCTATGTCAAAATGCACAACGCGCTGCTGAAGACCGGGCGTCCGATCGTGTACAGTTTGTGCCAATACGGAAACGACGAGGTTTGGAGTTGGGGCAGCTCCGTGGGCGGCAATCTCTGGCGCACCACCGGCGACATCAGCGACAGGTACGCGCGCATGGCAGAGATCGGGTTCGCCCAGGCGGGGCTGGCCAAATATTCAGGGCCTGGTCATTGGAACGATCCTGACATGCTGGAAGTAGGCAATGGCGGCATGAACACCGAGGAATACCGCACGCACATGAGCCTGTGGGCCATCCTGGCCGCGCCTCTGCTGGCCGGCAACGACCTCACGAAAATGACGCCGGAAACCATCAGCCTGCTGACGAACAAGAATGTCATCGCGATCGACCAGGACCCGGCCGGCATGGCGGGAGATCGCGTGAGCGCCGAAGGGCCTTTGGAGGTTTGGGCGCGCCCACTCGCCGACGGGTCGAAGGCCGTGGGCTTATTCAATCGCCATCCTCAGCCGATGGAGATGCGCGTGAGTTTGCGCCAGCTCGGCTTTGCCGGACCCGTGCAGGCCCGTGACGTATGGAGCGGGAACAGTCTCGGCACGATTCAGGACGAATACCACGCCCGTGTGCCGGGGCACGGTGTAGTCTTACTGCGCGTTTCGAAGTGAACCGTGAACGACCGAACAGGAGGTTTCACGCATGCTGACTGGGATCGATTGGATCATCATGATCGTGTACTTCGCCTTCGTGCTGGGTATCGGCGTGGCGTTGAAGAGCTATACGAAGACCAGCTCTGATTTCTTCCTGGCCGGACGCTCGATCCCGGCGTGGGTTTGCGGCCTGGCTTTTATCTCCGCCAACCTCGGAGCCCAGGAAGTCATTGGCATGGGGGCCTCCGGCGCCAAGTACGGCATCTCCACCAGCCACTTCTATTGGATCGGCGCAATTCCCGCCATGGTTTTTGTGGGCGTCTTCATGATGCCCTTCTACTACGGATCGCGGGCCCGTTCCGTGCCGGAATACCTGCGCCTGCGCTTCGACGAGAAGACCCGCGGGTTCAATGCTATTTCGTTTGCGACGATGACCGTGTTCTCTTCCGGCATCTCCATGTACGCCATGGCCAAGCTGATCCAGACGTTGCACGTGTTTGATGCGCCGTTCCAAAAGATGGGACTTCCTCTCTCATGGGTTTTCCACGCCGGCATCCTTGTGGCTGCCGCGGTGGTGCTGGCTTACATCTTTTTGGGCGGGCTTTCCAGCGCGATCTATAACGAAGTGGTTCAGTTCTTCCTGATCGTTGCAGGATTCCTGCCGCTGGTCTGGCTCGGCCTGAGAAACGTAGGCGGCTGGACCGGCCTCAAGGCCCGGCTGGATCCCAGTTTCACGCACTCGTGGATCGGTATGGGGAGCGCTCACGGTAACCGGCTGGGCGTGGAATGGTTTGGCCTGGCCATGGGGCTGGGATTTGTCTTGTCCTTCGGCTATTGGTGTACTGACTTTCTCGTAGTCCAGCGGGCTATGGCCGCGGATTCCATGAGCGCCGCGCGGCGCACTCCGTTAATCGCTGCCTTTCCGAAAATGTTTTTCCCCCTGCTGGTAATTCTTCCCGGGCTGATCGCGATTGCGCTGCCGACCCAGAATTCAACCACCGTAGCCGCCGTACACGGCTCTGCGGTTGTCGCACCGGAAGGCACAGGCCTGATTCCCGCAAAAGTCGATCCTGACACCGGCGCCCCGGTGCGCGACAGCGAGGGCCACGTGCAACTCGACTACGATCTGGCCATCCCCAACATGTTGCTGCACTACTTCCCCACCGGAATTCTGGGGCTGGGTTTGACCGCGTTGTTGGCCAGCTTCATGTCCGGCATGGCAGGCAACGTCACGGCTTTCAACACCGTCTGGACCTACGATATCTACCAGTCCTATATCAACCCCAAGGCAACGGATCAGCATTATTTGTGGATGGGACGCATGGCCACGGTCTTCGGGATCGGCTTGTCCATTGCCGCGGCGTACATGGCGAGCCGCTTCAACAACATCATGGACATGCTTCAGCTGGTCTTCGCCTTCGTCAATGCGCCCCTGTTTGCGACCTTTCTCCTGGGCATGTTCTGGAAACGGACCACGGGGCACGGAGCGTTCTGCGGGCTGCTCGCGGGAACCACGTCAGCGGCGCTGCATCACGGCCTTACACTTCCCGTGGGCGCGGCATCCGGGATTAAAGGCGGATGGCTGGCCACGCTGCATACCTATCCCAGCGAGATGGCGCAAAACTTCTGGACGGCGATTTTTGCGTGGAGCGCCTGTTTTATCGTTACTATCCTGGTGAGTCTCGCCACTCGCCCGCATGACGAGGGCCGGCTCTCCGGTCTGGTTTATTCGCTCACAGAGAAAGCCCAGAGCCGCGACCTGGCCTGGTACCAGCGGCCTGAGATTCTCGCCGTGGTGGCCTTGGCAATCGCTCTGCTGTTGAACATCATTTTTTGGTAGGAGCACCCATGCGACTCGACATCCGCTTGCCCCTTGGGCTTCTCTTTCTGGTTTTTGGATTCCTGCTGTCTGGATTTGGGCTGGTCAGCGATAAGGGTATCTACCAGCGCTCGCTTCACGTGAACATCAACTTGTGGTGGGGGCTCGTACTCGTGGCCTTTGGAATAGCGATGCTGGCGCTGGTACAGCGCAGTTATCGACGGCTCTCCCGCAACGAATCCAGCGCCGAGTCTCATACCAAAAGCACTTCTGCACCGGAATGAATCCTGGCCCTAGTTCCGTCGCCGAGCCGGCGCAGTTGCCGGCAGCCGGCCGCGCTGCACAAGTACGCGAGCTCTTCCGCAACCAGTACGGTGGCGATTGCCGGCTCTTTCGCGCCCCGGGACGCATCAACCTGATCGGCGAACATACCGATTACAACGAAGGCTTCGTGATGCCTGCGGCCGTCGATCTCGATTGCTGGGTGGCAGTTGCGCCTGGGGCCGATCGCGCGGTCGCGGTCTACTCCAGCAATTTCAAAGACAGCCGCACATTCCATCTTGACCAGCCCAAGGCTCTGCGCGACTGGAGCGACTATGTCCAGGGCGTGGGTTTGATGCTGGAGCAATCCGGATACCGCATCCCCGGGGCCAAAATGCTCATCGCCAGCGATGTCCCCATGGGGTCCGGGTTGAGCTCCTCCGCGGCTGTAGAAGTTGCGGTCGCCCTGGCCCTGCTCGACCTTCAGCGACGGTTCTGCGATCGTTTGCAACTCGCCCAATTGTGCCGCCAAGCGGAAAATGAATTCGTTGGCGCTCGTTGCGGGATCATGGACCAGTTCATCTGCTGCCACGGCAAGCCAGGACATCTGACGCGTCTCGATTGCCGCTCCCTCCAGCACACTTACTTCCCCTTGCCGGACCATGTTCGATTGGTGATCTGCAACACCATGGTGAAGCACGCCAATGCCTCGGGCGAATACAACGCCAGGCGCTCGCAATGCGAAGCAGGTGTGCAGATCCTGTCCGGCCCGCTCCCCGGTATCTCGGCTCTGCGTGATGTGTCGCTCGAAAACCTGGAGCGGCTCCGCGCGGTGTTGCCTCCCGTCGTGTACAAGCGTTGTCTGCATGTGATCAGCGAAAACCAAAGAGTCCAGTTAGCGGCTGCCGCTCTCCAGGAAGGCAATTTGCAGCGCTTTGGGCAGATGATGGCTGCGTCGCACCGCAGCCTTCGTGATGACTATGAAGTAAGCTCTCCCGAATTAGATCTCATGGTCGATCTCGCCAACCGAGTGGAAGGGGTTTACGGTGCGCGCATGACCGGAGGCGGCTTTGGCGGCTGTACGGTGAACCTGGTTGCGGCGGGAGCCGTGCCTGAGTTCACCGCAAAGATTGCGGCCGCCTACCAGGCGCGGATCGGGGTGGTTCCTGACGTTCGCGTCTGTATTGCTTCCGAAGGAGCCGGCCCCTATCCATGATCGCGAGCCCGTTCGACCAACCCCATCGCCGCTTCAATCCTCTCACCCGCGAGTGGATTGTGGTCTCGCCGCAGCGGACGGAACGTCCCTGGCGCGGGAAAGAGGAACAGGCTGCTGAGCCTCCCGGCGTCGCTTACGATCCCGAGTGCTACCTCTGTCCTGGAAACGCCCGTGCCGGCGGCGTTCGCAATCCGCAGTACACTTCAACGTTTGTTTTCGACAACGACTTTGCCGCTCTTCGTCCCGAGCCACAGCCAGAGCAGTTCAACAACTCCGGGTTGCTGCTGGCACAATGCGAGCGCGGTATTTGCCGTGTCGTCTGCTTCTCCGAGCGGCATGATCTGACTCCTGCACTCATGACCCAGCAGGAGATCAGAAAGGTGGTTGATGTCTGGGCGGAGCAGTACCGGGAGTTGGGAAGCATTCCCTGGATCAACCATGTGCAGATCTTTGAGAACCGCGGCGCTATCATGGGCGCCAGCAATCCCCATCCGCACTGCCAGATCTGGGGCAACGCCACGCTGCCCAATCAAGCGGAAAAAGAACATCAGTCGCAGCGTGAATATCTCGAGAAGCACTCGGTTTGTCTGCTCTGCGACTATCTCGCCCGTGAACTCAAGGAGGGCGCGAGGATCGTCTGCCGCAATGATCATTTTGTGGTCCTGGTTCCCTTCTGGGCGATCTGGCCGTTCGAACTCATGCTGCTGAGCGTCCGCCACGCGGGGAGCATGGACACTCTGAGCCCAGCAGAGCTCGATGCCTTGGCCGACATCATGCAGCGCCTCTGCGTGCGTTACGACAATCTATTTAAGACTCCGTTTCCATACACCATGGGATTCCATCAACGGCCCACCGATGGAGCTCTCCATCCTGAGTGGCACTTTCACGCTCACTACTATCCTCCGCTCCTGCGCTCGGCAACCATTCCGAAGTTCATGGTCGGCTATGAAATGCTGGGATCGCCGCAGCGTGACATCACTCCGGAAGCCGCGGCCGACCGTCTGCGCTCGCTGAGTGAAGTTCACTACACACGGCAGGGATAGCTGTGGCGATACAAAGGCGGATAAAAGGCTGTCGGCAGGCCAGTTGAGACACTGATTTTGTGGCACCGGCACTCTTGCCGGTGCAAAGTGTCCTCCTGAAGGAGGCAAGCACAGGCAAGAGTGCCTGTGCCACACAAGCCTGTTTTGCCGGGTACCACGAATCTTTTGTGGCACCGGCGCGACGAGCTGCAATCAGGCGACACCTACCACGGAGACACGGAGGCGCGGAGAGAAAACGGCCGTAGAGACGTGGCACTGCCACGTCTCACTGCTTGGGCCACCAACGATTTCGTCCTTATGCGAAGAATGAGTGAAGGAATCGTCTCGGAAGGAAGACAGTCTAACGCGTGGTAGTACACCGCGGGGTCCCCAACGCGCGCGGTTTTCGCGTACTGGGGCAGGGCCCTCGGGCTGTGGCGCTCAATTTTCACCGGCGAGGGCGGCTGTGCCACATGGACATGCAAGGGCACGGACTTTCTGAGCCGCTTGAGGTCTACGATAAATGTCTTCGCGAAAAACCAGGCGCCGGTATATAAGAGAGAGCGCAATCAAGTTTCAGATAGAGAAGCATTGTTTCGCAATGTGAAACAGCGCGAATCTGGGAACACACATGGCAAAAGCTCGACACATACTCCAAATCGTATCTTTGGGCCTGGCAGTTTTGTCTCTGCCGGCGGCTCTGGTCTCGCAAGCTGGAAAAACCGTTCAGGTTGCCGTGACCAATCCCTCCAGTGAACGCCGCGTGGAGAATGTGGTGCTCCGCATCAGTGAAATCCAGCGCGTGGCTCCGGACTTCAAAGCTGCTGGCGCGGTTGTCATCGCTGACGATGCAGGCGCGGCGGCAACGGCCGCCGATCCCGCCAGGCAACTTCCGTCGCAGGCCGATGATCTCGATGGCGACGGCAAGCCCGATGAGCTTGCCTTTCAGATCGAGCTGGAGCCGAGGCAGAAACGTGTCGTAAGCCTCATGTATGGCGGGCCCGCCGGGGTCGCGACTCCGCGCACTGACTATCCCAAGCGCACGGACGCCAAGTTCGCCCAACACTACGATGGCATGGGCTGGGAGTCAGAGACCACGGCATGGCGGCTCTACTTCGACAAGCGCAACGCCATTGACCTTTGGGGCAAACGCAAGCCCGGGCTGTATCTGGAAATGTTCTCCGCTGCCGATTACAAGTATCAGGAAGACTCGCCGCTGGGCCGCGACATTTACAACGTCGGGAAGTCTTTGGGTGCAGGAGGTGTGGGCGCCTGGATTGACGGACACGCGCTGCCGGTCGCCGAAGTAACGAAACGCAATTGGCGCATCGTCAGCGCGGGGCCGGTGCGCTCGATCGTTGAATTCACGTATGACGGATGGAAGATCGGCGACCGGGTCGTCAATCTGCGCAGCCGCATCACGCAGTGGGCCGGAGAGCGCGGCTACGAACACCAGGTTGCCCTGGATCACGGCGAAGGGTTTGCGCTGGTTGCCGGGATCTCGCGCAAACCGGAACTCAAAGAGATCAATGGGAACACCTGTTCGCTCGCGATCTGGGGTCCCCAGGTCGTCAAGCCGGGAACCGGGGCCACGGATTCCCTGCCGAATGAAAACCTTGGCCTCGCCATCATCGTTCCTGAGGGACATCAAGGATGCCAGCGCGAGGGTGATCCGCTGAATTACGTGGTTCAGCCGCAACTCAAGGACGGCGCGGCCCGTTGGTACGTTCTTGCCGCCTGGGATCAGGAATCCTCCAGGCCGGTGAAGAGCCTGAATGAGTTCGCAACCCTGGTGAAACAGGAGACGGCGCGCCTGGCTCAGCCTGCGTCGGTCGCTATCGTGAGCAGCCCGCAGGCCGGCACGGCAAGCACTCCCCAGCCTGGCGCCGGTTCCGCGGCAGCTGACACAGTCAAGTATTTCTCCGCGGCAGAGGTTCGCGCGTCGTTTGAAAAGGGCTCACCGCTGGTCACGAAGGATGGCCACAACTACTCGATCCTTACCGGCCGCAGGGACAAGCCGGGCCAGTCTGAACTCCACGAAAAAGATACTGACGTGTTTTACATTGTCGAGGGCTCGGCCACATTTGTTACCGGAGGCAAGATGCTGGACCCAAAGCCGACAGGTCCCGGTGAGGTGCGCGGCTCGGGGATTGAAGGCGGCCAGAGTCATACTCTGTCCAAGGGCGATGTGATCGTGATCCCGGCGGGAGTGCCGCACTGGTTCAAAGACGTTCAGGAAACATTTCTGTACTTCGTCGTAAAAAGTCAGTGACCATGAGTACAACAGAAGAGGAGACCCGGGATTTCCATGGAAAAAAATTCGCGTCGTAACTTCCTTGCGCTTACGGCCGCGGGATTGGCCGGTTCCGCCGCAGGTCTGGCACGGCCGGACGCGGCGATCGCGATGCCTCGCGAAGTTGCAGACAAACATCCCGCTCTTGCCTTGTCGGGGACGTACGACGTCAGGACCTTCGGCGCGAAGGGCGACGGCAAATCCATCGATACGCCCGCCGTCAACAAAGCGATTGAAGCCGCGGCCGCTGCCGGCGGTGGAATTGTACGCTTCCCTGCCGGCTCCTTCGCCTGTTTCTCGATTCACCTGAAGAGCAATGTCGCCTTGTACCTGGATCCGGGAGCCGTCATCGTCGCTGCGGAATCGGGAAGCGCGGGGCAATATGACGCGGCGGAGCCCAACCAATGGGACAAGTTTCAGGACTACGGGCATAGCCACTGGCACAACAGCCTGATCTGGGGCGAGGGAGTGGAAAACGTTTCCATTCTTGGGCCAGGAAAGATCTGGGGCAAAGGCCTCAGCCGCGGCAGCGGACGCGAGACGCCGAAAGCCGAGGATCCCGGCGTCGGCAACAAAGCCATCGCTCTGAAGAATTGCCGCAACGTCACCCTGCGCGATTTCTCCATCTTTCACGGCGGACACTTCGGCATTCTGGCCATCGCGGTGGACAATTTCACCATCGACAACCTCACCATCGACACCAACCGCGACGGGATTGACATCGATTGCTGCCGGAACGTGCGGGTATCCAATTGCAACGTCAATTCGCCGTTCGATGACGGAATCTGCCTGAAGAGCTGCTTTGGCCTGGGATACGCGCGAGCGACCGAGAACGTGACCATCACCAACTGCCTGGTGAGCGGCTTCCGCGAAGGATCGTTGCTGGACGCCACCTACGATCGCACCCCGCCGCGGGAAAACTTCAAGCCCACTGGCCGGATCAAGTTCGGCACGGAATCCAACGGCGGTTTCAAGAACATTACCGTCTCCAATTGCGTGTTCGAGTTCTGCCGCGGGCTGGCGCTGGAGACCGTGGATGGCGGACTGCTGGAAGATGTGACCATCAGCAACATCACCATGCGCGAGATCGTCAACGCTCCCATCTTCATGCGCCTGGGCAGCCGCATGCGCGGCCCGGAGGGCGTCCCGGTCGGCGCGATGCGCCGTGTCATGATCAGCAATGTTGTCTGTTCGAGCGCCGGGACAGGCATAAGCTCGATCATCAGCGGGATTCCCGGCCATGAGATCGAAGACGTGAGGCTGAGCGATATCTACATTCGCCACCTGGGCGGCGGCTCCAAAGAAGATGCCGGTGTCGAGCCTCCAGAAAAAGAGAATACATACCCGGAACCAACCATGTTCGGTCCTGCTATGCCCAGCTATGGATTCTTTATCCGCCATGCCCGAAATCTGCAATTGAACAACATTGAAATTGCCTACGACAAAGACGACTTGCGCCCGGCTTTTGTGGTGCAGGATGTGAAGGGCATCGATGTTTTCCGGGTGAAAGCGCAGCGCGTTTCCGACGCAGCAACGTTTGCCCTGAAGCGCGTGACCGATTTCAGCCTCTCGCAGAGCCGGCCCCTGGCCGACACGCTGCTGGAGTCGGTGGCGGAAAAGAAGCTTTAGTCGCGGATAGCATCCGGCTGACTGGCGCGCTCAATTGCCCGGGCGTAAAGCATCCATGATGAGAATTCCCTATCAGCAGGTCTGCGACGTTCTCCATCGCTCTTTGCTCAATCTGGGGTTTTCGCAGGAACGTGCCCGGCTCTGCGCGCAACTCTTCGCCCAGACGAGTCGCGACGGAGTCTACTCCCACGGCCTGGAACGCTTTCCTCGCTTTGTCCGCAGCATTCGCAAGGGTCTGGTGAATGTTCAAGCAGAGCCATCGCTGATTTCGACGCACGGAGCGTTGGAGCGCTGGAATGGAAACAGAGGTCCCGGCAACCTGAATGCATACCATTCCATGGCAAGAGCCATCTCGCTGTCGCAGAGGAATGGAGTTGGATGTGTTGCACTTGCCAACACCAATCACTGGATGCGCGGCGGGACTTATGGATGGCAAGCTGCCGAGGCCGGAGTGATTGGAATCTGCTGGACAAACACTATGCCCAATCTTCCTCCCTGGGGCGCACCGGATCCGCGAGTCGGGAACAATCCAGTGGTTATTGCGGTACCGCGGGCTGAGGGACACATCGTTTTGGACATGGCCATGTCGCAGTTTTCCTACGGCGCTCTCGCATCGTACCGTGCCCAAGGAGAGCTTCTGCCGGTGGCTGGCGGTTTCGATGTCGACGGGAACCTCACGCGCGATCCGGCGCAGATCGAGGCCTCAAGCCGGCCTCTACCAATCGGCTACTGGAAAGGATCGGGATTGGCTTTGATGCTCGACCTCCTGGCCGGCTTACTGTCACGTGGACAATTCACGTGGCAGATCCCTGCCGACCCTGAAGCGGAGACAAAATTATCCCAGGTTTTTATTGCGTTGGACTTGTCTCAAGTGTCACAGCCTGAAGCCGCTGCGGAAATGGTCGGCGAGGTGGTCCGCCATTTCCGGTTCTCCACGCGAAGCGAAGAGCAGATTCGCTATCCAGGTGAGCGTGTGCTGGAAGCTCGAAGAGAGAACATGGCCAAAGGCATTCCCGTGCCACCATCGATTTGGAAGGAAATCCAGGAGCTCTGATGTTAGCCGTGCCGCTGGCAGATCAGATTGAACAGTCTGTGACACTCCAGCGGGTGATCGCATCATAGAGAAGCAAACTGACCCACTACCCGGCCGCGCCATTGAGTCGCGATTTGTGGTACGTTGTGAGAGTGGCTTGCTAGTGCCCTATGGAGCCTTTGCCAGAAGACGTCAGGTTTCGCACGATGAGAGCTGTGGTGTGCGCCATCCTTCTTCTGTGCGTCCTGATCATCGTCATCGCGCCTCAGGTTGATCTTCCGCCGACGGCCCTGCGTACAGCGCAACGTCTCATCCTTCCGTTGCTGATTCAACTGGCCGCGCTGGTGCTGGTATTCACGGCTCCGATTCAAGCCAACCAAACCACATTGGTCTTCACTTCGCTTCGCGAAACCTCCTCCCCGCCTGTTCTGTCACCGTTGTCCGTTATTTGCGTTCTGCTTTGCTGACATTCTGCTGCTGAAGAGTGCCCTTGCGGACTTGCAACTGTCCGCCCCAACCTCTTCCGTCCCCCACTTCATTCGGTGGGGGCCTTTCCCATTTAGGAGTAGCAACATGTCGGCACAGACTTGCACATTCGGTCCCTTTCGTCTCTACGTACGCCAACACCAGCTGGTTTGTGATCGCCGCGCGATTGCTTTGCGCGGCAAGGTGTTTGATATCTTGCGGCAGTTCATTCAAGAACAGGTAGACCAATTGCCGCCGGCTGAACAGGAAATCGTTGAGGCCGCCAGCGTCGCTGGAATTGAATTCTGCGTTTCTGCGGTGGCCGCGGCATTGAATCGCCCCCTTCCGGAGATTGAGACGCAGTGCGCCACGATGGCCCAAGCCGGCCGGTTCTTCGCGAGCGCCGGGTGGTCATGTTGGCCTGACGGCACTGTCTGCCAAAGATATTGTTTCATCTACAGCCTATATTGCGAGGTCATCTATAAGCGTCTGGCGGCCGGCCAACGCGCGCGTTGGCATCTGCGAATCGGCGTACGACTCGAGCGCGCCCTCGCCGGGCTGAAGGAGCAAGCCGCGCCCGAGCTGGCGCATCACTTCCAGCGGGGATGCGATGCGAGGCGCGCAATTCACTACCTCAAGCAGGCAGCTCAGCAATGCCTGGAACGTGGCACGGCTGCTGACGCTGTTCGTAACGTCGCAAGTGGGCTGGAATTGCTTCCCCAAATCCCTGAGCAGGAGGAACGGAGGCGGCTCGTCCTGGAGCTGAGGGGGCAATATCGTAAGGCACGAGAGTTGATGGGAAGCCATCATCCTAGCGGGATAATATAAGGAGTGGCAGAACCTGCGCGTTGATCCCCCTGCAGCTGCAAAAGCACGCGTGTTTTTAACGACTTAAGACATCTCGGTGGGCCTTGCGTCGGGTGTAGGATCCAACGCGTAGGCCTCCTTATATATTGCTGCTGCAGGCGGCTTCTGAATGCGGGGCTTCCGGTGCAAAATCCTGGGCCTCTCCTTCAGTCGGGGGCCGGGAGCCGCTTGTTTTTTGAAGAAGGAGGTCACCGCCGGCTTCGCCGCTGGTCTCACCTTCGACTGCCGGGCCATGCGTTCGCGCATCTTTCGTTGCCGCTCCTTGAGATCCTTCTTCATGCCGTGCTAACGCACGCGAGGGCGCCTGCGCTCCCGATTTCCAACAAATGACGCTCTAATCTTCAACAAATGGTATGACACGCGGCCCGGCGCCGGTGATTCGACGCCGGGTACGCAGCGGTTATTTATCCCAGAACCTGAGGTTCGGGCTGGTGTTGGTCGGATCCGAGTTAACAACCACGGCTTTCGAAGGCGAGATGATGTACATGATCTGTTGCGAGCCGCTGAGAACAACCCGGCCGTTGGCCGCAACCGTGTACGTGTCCGTCAACGCCATCGATCCGCTCAAAACGCCGGCCTTGTTCTGGTCGAAGGTACCGCTGACACTGGAGACACCGTTCGGGCTGGCAACTCCGGATTGCAGGGTCGAAGTTTTTCCTGCCGGTGGTCCGTCAGAAAAGATGAAGCTCCCCGACAGCGATGCGGCGCTGAACGGTCCGCCGCTCTGCGGTTGCAGCGTGCCCGACGTGGCACTAGGATTCTGGTCCACGACAAATCCCTGGTTTGGTCCGACCAGATAAATTGTCCACGAGTGGGTTATATCCGTAATCGGCGTTCGTCCATTGGCAGCGACAGTATAGGTGCCCGAGGCACTAATCGGACCCAGGACGCCGGCCTTGTTTGAGTCAGCCGAGATCGTGAAACTGCCGTTGCCTGCCGCGGTTATGACGCCCACTTGAATAGTTACGGCATTGCTGACGCCGGTATTTGAAAAGCCTTCGACGGCCAGCACGCTGGCGCCGTTCAGGGAAGCATTGGTGAAGGAGCCCGCAGCTTGCTTTAACGCCGATCCGCCATAAATGGCATTGGTGGCTGAAAGCGGATCTGTACTGATCATCATCAGTTCGTTCGCGGAAATAACATAGAACGCCTGATTGATGACCGCTGTGCCGACGCTGAAGGTCGACGTTCCGCGGCCTGTGGCGGCCACCGTGTAAGTTCCGGTGAAAGGCGTGTCGGCCGCGACCAGGCCGACTCCTTTGGTGTCCATATCTCCGGCGCTGATGGTTCCAGCTCCGTTGGCGGTAAAGCTACCCGCCAAGGAAAATGCGAGACCGGTGGGTCCCGCACCGCTCATTCCTGTCGCGTAGTTGCCGGAAATGGCGGCCGAAGAGAAGGCTGTTGTGTCTTGCTTCTTGATCACGCCAGCCACGTTGGTGCCGGTGGCGTCGAACTCAATAACATGACCCAGGCTTGCCACACCGGTGACAATCGATCCCAGGGCAAAGCTAAAGGTAGAGGTGCCCTGCGTGTTGCTGAGCGTCATCGTGCCCCGACTGTCTGCATTGACCAGGTATGTTCCGCTAAAGGCCATACCCGCGGACACGCCTGAGGTTCGATTGATGTCCTCGATGCCGCTGGTCAAATTGCCTTTACCATCGGCTACGAAACTGCCCGCGATGGCGACCGGTCCGCTGGCGTCAAAACCTTGGAACAAGAAGGCGTATTGGCCTGACAGTTCGGCGTCGTTGTTTCCTGGCGGGGCAACGATGATGCTGAGGGCTTGCTGCGCGCTCTGCACCGGAGCGCTGGTATCCGTGGCAGTGACGGTGAAGCCGGTTGTTGCGGCAGCCGTCGGTGTCCCGGTAATCGCACCGGTGGAGGCGTTCAGGGTAAGCCCAGCGGGCAGAGAGCCCACACTCACACTCCACGTGATCGGCGGCGTTCCTCCATTGGCCTGCAGAGACGCGGAGTAAGCGTTGCCGACCGTACCCGCAGGCAGCGAGGTCGTCGTGATCTTCAGCGGGCCTACAGTGCGGGTAATGCTCAGTGCCGCCTGAGCGGTTTGTTGAGGTGTGCTTGAATCTGCAGCCTGCACGGTGAACCCCGTTGTCCCCACAGTGGTTGGCGTTCCCGAGATCACTCCGAAGTTCGGGTCAAGGGTCAGCCCGGGAGGAAGCGCCCCAGTGGTTATGCTCCAGCTGATGGGAGGTATTCCTCCAGTCGATTGCACCGTCGCGCTGTAAGCGGTATTCACGATGCCGTTGGGGAGTGAGGTGGTGGTAATCGACAGCGGCGTTGGTGTACCGATGTTGATGGTGAAGTCCGCTTGTTGTGCTTGTGGCGTCGTGCTCGCGTCAGTAGCCTGCACGGTGAAACCGGATGTGCCAGCGGTCGTAGGTGTGCCGGAGATGGTTCCGCCGGCGTCCATGGTCAGTCCGGCAGGAAGCGACCCGCTCACGATCGTCCAGCTAACCGGCGACACCCCGCCATTGGACTTCAGTTTGGTCTTGTAAGAGTTGCCGGTCAGGCCGCTGGGCAGCAGCGTAGTGGTGATGGAGAGGACGGGATTCACGGTAATACTCAAGGGCAGTTGCGCGGTGAGCTGGGGACTGCTCGAATCTGTCACTTGAACCGAGAAGGACGAGGTACCCAGCGCGGTTGGCGTCCCGGCAATGTTTCCATTGCTGTTGAACACGACGCCTGTAGGCATGGTCCCCGACATACTCCATGTGTATGGCGCTTTGCCACCGATGGCTTGCAATGCTGCACTGTAAGCCATGCCCTGCACTGCACTGGGCAGCGAAGTCGTGGAGATACCCATGACCGGTCGTCCGCCTCCGCCGTTGACGAGACCGCAGCCAGTGAACACCAGCGCTAACGCGAGAATTGAGAAGAGTTCGATCCGCTTCGTCATTTTTCAATCCCTCAAAGATGCAATCAGCACACCCAGCCTGGTTCGGCCCGTTACGCTGCGGCCCCGCTGAGCACGGGGTAGGCGCGAGATAGAGAGGTCTTCACTGATCCGGCTTGGCCTCGGGCTTAGCCACCAAGGCCGATTCGGCGCCGGCTCCCTTGAGCAGGAAAGTGTTTTGGGCGAATGCTGCCTGATCCGTGCCTTCTTCGACCACGACAGCCTGCAACACGTAATCTCCGGTGGAAAGCTTGGCCAGTGGAACGCTCATGCGAAAGGAAGCCGTGCGTCGTTTGGCGTCCGTCTCCGCCGCTTCTACCAAAGGCGTTTCACTCGACCATTCGCCGTTGCGAAACAGAACGAGTCCGGCTCGCAGTTTCTCGAGATCCACCGTGAGTGGTGAATACGCCTGAAACAGCACGTACAAATTCTGGTCCGTGGTGAATACCCGCGTTACGCTGGGGACCAATCGCTCCCCGGAAATTTCCGTCGGCATGACCTGTAACCTGGCCCCCGCGCCCAGGCTGCGCTTCTTCACCTCCAGACCGTCGCGCACCGGTTCCAACTGGCTGGATAGCAGAACCGAGCTCATCTCGAGCTTGTCCGCCGGCATGGCCGGCAACTCCAGGTTCTCTTCAAACATTCCCAGGCGGCCGGTCTCGTTCTCGCGAGCCACGAATTTCAAGCGATAACTTCCCGGCCCAAGAACCATGCCACCTTGATATAAGAGCGGGTGCCGTTGCAGTTGCTGGAAGCGGTCACCATCGAGGCTGATGGCGATGGTGTCGCGCAAGGCCGATACAACTCGATTCGATGAGCTCTCACGGACCTCGGCGGCGAAGTCGAACGTCGCTTGACGGCGCCCACGTTTGCTTGCCCATCGCAGTTCGCTGGTCCCCAGCTTGGCCGCGATGGGTACAAACAGGTTCGTATCGCTGATTCGGAAATACGAAGTCTCCAGCGCGATAGGAAAGTCGACACGCGGTGCATCCGAGCGGATGGCCTCCACGAGTTGATTCTCTCGATCCTGAGGAGTGGCGATGCCGTAGGCCTTCGGAGCGTAATAGCCTTCCCGGTAGCGGACCCGTGCCCCAGGCGCGTTGACCTGCACGCGAACATTGCGCCAACGGCCGTCCCGCGCTCGGTTGGTACTCAAGTACCCAACCATGTAGTAGCTGCTGTTCTCTCCCCTCAGCTTGCGAAAGACCTCGCTGAGATCATTCATGTCAAAGAACGCGCGGCCTCCGGTATCGTTCGCCAGAGTCGCCAGCGTTTCGCGAGAGGCGTGCCGGGCTGCAACCTGGTGATAGACGGCGGCTCCGGTGAACATAGCGCGGCTGGATTCACTCGCCTGAGCCGCGCTTCCTGCGCCGCTGAACTGAGCCGCCCCGGTCGCCGAGCCATTGCGGGCCTCGCCGCCCGGCGCCTGCGCGAACAGGCCGCGTGCATCGACGGTGTAGAACGAAACATTGGAGCGATTGGCGGCGTCGGTAGCGGCCCGGAGCTGGACGCGGTTTTCATCGCCCGTCTGGGTAATGCCCCCGGTGAAATGAACTACCAGTTTCCGGCCCGGAATCTCACGCAACAGCTTGGCCAGCGATTCGAGCGCTGCCAGTTTCCGGTCGGTGTTGAAAATATTGAATTCCGTCTCATCAGGAGTGAAGGCAGCCCCGGTTTGTTCGCTTACGTTATCTTCGCCGTCTTGCGGCGCCGCTTCCGCCATGTCGGCGAGTTGCGCGTCCTTACCCGAGCGCAACGCTCGAACGGCGCTCAAAAGCCGGTCGCGATCGTTGGTGAAATGCGCGGCAATCTTCAACTGGTTGCCATAGGTGACCACTGCGACCAGATCGGCCGGGGATATCTGTTCACGCAAGTACTGTTCCGCCCCACGCTGCGCCCGCAGCAGCTCATCCGGCTGCATGGCGGTCAGATCGAAGAAAAGTACGATAAAGCGATGGTCAAGGACGGCGTGCGCCCGCACTTCCGGCGGCAGCACCGACCCCAGCCGCACGGTAATCGGAGGCGCTTTGGCGCCAGCTTCCTCGAGCTTTTGGATATCGTAAAAATCAAATGATTTGATCGTCTGGGGCTTACCATCCTCCAACACCGTGAACTGTTCTGGCCTCAGTCCCATCAGCGGCCTACCTGAATGATCTGTGACCCGAACGTCGATTTGGACCAGGTCTACTGCCAGGCGAAAAACGGGGACGCCGTCCTTGCCAGTCTGTTCTTGCGCGGCTGCAGGCCCAGCATTCACCGGCTTTGTAGCCGTGGACGGTTTCTGCGTGCTTTGCGTAAGGACAGCCGGCATGCCCACGCATACGATGACGAGAAGGAAGATTAGGCGTTTCATCAGAAGTGCACCCGCATCAGCACGTCCATGCTGCGCATCGGACGTGCTCCTTTTATCCGGCCAAAATCGGCCGATCCCAAGACGGTCGAGAGCCCCGCGTAGTTGGCCGTGTTCATCACGTTTTGCAATTCCCAGCGAAGCTCCATCCGATCCTTACCCTCCGTCCCGAAGTGGAACGTGCGGCCGAGCGCGGCGTTCACGTTGATGAATCCCGGCCCGACGATGCTGCCGCGGGGAGCATCGCCAAACTGCCCTGGAGCCGGCACCGCGAATGCGGAAGTGTTGAAAAAGAGAAGCGCCGTGGATGGGCCTGAAGCCGGATTGGCAACGACATCCGGCCGCTGGGAGTACAAAGCGCCGGTGCCGTTCACGAGCGCCCCGCTCAACAGTGGTGTATAGTGCAAGCCGCTGGAAAGCTGCGTGATTGTGCTGACTCTCCAATTCCCCAACAGGGCAGCTCCGGCGCCGCTGCGCAACCATCGCTTCCGATCGCCGAAGGGGAACTCATAAGAAAACCAGTTGCGAAGCGAGTGACGGACATCGAACGACGACAGTCCCCATTCCGCCGCAACGTCGTTAAAGTCCTGGACAACGCCGGTCCTGGCTCCGACGCCGATGGCCGAAGCATCGTCCAAAGACTTGCTGAACGTGTATATGGTCAGGAATCGGAAGCCGTTGGATTCGCGGCGCTGTAGCCGAATTTGCAGACCGTTGTAGAGCGAGTCAGCCCCGGATGTTTCATAGCGAAAGTCTGCGGCATTCACAAAGCGTCTGCGAAGATCGGCTCCAATGACCGAACCCGGAGCGGCCTGATTAGGCGCAAGGATCAGGTCCAGATGCGTACCTCTCGTGCCGGTATAAGTTGCCTCCATAGTGAACGTGGCACTGATCGGTGTCTCGACCGTGAGATTCCAAATCTGCGCGTAGCCCACTCTGTAGTTGGGATCGACTGCGGCGGTATTCGCCACGACCTTGGAACCCTGACCTGGAAAGCCATTGCTCAAGGTCAACAATCGGCCGGCGGAGGTGACCGAGGTCTGAGCCAACGCGAAGGGCGGCTGGTTCAACATACTAGCCGCCAGCTGCTCGTAGATCGATCCGTTGTAGAAGATGCCATAGCCGCCGCGTATGACCGGGCCGGAATGGAATGGCCGCCAGGCTATGCCGACGCGTGGAGCCCAGTTGTTCGTGTCGGGTCGGATCAGCGAGTCCGGCAAAGCGTCGCCGCCGAACGGGGTTGTGGCGCCGGGAATCACCATGGCAACAGTTGTCATAGAGGGATCCATCAGCAGATTGACCATGTGGTTGTACTTTTCAAAGAGCGGCGTAACGTACTCGTATCTGATTCCATAGTTGACGGAGAACCGGGGAAAGACTCTCCAGTCGTCCTGGACATATCCCACGTACCATCGATCACTCAGATAGTTGCTCAGCACGCCGTACTGAAGACTGGTGCTCTGCGGCAGCCCGAGCAAAAAGTCCGCCAGGTCGTAGCCGGTTCCCTTGACCGCGTTCCCTTTATTCTTCGAGAGCTGGCTCGTCATCAGACCGGTGAAGCTAAAGTCGCCACGAGGTGTCGGGTTACTGAAGCTGTTGATGAATCGGTAGCGGACCTCGCCTCCTGCACGCAGCGTGTGCTTGTTCATCGTGTACGCGAAATTGTCGGTAATCCGGAATGTCTGCCTCCGGTCCAGGAGAGGGTTGGCATCGCTGATCCCTGTGTAGTTGGTCAGATGGATCGTGGGCGCGCCAAAATCAATCGGGTCCCTGGAGACACCGGTGATGCCCAGCTGTTGCGCGAGGTCCTGGTTGAACGCAAAACCGTTCAAGTTTTGGGTGCGGATGCGGCTGAAGTTGAAACGTGTATCGTTCAGGAAATGCGGGCCCCAATTCTGCGAGGCCCCCAGAGTAAAGTTCTGGGCCCGGGCGGACTGTTGGCTCGACAAGCTGGGATAAGGAGTGGCGTTCTGCCCGCTGAAATCAACCAGGTTGTAGATGGCCTGTACGTTCAGATTGGGAGAGATGGTGTGAAGGACCCGGACATTCACACGATCCATCGATTGCGCCAGGGCCGCCTGCCGGTGATAGTTCTGCACCAGCCCGGGCAGGTTGGGTTCCGGGATCAGGTTCAGCAGCGCCACCGCGGAGGGGTTCAGCAGTTCCGGGGGTATCACACTCCCCATTGGCGTGCGTGGCCCCGAGAGGTTCGACAACGGGTTAAAGAGTTGTGCACCGCGGGCCGTGAAGTCGCCCTGCCGTTCCGCTGGGAGAGGAACGGTTTCGATAATATCCAGAGGATCGCGGTGACGATCCATCTCGTAGTTCACAAAGAAAAATGTGCGGTCTCGTCCTCTGTAGATGTGCGGCAGTACAAATGGCCCGCCTACGCTGATCCCGCCGCGCTCCTTGTAATAGGCAACTTTGCGAGGATCAGGGTCCGTAAGCGCAAAGGGCGCGGCATTCACGGCGGAGTTGCCGTACTGGTCGTAGAGGGTGAAACGAACCTTGTTGGATCCCAGGTGCTTGAGGCGCTGGCCGAGCACCAGGTCCTCGACGTCTTGCTGGGGCAGCAATCCCGTCGACTGGCTGGCGGCAGTACTGGTCCCGCTCCCTTGCCCTTGATGGTGGGCGCCCGACTTTGTCTTCTTGGGCTTGGCCCCCGAGTTGTCGTCGGTGGAGTTGTCCCCTGACGTAGTGTCATCGAAGCCTGCACCGCTCTCTGCGTTGGCGCCGCGCCCCACGGTCCCATTGATCAGGAAAGCATCGGCCGCCGGTGCCCCTGAGCTAACGCCTGGATTGCTGGAGGAAGGATTACCGAGCTCCCCGGACGCGCTGGGCTGGCCCGTGGGTTCCACTTGCGCAAAGCCGTCTTTCTTTGTATGGTGCCCGGGCTTGGCAGGGGGCTTAACGATCGTGCTTGAGTCAGAGGCAGCTGCCGGTTGCGTGGGGGAAGACGGAGTGTTCTCGGCGCCCGTCGCAGAGGATGGAGGCGTCGCGGCGGTGCTGGACGAAGACAACGTCATTTGAATCGCCTCGCCCGAAGATCCCAGAAACGTGGATTCCTGCGTACTCGTGCCCAGACCAAGATGGCGGGCCTCTACGCGGTAGCGGCCTGGAGGCAGCCCGTGGATGGAAAACTTGCCGTTCTCATCGGTCGCGCTCAACCAGGCCTGACCGCTTGGGAGATGCACCACGCGCACGGTGGCCGCGGGCACGGCCACTCCCTTCGCAGTTAGCACCATGCCGTGCACGCGCACTTTTGCTTCGGCTGTCGACTGCTGATCGCTTGTCTGCGTTGCAGGATTGGGGACTTTACTTGCTTCGGCCGGTGCTTCCGGTTCCGCCGGGGAAGACGTAAGTTTCTGGTCCTCTGTCGCAGCGGATGCTGGCGGCGTCGCAGGATTGGAGACTTTGCTTGCTTCGGCCGTTGCTTCCGGTTGCACCGAGGACGGAGTCTTCTGAGCTCCTGTCGCAGGGGACGTTGGCGGCGTCGTGGTCTTCGACAGCGTCAGTCGAACCCCGTCGCCCGAAGATCCCAGAAACGTAGACTCCTGGATACTCACCCCCAGACGACGATCGCGGGCCTCTAAGCGGTAGCGGCCCGGGGGCAATCCGTGGATGGCAAATCTGCCCGTTTCATCGGTCACCCCGATCCAATCCAGACCGCTCGGGAGATGCACCACACGAACGACGGCCGCCGGCACCGGCACTCCTTTCGCAGTCTGCACCAAGCCGTGCACCTGTACCTTTGCTTCGGCTGTCGTCTGTTGATCGCTTGTCTGGGTTGCAGCGGTTGCGGACTGCGCCGGCCACAAGAGCGACGCCAGCAGGACTCCGGCCATTGCCAATCGACTGACAAAACTCGCTTTCACAAAAAACCTCCCCACCTTGTCTGACCCCTCACGGATTCACACGAAAACTGCCTGCCGGGTGCCTGGCGGCCCACTCCCGCAGCCAATCCACCCGCTTCTTGGATAAGTCTTTGCCCCCCCGATAACGCCTTGCCTCTTCCAGAGCTCGATCCAACGGCCAACCGTCGATGGCGTAACGCGCCAGGGCAGCCATCAAACCGGTACGGCTCTGTCCCGCGACACAATGGATGTGCACGGGCTGGTTCTTTGGATCTTGTATGAAGCGCAAGTAGTGCTCCGCTTGCTGCTCGGTGGGCGGATCGCTCTTCATGGGAATGCGCAAGACCGAGAAGCCGTATTTCTGGTAGTCAACGTTGTGGTCGGGGAGAAACGTCACAACGCTCTTCACGCCTTGGCTATGCAGCCAAGCCAACGAGTTATCGTCCGGCAGACCCGAACGAGTGAGCTTGTGCTCCCAGATCACCCCGTAGTTGCGGGGAGGAGCCTGCTCTGTCGAGGTCTTCGATGGGTGTGCCACGGCGGTGAGCAATGCGACGATCGCCACGATGGTTGCGCTGGCCCACAATGTTCCGGCTCTCAGACTGCGCATGTCGATTCCCTCCTTGAACGTCCCTTATGCTCCACTGGGCTGCAACGAGTGAAATTTGTGGTACAGGCCGCGCTGGGCGAGCAATTCGCCGTGCTTGCCCATCTCGACGATTCTTCCTTGCTCCATGACCACAATCCGATCGGCTCGCCGAATCGTGGAAAGGCGATGGGCCACAATAAAAACAGTCCGTCCTTTCGACAGTGTTTCCAGCGCCTCTTGAATGAGGCGTTCAGACTCGCAATCAAGGTGCGAGGTGGCTTCATCAAAGATCATGATTTTGGGATTGCGCAAAAGGGCGCGCGCGATTGCGATGCGCTGGCGTTGGCCACCCGACAGCTGCGCGCCCCGCTCGCCCACCTCAAGCTGGTAACCTTGTGGCGAGGCCACGATAAAATCGTGCGCGTTGGCGGCGCGCGCGGCGGCCATGATTTCTTCGTCGGTGGCCGTAACGTTTGCGTAGGCAATGTTGTCGCGCACCGTCCCGGAAAAAAGGAAAGTGTCCTGGGAAACGAGCCCGATTTGACGGCGCAGCATACGAAGCGGAAAACGCTCGAGAGGCACGCCGTCAAGAAGGATCCTGCCCGACTCAGGTTTATAGAAGCCGAGCAGCAGGTTTACGACAGTCGTCTTCCCCGCCCCGCTGGCGCCAACCAGCGCAATCACTTCGCCCGGATGCACATCCAGGTCAAAGTTTCTGAAGACTTGCGTTCCGGAGTCGTAGCAGAAGCTCACTCGATCAAACCGCACACCGCCTTCAAGTTGTCCTGGGATCGAAGAAGTGATTCCGTTAAAGCCCAGGGATTGCGCCCTCGCCTGCAATTCAGGGACGCGAAAAGCGATTTCAGGCGACGCGTCTAAAACCTCAAAAATGCGGTCGCCGGCCGCGACAATCTTTTGAATCGAAATATTGATCTTGCTCAGCTTCTTGACTGGGCTGTAGAGCTTGTTCAAATAACTGAGGTAGGCCACCAGGGCGCCGAGCGTGAAGGAGCCGGCCAATACCCAGGGCGCGGCCATGGTGATCACGAGCAGAGTGCCGGTGAAAACACAGGCTTCCGTGGTGATGGAATAGAACGAAGAGAGCTTGGCGGTCTTGACCTGGGTTCGCAACAACGCCAGACTCTTGTTCGCGAAACGAAACGATTCCAGATCCTCGGCGGAAAAGGCTTTGACCACCCGGATCCCCGACACGGTTTCTGTCGCCACGGCCGACAGCTGTCCAAAAAGATTCCGCACATGCCGGGAAAACCGTTTCACGGTCTTCTTGAACAAGAACACTGAAGACGCAAGCAACACGACGCTCGGCAGCAAATAGAGAGTCAGGCTGTGGCTCAGGGCAAAGAGAGTCGCCAGGGTGCCCACCAGCATGATCAGTTCGGAAACCACGTCCTGCATGAATGTTTCCAGAAAGCCCTTGACGGTTTCGATATCGCCGGTAAGCCGCGCCAAGAGGTCTCCCGTCTTGCCGGTATCGAAATAGCTCACAGGCAGATACAGAATCTGTTCGTACAGGTCGCAGCGAAGCTTACAGAGAATCCGCTGATCCGCCAGTTCCTGCAGGTAGTCTTTGGCAAAGCCGAGGACTTGTTGACCGATGAAGATTGCTGTTAGCAGTAAGACCACTTGCGGCAAGTGTGCGGGGTCGCGGTGCCGAATGACACGGTCAATCAGCTGGAAGCCAATGACCCACGGGACAGCCAGCTCCAGCAGAGAGGTTGCGACGATCGCTACACCCAAAGCCCCCAGGAGCCGCCAGACGTTTCGCGCATAGGCGAAGAGCTTGCGGATTGTCGCCGGGTGTGGCTCTGATGGTGCCCTAGCGGACTTGTCCCTCTTGCCTTTGCTCATGACTGCATCCCCAGGGCGCGGTTGATTTCATTGAGATAGAACTGCTGTCTCTCCTCCCAGCTTCGGTTCCCCTTGGCACGGCATTTCTTAATCCCGCTCAGCAGGTCGTGGAACACGGCGGTCGCCCAATAACAGCCCACCGTGGCTTCGGCTTCAGGCACCGCGGCGAGATATTCCCCCAGGAACGCATCGGTGGCTTTCTCAACGCAAGCCATGTCCAGGCCTCGTACAAAGGAGGCATTTCGCAACACCGAAATGAACTCAGCCACGTCTTTGGCGGGATCGGACGGGCAGCAACGGTCAAGGTCGATCACCACAGTGGCTGCGCTGCTGACAAACACATGGTCATGGTGGTAACGTCCATGCGTCTGAACGAGAGTGCGGTTGGAAGGAAGCGCAGCAATCCGCTCGCTGACTGCGTCGAGCAAGTCGCGCAGCATGTCAAGCTGCTCGGGGCGCATGGAAGCTGCTTTCACCAGCCGGCTCGCAAGCCGGAACAGCTTCACGGATTGCGCTTCCGTTTCGACTCTGCCGAACAGAGCGGAAGAGCGATGCAACTTGGCCAACCATTGGGCCGCTCTCGAACAGTAGCTGACTAGTTCGCCGCTACGATCACGCTCGAGTGCAGCAGCCACGGGGATGCCCGGCGCCTGTCGCATCAACAGCAGGTTCACGTCGGGGAAGAAGGCAATCGGCTCAGGAACCTGGTGCCGCGAATCGCGGTTAAAGCCGGAGTTCCAGAGACGCACATTTGTCTCGAAGCTCTGCGAGCCAAGAGGGTCGCTGAACATTTTCGCGATCACGACGTTTGGGCCGAAGGCGTAACGCAATGTGAGCCGGCCCGTGCCGGTGTTCTGCAGCACCGCAGTCGAACAATCAAGACACCGGTCCGACCCCCACGCGGATAAAGACGGCACGATTCGCTGCTGCACAAATTCGTTTGTGGTCAAGGCTAGAGCTTTCTGTGCGAGGTCGTCCTTACTGCCGACCGCTTGGTCTTGACCCAGGCTTAACGGTCCGGGGCCATCCACTTGCAACTTTTCCTGTCCCAACATACCCATAGCTGTTCCTTTGAACTTTCGTCGAAAACGTACCCCTCAATTCATGCTGCGGAAGTAACTCGCGAACTGGCTTGCGCCCACTTCTGGAAGCCTGCCAAATGCATCTGGCCGAAAGCTGCCTTGTCTGTGTCGTCGGACTTCTTGTTCTTCCAAACCTTGCCAAGCTGCTTGAGCGAGTACAGCGACATGTAATAGCGAAGATTGGCAAGATGCCCAGGTGCATGCGCGTCGTATGCGGAAATGAATTCTTCCGCCAGAACCGCGACCCGGGAGAGATCTCCACCTACTTCCATGCAACTCTTGGTCATCGAGTGAGCAAAACGGGCGACATCTTTGGCGGGATCCGAGAAAGTGAGCTTGTCGAGATCAATGGCTACCACGGCTTCGCGCTGCACGAAGACGTGCGCGGGCCTGAATTGCCCGTGCATAGTCACGAGCTTGGGAGAGAAGTTACTTATCAGCGAGAGCTCTTTCCACTGGTGCACGAGATCGATTAACTGCGAGGTTCGCTCCGGACACGCCGCCGCAACT
The DNA here is from genome assembly GCA_035263765.1 of Candidatus Angelobacter sp. Taxonomy (GTDB): domain Bacteria; phylum Acidobacteriota; class Terriglobia; order Terriglobales; family Acidobacteriaceae; genus Angelobacter. Next base: position 12,736 of record DATFQZ010000013.1, on the reverse strand, counting down.
TTCGCCAATAAGGCGGAAGTCTTCAATATTTCCATCCTTTCGCAGGGAGACTCGACCGGAAGATCGGGGACCGGGACTTTATGGAATTTCGCAAGCCATAACGCGGACACCCGCATGAGACGCTTAGCTTGTTCCAAAGAACCGGCGAGAATGAGGTCGGAGACGGGAAGGCCGGATGCTGCCCGCATCAACAACATCCTCTCTTGCGCAACATATCCCAGCGGTTCGGGGACTTGCACCATCGATCCGGAGCCGAACCCGTTCTCCCACAAGTAGCGCTGCCATCGATAAACAAGGTGTCCGAAGTCGCCGTCGTAGTACGCCTTGGCGTAAAGTGCACGGCTTCCATCGGGCTGATAACGAATCGTTATGCGGTCCGTAAGTCTCGCCCGCACGATCGCCGCTGAAACGCGCGTTGCTGCGAGCCTGTCGTTCATTTCAGGTAACAGGCAAAGCACGTTGTCGGCGATGAAGCGGGGATCGATACATTTTGGCGCCAGCGTCTGCTGCCACTGCTCTCGCTCAGATTTAGGTGGTCTATGACTCATAATTCCTCTCCTCACATCGGTATCGCCGAGTGCTTGGTAGGTTCAACGTTCAGGCGGCGACTTGCTCGCAAGGCTCCGCTCTTGGTGCGATCGAAAATCCCATCCCTGGCTGCTCCGCCAACAGGCCGGGCACGCGGCAATCCTGGGCGCATCTGAGATAGAGCTCCTCGGTGCAAGGGTCGTCGACCCGCAACACAGCTGCCACGTAGTACAAAGCTTCCAGGCACGAAAGCGCGACGAACGTCCGCACCCTGCCGGCTAAATCGCGGACGTGGGTGTTGGAAGCAGCAGCAAAGTAGCCTTTGAGAAACGCGGCGACTTCCCGGTTCACCGATTCCGGAGGCTGCCCCAGGCGAATCGCCGCGAGACGCGTGTGCAGGATGAATGAACCCAGGTCCTCGGCCGGATCGGAGAAATGCGATCTGTCAAAATCGATAACCGTGATTCGGTTCCCCGCCACGTAGATATGCTGCGGGTGATAATCCCCGTGGATGAGCGAGAGAGGCACATCCTGAAAGCTGGAGAGCTTTTGGCAGATCTCGGCTTCCAGCAAGGCCAGCTCGGGGGCCAAGCGCGGTGAGGCCGCAAGCAATTCTCGTACATAGAGCTGTACTGCCGAGAGGTGGTGCTCGTAAGAACATACGCCTCCGGGAGTGATCGGCATCCCATGCAGCTTGGCGAGCCAGGTGCCTGCCGACGTGGCTGCGTCGCGGCTCGATCTGTCGCCCCGCCTCAACAAAGCTTCAAATACGAGGCCGCGCGCTTTTTCCTGCAGGATAATTTCCTTATCGATAGACAGGTGTATCGGGCGGGGAATCCGGAAACGGCCCTTGCACCCAAAGCCTGAATCCGACAGTAATTGCAAAATCCGAAACTCGCGGGCCGCCTTGCCCACGCTCTTGGTGGTGTCCCGCTTGCCGATCCACTCAACAACCCGTGTGCGACTGGTTTTCGGTTCCCGAAGCTTCAACTTGTAAAGGGCTACATGCCTGCTCCCTGGACGACGCAAGAGCATCGTCGCGCTACACTGATCGATCATCAGGTCGCCGGAGAGTTCGCCTACACGGATGCCGCACAGCGACCCGAGCAGTTTCTGGACTGTCTGCGGCGATGCGTTCCAGTTCGTTAAGTTCCTTGGTATTTGCAACACGCTTGCCATAAAGGTAATGCTGACTCCCGTTTTCGTTTTGTTGAACGCCTTTGTCGTCTCTGCCTAAAGTTTTCTTTCTGCATCATGGTTTTTGTTATGAGCTGTCCTTTTCGTGCCCACGCCACGCGTCCCTTCACGCTGGAACGCGGTGATCTCGCTCCGCGCGATGAAGCTCTGATGCAACTTGTGCTCTGGTTGGATATCCGGCTGAGCCACAGCTTCGATCGACAAGGTGAATTGCCGGTCTCGCGCGAACAAGTTGATCCGTGCTCCATGGCCGAACTCCTCGGAAGAAGTTTTTGTCCATTCGACACGGCCGCCATTTTTGTGGACAAAGACCGCGGCTTCGGCGGTTTGAAATCCACAACAAGAGGCGGACTCACTGCGATGCATGATTGAGCGGCCGTAGCGGAGCAGATTGAGATAATCGGGTGACAGACCACATTCGATGCCAAGGCCACTCATGCCGCCGGGTAGCGTATAGGTGACGATCAGCTGGTTTGTTTCGTAGGACTCGAGGACGATATCTTTCACCAAGCCATGCCCCACCGCGCCTGCTTTGTCATGGGTGAGCTGCGCGCGTACCGTGGGGCCGTCGGGGATGAGAATGCTCGCCCCGTAGCAGTCGTTCTCGAATCCAACGTCAGCCAACGCGCCAGGATGGTTGCGCGGCACTTCCATGTACTTGTTCAGTTCCTCCATCCAGTTCCAGTCATCGGAAGGATTCCCCACAAGCATGATCCCGCGGCTTCCCCCGACCGAAAACAGGTACACGAGCCGCCCGCCCCACCTCGGCGAGAATACGCAGAACAGTTGCTGGTTCTTGAAGATCAGCTCTTGTTCGCCGTCTTCATCGATATCTTCCAGGTAGGCGTGGGAGAGGCCATCTTTGTGCCGCATCCAAAAAGCAGCCTCAGCAATGACGGCCGCATGCCGGCTGTGACTGGCCACCGCTTTCATTTGGGGGTTCGGAGTACCGCTACCGTCCGTACTTCCGTGCGCTCCACTTTCAGGAGTGTGCCATCCGGTCTCCCAGGTGGAGGCCAACAGGTGCTTGTGCGCGAGATCAATCAGGCTGGGATCGGCTCCGAGCGCGATAAAGTGCTTGACCCGCGCTTCCGACCAGCGGAAGTAATCAGCATACTGTTTCCACTGCGGGTCGTGGTACCAGTTGCAGTAGTCTTCGCCTGCGTGGAAGTGGTTGGCGAGCTCGACGTAGGTGCCGGTATCAATCGTTCGCGCCGCGGGGGTCCGGCTGGACGCGCTCCAGTCCGTGATCTTGACGGGCTGGATCCATTTGTTCTCCGCCATCCACCGCAACACGTCTTCGAATTGTGCCGCTCCTCTGCAGTCCCAGGGACTCACACCTGCTGCTTTTTCCATATCGTCGGCATAAACGGCTAGAAAGTGGTTCAGAGAGGAACCTGGCGAGAGAGCTGCAAGACAACGCAGTTGGGAGCGCAGACTCTCCCAATCATCGGCTCCGCGCGGCGGAATGCTTCTCCTGAGATTTTGCGCGATCGGTATCGCTCGCAGGTCATGCGCGTTGGCGATCGTATAGCTCTCAAACATGCCGGGATGCCAATAACCATCCCGGTCGTAGCCGTGGCGGCCCTGGCCCGCACCGTCAATCGGCAACAACAAACGATCGTCCAAGATCACTTGCGCATAGCCGTGGTTCAAGAGCCGGATATCTTTAAGGACCGCAGACATCGTGCCCGGATCCCACAGGCGCTCGGGTGGCCAGAACGTCTTTACGCTGGCGGGGTCGAGCCCGAGGTGAACCTTGTACAGGTGCAGCTCCTCATTGAGTTGTTTCAGATTGTGGTCGTAACTGCAGAACGGCATCATGTTCTGCCCATAGCAGCTGCCCACAAACTCGATTAAGCCTTCGCGATGCATTTCGCGCAACGCGTCCAGAAAGGCGGGCACATGCCACGCGATGGTTTCCAAAAGCGTGCCGCTGACATGGATGTTGGCGGGAATGCCGTGCAGACGATGAAGATGAAGAATGCGCCAAAGCCCGACATCGGAGGAAGGGGAACCCAGCACTTCCTTTAACCCATTTCTGTTGTCATAACCTTCGGTGATCAGGTATTGATTGGCATGATGCACAAAGGCAAACGAAACCGACATCGAGTGACTTCCTTGTCCTGCTGTTCCCGCGAGGTGGCACGCGAGGAAAGCTTGATTCCCGGGTGCGGAGCGCATGCCACTCTCAGCTGGCTTGCGCATCCGAGCTGTTCGGCCGTTGACTCATCCGGGCTGGCGGACCTCGGCCCGATTGCCGCCGCCCAAGTCCTATAAGAATCGCGTTGCGAGTGCCAATGCGCCCTGCAATGCAAAGCCGGGCTTTCCCTTGGGACCACTCACGCGGGTTACAGAACCCTCGACACAGAGGTGCGCGGGTTCGCTGTCAGGGTCTAAGGCGGGCAGGACCACTTCGAGCCGGATGGGCATCCCGACCTCCAGCGCGTAGGGCCGGTCACAGGTGACGCAGGCTCCACCCGTGCTCATATCACGGGTGAAGCCCGCGCCATGCTGCTGTTGGCCCTCCGCCATCCACCTGAACAAGACGGGCGCGCGCAAAGAAAAGCGCGTCGCCGTTCTGTGCTCCACGGATGCTAGGCTGTGGTCGGGCACGGTCGTGTACCTTTCTTTGGTGCGTCCTCGGTACGGCCCCAGGTGTCCACGCCGTACTCGCCTCAATGTAGCTGCGCGAAATGGCAGCCACAAGTGCACGAATTGGTTGAGCCAAACACCCCAATCAACTCCATGCTGATGAGAGAAACAACTCCTCGCGCGCATATGGGTGAAAGATGGAATCTGGTCCAGTGCGTTTTTGCCTACGAACCAGCTGCTGAATAGGGCGGAATTTCCCTATCGGCGAGGCGCCAAATCGGACTTCAGGGCAAATGATTTTCGTGACAACACTAGGCTCCGGTTCAGCATCCAACTCCGCGTTCTGCCGATCCGAGACACACGTGACGTGAGGCATGTGCTCCGATGGCCAAATGCCCGACTTCCGATACCGCAATACGCGTCATCATTCTCGACGCTAACCGGATGAGCTCCGAACTATTGGCGGATGCGCTTAAACGGGACCGCTTCGACGTTGTCTACCATGGCTCCAAGCTGGCGGACGCTGTTTACGCCGCGGGTCATTCCGATCTTGCCCTGGTGAGCGTCGCTGTGAGCGACCAAAACGCGTGCGAAATCGTTCGCCAGCTCCGTTCGGTTTCTCCTCCCGTGCAGGTCATCCTCATGATGGAAGTGCCGAAGGCGGACGTCATCATCGAGGCATTTCGGGCTGGGGTTCGCGGTATTTTTCCCCGAAGCACGTCCGTCCGCATGTTGAAGAAATGCATCCTGGCCGTCCACCAGGGCCAGATCTGGGCCGGCAATGAGGAATTGAACTACCTCTTGGACGCCCTCGCCGAACCCCATCACTTCCGCTTGACAGACGCGCGGGGTGGCGAATTGCTCTCCAAGCGCGAAGAGGATGTCGTGCGTTGCGTTGCTGAAGGATTTAAGAACAAGGAGATCGCGAACGAGCTTGGTATTAGCGAAAATACGGTCAAGAACTACCTGTTTCGCATCTTCGACAAGCTCGGTATTTCTAATCGCGTTGAACTGATTCTCTATGCTTTCGGCAATATGGTCGCGGGCCTGGCCCAATCCGGGACGGCCGGCAACGGCGAAGGTGACATTTTAAGTACCTGTCAGGCCGCGGCTCAACGCGGCACCACCCCGGAATATCTGCTCGGGGAAATGTACCGCGATGGTCGCGGCATCCATCCTGACAAGGTCACCAGCTATATGTGGTTTTCAATTGCGGAAGCCATGAGCGCTGAGGCCCATAAGAAGAGCCGTACCGCGCTCGCCGATCTGGCACGGGAACTGAGCTCGAAACAGATGAGCGAAGCCAAACATTCCGCTGCCCAATGGCTGAAGAATCGCGGTCAGGTGAAGATGCTGGAAGCCGTGGGCCAGGGGAGCGAACAGGCCACGAAGACACAAGCTGCCACATCGCACGCTTCCTGAACGTGCCGGCGCGAAACTCTGATTGCTCCGATCCAATCAATTGCGATTTAGGAACGGATCTGCAGCTTTTCTGAAGAATCCTGCGCACCTCAAGTCAGCGAGGCCGCTCGAATGCCGCCCTTGTTGCGCAAGAGCCTGCCCGTTTTCAGCTTGAGGCGGAGCCGAAACCCTGAGCGAAGCCGGAGCGGCAGTTGAGCGGGAAAGGCGCCACGCCACAAACCGAAAATGTATAAGAGATGCTTAATCCAGTGCAGCCAACTATGCAATCATTTGCACAGGCGGCAGGACGTTCGCAAAGATTACTTGCCGTAAACCAGAACGTGAAACGTCCCTGGGATCGCGGTCCGCTGGGGACGGGGACGCTCTGCCGTGGGAGCCGCCGGTGGGCCGAAGTCCACGGTATCGACAAAGACGTTGTGGGTCTTGGTATCAAGGCCCATAGTTTTGGCGCCAAACTCGGTCTTCACCGTCTCCACCTCGCTGTATTTGTCCGGCGAGTCCTGGTGGAAGATATGGATCATCCCCTCGCGAGTCGAGGCGAAGATCAGGCCTGTTTCCGGGTCATAAGCGGCAGCATCAACGCCTCCGGAGATCGCGAAGGACTGGATGACCTTGCCGCTGTCGGCGTCCAGAACCACGAGCTTTTGCGGGTTGCGCCCCGCACTGAACAGGCGTCGATGTTGGAGATCGATGGCCAGAGCCGTAGGCGTTCCCGCGGGCGCGAGCGGCCAGCGCGACTTGATCTTTAGCGTGTGCGAATCAATGGATACCAACTCGTTTTTGTCTTCGATGTTGACAAAGACAGTCCCCTTGCCGTCAGCGACAGCAAACTCGGGACCGCCCCCCAAGTCGATGGTGCCCACTACAGTCCCACTCTTCGCATCGATCACCGTGGAGTTGTGCGAGTCTCCATTCATGGCAAAGACACGTTTCGAAGCCGGATCGAACACAATGCTGTCCGCGTCTTTGTCGGCTTTCGCCTCACCGATGACTTTAAGAGTCTTCAGATCGAAAATGACGACTTTGCCCTGGGCCCCATCGGTAATGAACCCACGGCCAAATTCCGTCGCAATCGCAACCCCATGGTCCTGGGTCAAACCGGTGATGTTGGAAATGAGGGCGCCGCTGTCGGCGTCAAGGACGTTGATCTCGGTGCCATGGGACACATAGACCCGGCGCGCGGAGGAGTCGACCGTAATGTAGTCAAAATACTCCCGTGTGCTCCCGGCAGCGGGACCGAGCGGGTACTTTTTGAGCTGATGATAGCCCCCATCCTCGACCATCGCGAGAGCGAACGCGCTGAAGAAGAAAATCGAACCGAATACAATGCGTGTAATCAAGCGTGATTTCATGGCGCGGGTGGCCTCCGTTGAGATCGACGTCGGGTGTTACAGCTTACCAGGATCGTGTGAATTCACAGTTAAAAAAACCTGGGTTGGCGGGTGCGGGACGGACAACTATGCAATTTTTTCACAGGCAGCACGACAGCAACTACCCGGCCGAACCTTACTAGCCGGCAGAACTGACCCTGGAAGCGGGGCGTTTGACCGCACGTACCACCCGCGTGAAGGGTCGGCGCAAGCGAAGGATTAACCTCGAGAAAATGTCAGCGATTGCGTGTTCTGGTTGGGCAGGACGGCTCTTCGGCTCTGACGGTGGTTCGACCCGCATCGGCTGTGGTTCGTCCGGGTCAATTCCACCCTCCAGTGCTTTTTGCAACGCGATGAGGGCGTCGAGGGGGTAGCTCGGACCACGTTGTGGTTCGATTCTCCCGAACGTTGTGTCATTCTTCGGTTTATCGAGCATATAGTGCCTCACGCGGCTTTTTTTCTGTGCGCCATCCAGACCATGGCGGCGCCGGCACCCAGCAGGGCCCCGACGCTTGCCCCGGCTCGCCGCATGGACCTGCTGACAGCTGCTTCGCGTTTCTCCACGAATACTCTCTCCGGATAAGCAAGCTGGGGCCGAGATGCGTCCTGAGTCAGGGCCATCTGCGCGACCTGGGCCAAATGGAGCGCGCGGCGATTTGCGAGCCGGGGCCGGCCTCTTTTTGTGCGTTGCCCGAGAGCACGGATGATGAGCTTGGCTTAAATGCTGCCATACCGGTATAGATTCGGTCATGTTCCGGGAGGTTGAGTGGGAAGGGGCCATCGTCAAAATGACGGCGGGCATCGTCTGAGCTGCGCGTTTCAGAGAGGCCTGGTTCGTGCTTTGCAGAAGCGACACATCCTTCGGTGACGTGCCCTCGTCTAATTGAGTGTCTCCCCCTACATTGCTATCGCTTCACATACTCCTGTGAAGCCGGCGAGGCTACCATGTTCAATCAAGTCCTCGTGCCAGGTCATAATCTCGCGGTTACAGTTCTGCTTGCCCTGATACCCCTGATCGTCCTGCTCTGCTTGCTTGCCGTTTTTCGCATGACGGCCTGGCTGGCCACTCTGATTGCCAGCATCATCACGATTCCACTTGGAGTCTGGGTCTGGAGGGCGCCGTTCGACCAGACCATGAAAGCTTATTTCTACGGCAGCCTGCAGGGCATCTGGGTGATCAACTGGATTACCTTCTGGGGCGTGGTGATCTTCAACACGCTCGTGGTCACGGGAAACTTCGATCGCTTTAAAAAGTGGATGGTGCACCACGCGACAGCGGACATTCGCATACAAACCATCATGCTGGCGTGGGCATTTGGCGCACTGTTGGAAGGCCTGGTGGGATTCGGTTATCCCTGGGCAGTGGTCGTTCCGATTCTTGTGGGCCTTGGAATCGCCGATCTTGAAGCCATTCGCGTCGCCGCTCTCGCTAACAACGCGCCCGTTTCCTATGGCGCGCTGGGAGCGCCCATCCTGGCGTTAGCCGCAGTCACGGGTATGCCGTTGATGGCCCTGTCGGGTTCTGTCGGACACATCGTCGCGGTCCTTGCCATTGTGCCACCCTGGGTCCTGCTGTATCTGGTGAGCGGCCGGAAAGGCATGCTGGAAGCCTGGCCATTGGCCCTGATCGGCTCCGGCGGCTATATTCTCGGACAGTGGCCGGTGGCGCGTTACCTCGGGCCGTACCTCCCCGATATCACCGGAGCGCTGGTGTGCTTCTGGATCCTCTTTTTCTTCGTTAAGAAATGGCGGCCCAAGACCATTCGCGGATTCGGCGGCCAGCCGCTTGATCAATCTCAATTACAGGCCGCCGAAGCAGGTGAGAATTTCACGCCGGGACAAGCCTTCATGTCGTGGCTGCCCTACCTGGTGTTGTTGGTGGTGGTTGTAGCGTGGACCGGGCCGTGGTCGCACCTGCCGGACGTGACGTGGGCTAAGCTGCAGGTAAGCGCTGTCTCGTCGATCACCCACAAAGCTCAAGCATCAGCATTCGCTTTCAAACCGATGATTGGTGGTACTGCAATCCTCGCATCGTGGCTGGTGATCCTGGCGATTCTCAGGCCGCGGGCCAGCGCAGTTCGCGAGGTGTTCGCTCGTACGTTCCGGCAGATGTGGGGCGCCATGCTCGTGGCGTTCTTCATCTTTGGGCTTGCGTATGTATTCGTTTTCTGTGGAATGGCCAATTCACTGGCCTTCGGGTTTTCCAAGATCGGATGGTGGTTCGTGGTGCTGGCCCCAGTGTTGGGCTGGATTGGAGTTGCGCTCTCCGGAAGCAACACGTCCACCAATGCGATGTTCGGCTCGGTTCAGGCTGCAACCGGCAAATTGCTGAACTTCCCACCATTGATGTTGCCGTCACTGGGTTCGGTGGGAGCCGAGGTGGGAAAACCGATCGCCCCGCAGACGGCTAGCGTCGGAGTATCGACCAGCAAATTGGTGCGCAGCGAAGGCGCCGTGATCCGCCACAACATGGCGTGGACTCTGATTGTTCTCGCGTACTTGATCGGAGTGGGATTGCTGTACTACTTCCTGTTTCCGAATGTCATGTCGACGCAAGCGGCGTTGCCGCATTAGAGAGTCCCACGATCGCCCGTGCGGAGAAAATGGCGCTGGAACCCGCGCAACGTGCGGCTTGAGAACCAGATTCTAATTTCATGACCGCCGAATCGTTGCCACGAAGCATGCGGGAACGGGACTTGAAACACTATGTTTGGGAAAATACTTCGCTTCAAGGACAAAGAAGCCGCGCGCGAAGCCGCCGCCTCAGATCCAGGGCCTAACAATGCAGCGCTCGATCGCCATAATCCAAGCGCGATCATGCCACCTATCACCGATGCCGGCGGGGTTCCGCAATTCAAGTATCCGTTCTCCATGGCGCACAAACGCCTTTACGACGGGGGATGGTCCCACGAGGTTACGGAGCGAGAGCTTCCCATCGCAAAATCGCTTGCCGGTGTGCTCATGAGACTCACGGCCGGGGGCATACGTGAACTGCATTGGCATAACGCCGCAGAGTGGGCCATCATGCTGTACGGCACCGCGCGCATTACCGCGATCGATTGGGAAGGCAAGAGTTTTGTGGCCGATACGGGCGTCGGCGACATGTGGTACTTCCCTACCGGGATTCCACATTCCATCCAGGGCCTGAGGCCCGATGGAGCCAAGTTCCTCCTGGTATTCGACGAAGGCAGTTTCTCCGAGCATGAAACCGTGCTCCTCACCGACTTGATGGCGCACACGCCCCGCGAAGTATTGACTAAGAATTTCGGCGTTTCGGCGAAGACGCTTGAGAACTTGCCGTCCGAAGAGAAGTTTATCTTCCAGGCCGAAGTCCCCGGACCCCTTGCCCAAGATCAGCGAGCCGCGGCAGGATCGCTCGGCATCTCGCAGTATGATTTCGCATTTCGTCCCAACCAGCCCGCTGTGACGCGGCGCACGAAGGGCGGCGAAGTACGGATTGTCGACTCCACAAGTTTCACAGTGTCGACTACGGTCGCAGCGGCGATGGTGACGGTTCATCCGGGAGGAATGCGGGAGCTGCACTGGCATCCGAACGCGGATGAGTGGCAGTACTACATGGCCGGCAAGGGGAGGATGACCGTTTTTGCGACCGCAGCCCGCGCTCGCACTCTGGACTTTGAAACCGGAGACGTCGGTTACGTGCAGAAAACTCTGCCCCACTATGTCGAGAACACCGGGAATACCGATCTCAAGTTCCTGGAAATGTTCAAGGCAAGCCATTTTCAGGACCTGTCGCTCTCGGAGTGGCTGACCCACACGCCACCCGAACTGGTGATGCAGCACCTCAACATCGATAAAGCTACGCTTGAGGCCATACCCGAAGAAGCCATTGTCGTGGTGCCGCGTTAGAGCGAGACGGCGGCCGGGGCCGGAATCCCATCCCAGCGCGTGCAAACCGGCGCGCGACGACCCGCGTGTTTGAAACTGTTTTTAACTCTCCCGACAGACATGTATGCTTATACGTCCTTACCTCTGGATTCGAGGAGACACGCATGACAGGCGTCCGGAGACTTGACCAACAGATGCCCGACAACAATCAGTGTCAACGTGAGCCCAATAACAAAGTTGGTTGGGGCTGGGCCGCAGCACGCGTTCTAACGGTCTCAATCCTGCTCGCTGCGGCATCCCCGGCTGGTCCAGCCGGACCGCAATCGGCCAAGGCGGCAGAAGACATCGGCACCGTAAGGCAAATCTATGATGGTGCTCTTTATCCCGACATCCAGGTCAGGACTTTCCGCAACATTGATCGACTGTTTCCGACGCGAGCGGTCAAACACGGAGCCTCTGTCTACCCGCTCCTCAAAAGCGATGCACCTCTAAAAAGCGTTGAGGTCATTTCGGCCGGTAAGAAATATGACCTGTACGACTACATGTCGCTCAACCGGGTAAGCGGCCTGCTGGTTCTCAAGAATGACAAAATCGCTTTCGAGCGATACGAACTGGGGAATACGGAAACTACGCGATGGATGTCTATGTCGGTGGTCAAGTCGATCAGCTCGACGCTCGTTGCAGCCGCGATTAAAGATGGTTACATCAAGAGTCTGGATGACCCGATCACGGCATATCTGCCCAGATTATCCGGCAGCGCCTATGAGGGAGTGACAGTAAGAAACTTGCTTCAGATGGCATCAGGAGTGAAGTGGGACGAGACGTATACCAATCCAGCATCGGATCGCCGTCGCATGCTGGAAGCTCAGTTGGCGGGCAAGCCAGGATCCATCCTTGAACTGATGCGCGGACTTCCTCGCGCGGGCGCGCCAGGCACGATTTGGAATTACAACACGGGCGAAACCCAACTTGTTGGAGAGCTGATTCGAGCCGCCGTGAAGCGTCCCGTTGCCCAATATCTGTCAGAGCGCATCTGGTCTAAATTCGGAATGGAGTCTGACGCGACCTGGTGGCTTGACTCGCCCGATGGTCAAGAGATTGGCGGCAGTGGCTTGAGTGCTACCCTGCGTGACTATGGACGGTTTGGGCTCTTTTTCATGAAAGGTGGCATTGCGCAAGGGGAGAAAGTTCTCCCGGACGGTTGGCTGGCGGAAGCCACGAGCAGCAAGGTCATTGGAGGCAAGAAGATCGGCTATGGATATATGTGGTGGATTCCAGACACCGCGGCCAATCCCGTGCATGAAGGCGCTTTCTTGGCCCGCGGCATCTTTGGCCAATCTATCTATGTCAACCCAAAAGAGGAGCTTGTGATCGTTGTGTGGAGTGCGCGGCCGAAGCCCGGCGGACCTAGCCCTATCAACGATGAAGATCTCTATGCCGCTGTGGTAAAGGCACTGCACTGATGCCCGACTCTCTTTCGGACTAAAGGGTGAGAGGAAGACCTCTGTAAGCAGTAAGCAGCCATTCCCAAGGAAGCCGTTGACGTGGGGAGAACTCCCTGAGGTGGTATGGTCCGGGACGGTTACTCGGGGTTTCTCTGCGCGCTTGGAATTACTCTTGAAGAAAGATTTTTCCGGCGCTCCGCTTGATTGGATAACAACGACGGCTCCTCACGAGCACCGAGTAAACTTGAGTTTTTGCGAAGAACCAAGGCTCGGAGCGAAAGGAGCCGCCAATGAAGATTATAGGCTGTGATTTCCATCCGAGTTTCCAAC
>DATFQZ010000012.1:0-16728 GCA_035263765.1 Candidatus Angelobacter sp. | reverse complement strand
GAAGCTACTTATGTGCTTGCGTTGCGAGGAACAGAGCGCCGGAGGCGCGGAATAGCGGCAGCCCCGGCCGCGAGGCTTGGCCGCAAAATCCTCTTCCTCCACGCTCCCCGGCCGTGCTACCTTGCCTCTCAGCCGCCATGAACAACCATGATGATTTGCTTCCTTTTGACCAAGGATTGGAACTTCCGCACCCCGAAGTCGCCTTTGACCGCCACTCCGACACCAAACTCCTCGACTGGATCGAGGTCGTAACCCAAGACTGGCCGGAAGCCGCGCGGGACTTAGGCGGCACTCTCACTGATAATCCTGGACGCATCTCTCGCGCTTATCGCGCGTTGCTTGCCGGGTATTCCGTCAAACCGCACGACATCCTGAAGATCACCATGGAAACGCCGCACGACGGGCATCATGGCCTGGTCTCCTCCGACAAAATCCCGTTTCTTTCTTTCTGCGCTCACCACTTCCTGCCCTTCTTCGGACAGGTGGACATCGTCTACGAGCCGGGAGAGTACATCATCGGCATCGGCAAGATGCCGCGTCTGGTCAACTGCCGCGCCAAGCGTTTCCAGCTCCAGGAATTGCTGGTCAAACAAATCGCCCAGGACATGATGGAACACGCCAAAGCCAAGGGCGTGTATGTGCGCTCCGCGGCGCACCATATGTGCGTGTGCTATCGCGGCCCTGATTTCGCGACGGTGAAGAACGTAACTACCTATTCGCTGGGCTCATTGGGGCATCCGCAACGCGAGACGGAAATCCTGGCGGCTATGCAGGCGGCCGCGGGCGATTGATGTTTTCTGACCGTTGGATCTGCGTTAACTGCGGCCTGCAGCATGAGGAACACTCCGCCGTTCCTGCCTGTTGCATGAACTGCAGCGACGAGCGCGAGTCCATGACCCACAAGCCGCAGCGCTGGACCAATCTCAAGGACATGAAAGGACGGTACCGCAACGTCTTCACGCCGCTGGGCGACGGCGTCACCGGACTTGTGACCGCACCCACTTTCGGTATTGGCCCGGAAGTGTTTCTCATTCAGACGTCAGCCGGCAACGTTCTCTGGGACTGCTTTGCCTACATCGACGATGCGACAGTGACGCAAATGAAAGACGCCGGTGGGCTCGCCGCCATTGTCATCTCGCACCCGCACATGTTCGGCAGCGTGGTGGAGTGGAGCCACGCACTGGGCCAAGTTCCCGTTTTCATTCATGAAGACAACAAGCCGTGGATGCCGCGCCGCGATCCAGTGATTGATTGGTGGCAAGGAGAAACATTGGAGATCATAGGGGAAGTGACCGCGGTGCGCATCGGCGGGCATTTTCCGGGAAGCGCAGTCTTGCACTGGCGCAAGGGCGCCGGCGGCAAAGGCGCGCTCTTTACCGGCGACGGCATTCTTCCCGTGGAAGACCGCCGCTGGGTGAGCTTCATGTACAGCTATCCCAACCTGATTCCCATCAGCAGGCGGGCCGTCGAAGGCATTGTTGGGGCGGTCGAGTCGCTGGAGTTCGACCGCATCTACGGTGGTCCCATGTATGGCAGTGGCGGCGGGCGTCCGATTATCACAACCGGCGCAAAGGACGTCGTGCTGCGTTCAGCTCGTCGTTACATCGAACATCTTGATCGGTAAAGCGGCCCACTCGCTGCAGCTAAAGGCTATTTCTTACATTACGCTTGGCGCACCGATACCCATCATCTCCAAGCAGTCGATCAGCGCTCGCCGCACGACCGCTGCTGTGGCCAGCAGGAAGCGCTTGCGGCCTGCGTCAGCCTCGGTCAGGATGTGGTGCTTGTGGTAGAAGTTGTTGAACTGCTGCGCCAGCTGAAACGCATACTTGGCCGCGTAGGCCGGCTCGGTAGTGGCAATGCACTGCTCGACCATGTGGGAGAGCTGCCCTGAGCGCAGCCAGAGTTCCCAAATCTCGTCATCCTCGTTCAAGAAGCGCAGGTCCACTTCGCCAGAGAGAATCTCTTCCGCGCTCAATCCGGCTTTACGGAAGATGTTGCTGGCGCGCACGATGGCATACTGCGCATAAGGCCCGGTTTCGCCCTCGAAGCTCAGGGCTTCTTTGAAGTCGAAAGCAATCACCGTGCCCTTGGTAAATTTCAGCATGAAGTAACGCAGAGCGCCAATCGCGATCTGTTGGGCAATCTCGCGGCGCTCCGCCTCCGCCATCTCAGGATGGCGGCTGTCGACTTCCTTGTGGGCGGCGGCGATCAGCGCGTCAAGCAGGTCGTCGGCTTTCACGCCGAATCCTTTGCGGCCGGAAACCTCAATGTACGACCGCCCTTTGTCTTCCTCTGAGATCTCGTACCCGAGCTCGGCCGCGCAACTTGGCGTCAAGGCCACCATCTCATAAGAAAAATGATGGTAATTCTCCGCCTGTTCCGTGTACCCCAGACCGCGCAGGGCCTCGATCACATTGTTCTGGGGATCGCTCTGGCGCGAGTCAATCACGTTGTAGATGGCGTGTACGCCGCCGAAATGAGGATGCTCGGGCTCGCCCGACTCAGCAGATATCCAGACTTCGTGCCCGTCGGGATAACGATAGAATTTACGATATCCGAAATCTTTTCCCAGCAAACCGAACTTCCACAGATGGTAAGCAATGTCTTTACCGACGTACGTCACCGTGCCGTTGGAGCGTACGATGACTTTGGCGTCCTCGTCCGGACCATCGGCCGGCTCGGCTGCCGGGGTCCCCGGACTGGGCCGGTTTTGCCCAGGCTGGGGTAGCGGCGGATCTGCGGCCTTGCTTGAAGCACGCTTCATTACCCAGCAGCCTTTGTTTTTGCCTTCGTTTTCGAAGTAGACCACGCCTTTCTGCTTGAGTTGCTCGAAAGCCAGCTCCCAAAAATGCAAATGCAGGATCTCGCTTTCCTGAGGCAGGAAGTCGTACTGGATGCCCAGCCGCTGCATGGTTTCCAGATGCCTCCGGATGATGGCATCGGAAATCATCCGTCCCAGCTCCGCCGCTTCATTGCCTCCGCGTTCGATGTCGTGCAGCGTTTGCAGGCGGAGCTTCAAGTGTTCCCTGTCCTGCTCGTACCACTGCGAGACGCGGGCATAGAGGTCCCAGCAGTAGTAGTCGAACAGCTTTCCGGAAGAGCTCTGCGCGATCAGCGCTCCTACTTTGCTCTTCCCTTTCTTCTCGAGATAAAGAAAGCCGACCACTACGTCCGCCACCTGGACGCCGGTATTGTCAATGTAGTTCTGCACATCCACGTGTTTGCCCGCGGTACGCAGCAGATGGACAAACGTATCGCCCAGGATGGCGTTGCGCAGATGACCGATGTGCGCCGCCTTGTTGGGATTGATGCTGGTATGCTCAACCAGGATCTTCTCCGCGGCGGGGGATTCCTTCTCCGGTCGCGCACGCTCCTTAAGCAGCATCTGGGCCGCAGCAGCGCGATCCAGCCGGGCGTTGATGTAGCCGGCGCCGGCCACCTCGATCTTTGCAAAGCCCGGAACCTTCCCCAGCCCGGCCACGATGTCTTCGGCGATCTTGCGCGGCGGCTTGCGCAGTTTCTTAGCCAGCTCGAAGCTGAGCGGGAACGCATACTCGCCCAGAGCGACGGTTGGCGGCTGGTCCACCACCAAACGCGGCAGTTCCAGATCATATTGCCGCTTCAAGAACTCGCGCACATGGCCGGCAAGCTGCTGTTGTAGCTCCCAATACAAGGTCTTATACCTATTCTGATGATCGCACGCGGCTGGAAATCGTAACCGTAAGTTACTGGCAGAAAAGGCGATTATAACAAAGCTCAGACTAGTGACTGGTTTGACGCGGAGAGACCGCGGAACCTATGATGAGAATTTGAGGCGCTTGCCAGGCGTGCTCGAGCTTCAAGGCAAATACCAACAGGCTGTTGACGACCACGGGGTGGAGCAGGGCTTTAGCCCTGCGTTGAGCACTAACAAGGGCTGGGCTTCAGCCCCTGAGGTTTCGCGACCTCAGCGGCTCAAGCCGGACGTTTTTCATCCTTTACCGCAGGCCTGAAGGCCTGCTCCACCCTCTCGGCGCAGACAGTGGGTCCCTAAAGATAAACTTCATGCGAATCGCTTACCTAGAATGCTTCTCCGGGATCAGCGGCGACATGTTTCTTGGCGCCCTGGTGGATTCCGGAGTCTCGCCTGAGCTTTTGAAGCGCACCGTTGAGGCTCTGGGCGTTGAAGCGCATCTGGAAATCTCTCGCGTAGACCGCAGCGGCATCAGTGCAACCAAAGTCGACGTGATCGTTGCCGGAGAGAAAGAGTTGCCGCGAGAAGAGTTCTGGGAGAAACAAGCGAAGCATGGGCACAACCACGCCCAAGACCATCAACATCATCATCATAGCCACGAGCACAAACACCCGCACGAGCACGGCCATGAGCAGAAGCACGAACACTCGCACGAGCACGGCCATCCACATCGTGGTTTGAACGAGATTCGCGAGATCATCGGCAAGGCTGCAATCAGCGAAAGCGCCAAGGCGCGGGCTGTCAGGATCTTCGAAGCTCTGGGCGCGGCGGAAGCCAAGGTTCACAACACCGCTGTCGAGAACATCCACTTCCACGAAGTGGGAGCCGTTGACGCTATCGTGGACATCGTCTGCGCAGCGGTCGGCGCCGAGACCCTGGGCGTGGACCAGTGGGTGTGTTCTCCGCTGAACGTAGGTGGCGGCACGGTCGAATGCGCACACGGGACTTTTCCCATTCCTGCCCCGGCCACACTCGAGCTGCTCAAGAACGCACCTGTTTATTCGGGTGAAATCCAGAAAGAACTGGTTACGCCGACGGGCGCAGCCATCGTGAGCGTGGTGGCGTCGCGATTCGCCCCGTTTCCACGAATGAAGATTGACAAAGCCGGGTACGGCGCAGGCGCACGCGATTTCAAGGGCCATCCCAACGTGCTCCGGCTGACCGTGGGCGAGTCGCAGAGTGCCGCGAAGGTTCCCGGGGAAGAGATCGCGATCTTGGAAGCCAACGTAGATGACATGTCGCCGCAGATTTTCGGCTATGTGATGGAGCGCGCGTTCGCAGCCGGCGCGCTGGATGTCTTCGGAACCGCGGTGCAGATGAAGAAGAACCGCCCCGGCATGTTGTTGACGGTGCTCTGCCGCCCGGAGGACGCAGCACCACTTCGGCAACTGATCTTTGCCGAGACCACGACCCTAGGCGTGCGCGAACGGCGCGAGCAACGGGCGTCACTCGCTCGCCGGCACCAGAGCGTACAGACCAGGTGGGGCGAAGTCCGCATGAAACTGGCTAATTTGAACGGCGGCGTCAGCAATTATGCTCCGGAGTACGAGGACTGCCGCCTCATCGCCGAGCAGCACCACGTCCCGCTCAAAGCAGTCATGCAGGAAGCCATCCGGGTGTACTTGGAAAAAGAAAATGGATAAGGGCCAGAAGTTTTACATCACCACACCCATCTATTACGTGAATGCGCGGCCGCATCTCGGGCACGCGTATACCACGCTGGTGTGCGATGCCGTGGCGCGGCGCAGGCGCATGCTCGGCTACGACACGTTCTTCCTGACCGGCACTGACGAGCACGGAGTGCATGTGGAGCGCTCCGCTACCGCCTCCGGAACGCCGCCGCAGAAGTGGGTGGATCAAGTCTCCGCGGAATTTCGCGCGCTCTTCGACAAGATGGGCATCTCTTACAACGATTTCATACGGACCAGCGATGCCCGGCACAAGCGCGGCGCCCAGGAACTCTGGCGGCGCCTGCAGGAAAAAGGCTTCATCTATAAAGGCACGTACACCGGGCAATATTGCGTGTTTGACGAGCTTTATGTCGACGCCGCCGGTCCCGGCGCTCCCTGCCCGGAGTGTGGACGGCCGACCGAGACCGTCAGCGAAGAAAACTACTATTTCAAGCTCTCCGCTTTCGCGGACAAGCTGCTGACACACTTTCAAGAACATCCTGACTTCATCCGTCCGGAGACGCGCCGCAACGAAGTCATCGCCTTCGTGAAGAGCGGCTTGCGGGATCTATCTATCAGCCGCAGCACGTTCAAATGGGGTGTTCCAGTTCCCGGCGATCCCAAGCACGTGATGTATGTCTGGCTCGACGCACTGAGCAATTACATTACCGCTATCGGTTTTGGCGCAGAAGATCAAGATACGCAGGCAAGGTACCAGCGCTACTGGCCGGCCGACGTGCACATGATCGGCAAAGAGATCATCCGCTTCCACTGCGTGTACTGGCCGGCTTTTCTGATGGCCGCGGAACTGCCTCTGCCGAAAAACATCATCGCGCACGGCTGGCTGCTGTTTGAAGAGAGCAAAATGTCGAAGTCGCGCGGCAACATCGTGCGCGCCGACACGGTGATCGACGTCCTGGGCAACGACGCGTTGCGCTACTTTCTGCTGCGCGAGATCGTGTTCGGGCAAGACGGCTCGTTCAGTTTTGACGCGCTGGTGCAGCGCTACAATTCCGACCTGGCGAACGACCTGGGGAATCTGGCCAGCCGTACGTTGACCATGATCCAACGCTACTTCGGCGGAGCCGTGCCGTATCCCTCACCCCTCGTCGCTCACGCGGCAGCGGATGACGCTATCCGTGAGCAGGCTGAGGCCACCGTTGCCGACTTCGCGCGTCTGTTTGACGATTATCAGTTCTCGCGAGCGCTGGAAACCGCATGGTCGCTGGTGGGAGCGGTGAACAAGTATCTGGTGGAGCAGGAGCCGTGGGTAGTTGCCGAGAAAGAAGGCGAAGAGAACAAAGCGCGTCTGGCGACCATTCTCTACACCGCCGCGGAAGCGCTGCGCGTCGTGACCGCGCTGGCCCATCCGGTGCTGCCGGAATCCACCGTTAAGATTTGGGCGCAGCTCGGCTTGCGTGAAATTTCCAAATTCAACCTCACTGATTTGAAGTGGGGCCAGTTGCCGCTGGGCGGCAAATTGGGCAAGATCGAAGCCGTCTTTCCGCGCGCTGACAAAACTGCAATCGAAAGGATGCAACAGATGGAACAGGAGCGCACTTCGTCCTCCGCAGCACCGCAGTCTTCGACTTCTACCGCCGGCTCCGCGGCGCCGGCACAGAGCGCCGCCACACCGGCTCCGACCGCTCCGGCCAGCGATGGCAAGATCACCATCGACGACTTCATGAAAGTCGAGCTCCGTGTCGGCCAGGTTAAGTTCGCGGAGAAAGTCAAAGGCGCGGACAGATTGCTGCGTTTGGAAGTGGACATCGGCACAGAAGTGCGCCAGGTAGTGGCCGGAATTGCGCTCGCGTATGAGCCGGAAAAGCTCGTCGGCCGCAAGGTTGTTCTAGTCGCGAACCTGCAGCCGCGCAAGCTGCGGGGACTGGAGTCCAACGGCATGATCGTAGCTGCGTCCGTCGGCGACGAAGGCAAGCCAGTGCTGGCCGGGTTCCTGGAAGATGTGCCGGTGGGAGCCAAGCTGAAGTGACCGGGCTTTCCTTCGAGAATGTCCCCGTAGAGACGTGGCATGCCACGTCTCCGCGCCACGTCGTTCCACAATGTCTGCAGTGAGACGCGGCGATGCCGCGTCTCTACGAATGATCACCGATTGGTGTGGCCACCATCTTTACCATCGGACATTCCACGCGCGATCTGGCTGACTTCTCGCGCGTCCTGCAGGCGCACGGTATTCGTCTGCTGGAGGACATACGGGCCTTCCCCATGTCACGGCGCTATCCACATTTCAACCGTGAAAACCTGGAGCATTGGCTGCCGCAGATTGGCTGCGACTATGTTTGGGAGAAGGACCTGGGTGGACGCCGCGGCAAACAGATGGCGCCCGAGCAATCACCGAATATCGCACTGCGCAATCCCTCGTTTCGCAACTATGCCGATTACATGCTGTCAGATAAATTCCACCAAGCCATACTCAGGCTCGTGGGATTTGCTGAGAAGGACAAAACATCTATCATGTGTGCCGAGCAGCTCTACTTCCGCTGCCATCGCATGTTGGTTTCGGATTATCTTGTGGCACAGGGCCATACAGTCCTGCACATTCTCGATGAGAAGCCGCCAAAACAGCACGCTCTGACCAAAGACGCCCGCGTGATCGACGGCAGGCTGGTCTATCGCGGAGACTACCTGCTTTGAGAAGGTCGAGCCTAGTCGGGCCTCCTAAAGAGTGGTAGTGGTAAAGTGGGCCGACAAGGATTCATCGCTGCGCGATGAACGTCTGCCTAAAGGCCCGCGATTTCGCCAGCGAACCGCTAGACGCTGATACTGCTAGTCGGTCAGTTTTTCAAAACTGACCCACTACCTAACAAGTTCACTTATTGCAATCCGTCGAGAAAGAGTGATACCAATACCCCCTCATGACCTCGACGGGATTTCAACAGCAACTTGAGAGCCCTCCACCACCCCCGCCATCATTGATTTCTGCCAACCGGGCACATCGTTGGGTTGACTTGGGACTGGTGATGGCAGTTGCGTTTGGAGGTTCCGTTCTTGGCAGCGCTATTCTCGCGTTTCATCCAGTTCCGCCAAAATATTCGAACCCGCGCCTGGCAGGCGGAATCCTTGCGGAGAGCACGGCGTTGGTGCTTTTTCTGACGCTTCTCAGGCGCCAGGGACGAAGTCCCCGAGACATCGGGTTGAGCTTTCGATGGACTGACTTGCCCAAAGGCTTGGGGCTCGTCCTTGGTTCATTCGTCACCATGGCGGTAGTGCAGGCCTTGATTGACCGCGCGTGGCTTTCGGTGACGCAGCACACCGCGCAATGGACTGAGCATCGCACGATGTTCGCCGGCAGCTCGCTGTTGCTTATCCTGCCGTTTCTACTCTTGAACCCATTTTTTGAAGAGATCCTGGTGAGAGGTTACCTGACCACCGAGTTGATCGATCTCAAGAAATCAGTATTGCTGGCAACACTCGTCAGCCTGGGCCTGCAGACCAGTTACCACCTCTACTATGGCGTTTTTGGAGCGATCGTCGTCGGCTCTGGGCTAAGCATTCTGGCAACTTACTATGCGCTATCCCGGCGACTCATGCCGGTGATACTCGCCCACCTGCTTTGGGACGCGACAGCCTTGATGTACATCTGGCGCCATTAGCGCGACTGGTTCTTTGATCACCTACAGTTCAGTGTCGATCAGTGCGGGAACGGCTCCAGCGGCGCGGTCGCGCCTTTCGGCAAAGCGGTGCGAGTCCCGTTCAGCACCATGGCCAGAAACGTGTAGTAGCCGTTGACGCCGATCAGGTCAATCACGCCCTGTTCACCGAATCTCGCCAGCGTTCGCGAATAAGTGACGTCGCTCACGCTTTGGTTACGGTGCAGCTCAGTCGAGAATTCGTAGATGATCTCTTCATCCGCGGACATACCTAAGGGCCGCCTGCCCTCAGCCAGGGCCTGCGTGATCTCCGATTTCAATCCGGCCTTCACGGCAATGGCCTGATGCACCGCCCATTCATATTCCTGCGTCCAGCAGCGGGCCGTGACCAGGATGGCAAACTCATTGAGCTGCGGCGGAAGCACGCTTTTGTAGCGCAAGTAGTCGCCCATGGCCTTGGCGCGCAGCATTACTTCCGGGCTGCGCAGCAGGGGCACAAACGGACCGAACACCGCGACGCCGCGCCCGGCGGCAAACTCGTCGGCAGCCTTTTTCTGCTCCGGTGTCATCTTCTCGACCGGAATCTCCGGCATGCGATCAACCGGAGGCGTCGCAGCCGCCGGCGAGGCCTGCGCCTGGAAGCCCGCCGTTCCCACAGCCAGAGTGCACGCGCTGCCTACTCCGGTCTTGATAAAGTCTCTTCGCGATACTGTCATGTTCTTTTCCTTCCTGTTTCACAAGCACCGCCGATTCTCTCATAGCTCAACACGGACAATACGGTTCTGGTGCATGGACGGACGCCGTCCTGGCGTCCAATATGGCATTATGAATATCGCGTACATTCGAGGAGCGAACGCTTGTACATCGATTCCCACGCTCATCTGGAAGGCCACAAATTTGATGTCGACCGCGCAGAAGTTTTCGAGCGCGCACGCGGCGCCGGCCTCGAGCGGATTCTGGCCATCGGCAGCGGCACCGGGCCGGGAACGCTGGATTGCGCCATCAAGATTGCCGAGCAGCATGATTGGGTCTTCGCCACGCTGGGCATCCATCCCCATGAAGCCAAACTGGCGGGCGAAAGCGACTACACGGAAATGGAGCAGCTCGCCAAACACCCTAAGATCATGGCATGGGGCGAGATCGGCCTGGATTACTTCTACGATCATTCGCCGCGAGAGGTGCAGCAGGAAGTCTTTCGGCGGCAGATGGAACAAGCCCGCGCGGCGCGGCTGCCCATCGTGATCCACTGTCGTCCTTCCAACGACAGCGAGAACGCCTGGGACGGCACCATCCGGATGCTCAACGACCACTGGGCTTCCAGCGGCCTGGGCGGCATCCTGCACTGCTTTACCGGCGATTGGAAGCACGCTCAAGCCGCGCTGGATATGGGCTTCTACGTCTCGTTCGCGGGCAACGTCAGCTTTCCCAAAGCCGAGAATATCCGCGCCGCGGCCAAGCAGGTGCCGCTGGACCGCATGCTGATCGAGACCGATTCGCCGTTCCTGGCGCCGCTGCCACACCGTGGCAAGCGCAATGAGCCCGCGTTCGTGGTCCACACAGCGGAAGCCATCGCGCAACTAAGAGGCGCAAAAAAAGAAGAGATCGGCCAGCGGACGGCAGAGAACTTCTATCGGCTCTTTCCAAAGAGTAGAGTGTGAGCCTCGAGCAGACTTACCTCCCTAACTCCCGACCGAAGGGAGGGATCCCTATCAGAACGATGCTCTTACGTGTGGCCAAACCCAAACCGTACTTTAGAACATATGGATCCCTCGCGAAGCGCTCGGGATTGCAGGGTGAAGACCTCTCTGCCCGCGGTTTATTGCTTCATTCCTAACTGCGATGCCAGAAACGACAGCTTGAGCGACTGCTCGTCCACGACCTGGCTGAAAGGCCTTCCGCCCGAGTGGCCGGCTTTGCTGTCATACAGCAACATGACCGGCAAGCCTGACTTGGTGGCAGCCTGCAGTCTCGCTGCCATTTTCCGGGCCTGCTCGGGCGGCACACGCGTATCGGCATCGCCGCTGGTGATGAGCATGGCCGGGTACTTCGTTCCCGCCTGCACGTGCTGGTAGGGCGAGTAGGCATAGAGGAATTTGAACTGAGCGGGATCGGCTGCATTGCCGTATTCGAGGAGCGCGGGCGGGTTGTTGTTCTTGGTGAACTTGTAGTAACGCACCATGTCGAGGTCCGGGTGGTCGCAGATAACGGCGCGAAACAAGTCCGGCCGCTGCGTGGTCACGCTTCCTACCAGCAGACCGCCATTGCTTCCGCCCCAGATGGCCAGTCTCTGCGGATTGGTGTACTTGTTCTTGATCAGCCACTCCGCGGCGGCGATAAAGTCATCGAAAACATTCTGTTTCTTATCGAGCATGCCGGCCTTGTGCCAGGCTTCGCCGAATTCTCCGCCACCGCGCAGATTAGCGATGGCGTAAACGCCACCCTGCTCCGCCCACCAGGCTGCCGTGGAGTTGAAATTCGGAGTCAGGCTTACGTTGAACCCGCCGTAGCCATAAAGGATGGTTGGCGTTTGCCCGTCAGGCTTGAGTCCTTTGCGATGGACCAGAAACATGGGGACGTGTGTGCCGTCCTTGGAGGAATACCAGACTTGTTCCATCTCATAGCGATCCGACTCAAAGGGTATGGGACTGCGGAACCACAGGTCGCGCTTCCCCGATGAAGCCGAGTAGCGATAGGTGGAAGCAGGAGTCGTATACGACGAAAAGGAGAGGACGCCTTCGTCGCGGTCCCAGCGGCCGAAGAGTCCGGCTGAGCCCGAGGACGGCAACTGTACCTCGCCTTGCGGTTTTCCCTCCAGCGAGAAGATGGCGATGTGGGAGGTGACGTTGTGCAGGTAGTTGACAAAGAGCTTGCCGCCAATCACCGAGAAGCTCTCAATCGCGTCCGCCGCCGTAGGCACGATCTCCTGCCACTTCTCAGGCTTCGGGTCTCGCAGATCGATTTTGAGGATTCGGTTGCGCGGCGCCTGCCAGTCAGTCTGGACGAACAGCGTCTCGCCGGCAAATTGCGGATTGAAGTGCGCGTTGATTCCGGTAATGAGCGGGCGGATCGGGCCATTTCCCGCAAGATCCTGGATGTAGACGTCGTTCTTCGCCCATCCCGCTTGGACGTTAATCAGAAGATAACGGCCATCTTCGGAGACTCGCGGGCCCAGCCATGTATCGGGACCATAGCCTTCCCCAAAGACCATGGGGTCTTTCGCCGGATCCGAACCTAAGGCGTGGTAATAAATCCGTTTACCGATATCACGATGACCCAGCGTGTAAAAGAAACCGCTCTTGTCTTTCTTCCACGATGTGCCCAGATATAAAGCTCGAGGCAAAACGTCCGGCAGATCGCGGTGAGTGCTCAAATCAAGGATGCGAATCTCGGTCTCGTCTTCGCCGCCGCGGCGCACCGCGTAGAGCATCAGACTGGCATCCGGGGTTACGCCTAACATTCCCACGCTGGTTGTGTGGTCTGCGCTCATCGGATTGGGATCAATCAGCAGCTCATCCTGGCCATTAGGCCCTTTGCGACGGTAGATGCTCGACAAGTCCTGGTCAGCGCCTTTCTTCGTGAAGAAGTAATAACCGCCTTCTTGAAGGGGGGCACCCATGGTGTCGTGGTACAGCATGTCCGTCAGCCGTTTACGGATGCCGGCGCGCATGGGCAGTCCATCCAGAAGCGCGTGAGTATAGGTGTTCTCCGCGGAGACCCAGTTGCGCGTCTCCTGGCTGTCCTGGTCCTCCAGCCAGCGATAGGGATCCACGATCTCGACCCCGTGGATTTCCTCTTTGACATTGTCCTGGCGCGCAACCGGAGCAGTCGGAGACTGGGAAGCTGCAGGCTTCGCGGCAAGACATGACAGCAGGACTATTGCCAGCAATGCATTCCATCTGCTAAGACGGGAGAGGCTCTCTTGTGCACCTTTCATGAACCTACCTCTGATTCTTTCAGACAGTTATCCAGCGCCCTGATGAGCGGGTGTTGGTACCTTTTTCGTTCCCGCAAGCTCGGCCGCGGTCTGTTGGATGTTGCGTGGCAGAAAGCCTTGGAAGCTAAGCTGGCCGTACTTGGCCTTCAGTTGTGGTGAGACGGTGTCCACGAGTTCTTGCCCCGACTTGCCCGCGGCCTGGGCCTGGCCCACGGCTTCCCGCAGCGCGACCAGGTAATCGTGGAAGTCGCGTACGTCCTGCGGAGTGGCCAGGTCGCCGTGACCGGAGACGAATGTGGCCGAAGGATGATCGGTCTCCAGCTTCTCCAACGTCTTGACCCAGTCGCTGGTGGTGGCATCGATCAGGTTCGGCAGGTGCTTTTGCCAGATGAGGTCGCCGCCGAAGACGACATTGGCGTCAGGCACAATCACCACGGAATCGCCGCCGGTGTGGCCCAGCAGGTAGCGAACCTGGATCAGGCGTGAGCCAAGATAAATGTCCACGGCGTCGCTGTAGACCATGTCGGGCAAGGTGAGCGACTCCACACGTGCCTTCAGCGCCTCCATGCGCGCCTTGTCTTCCGGCTTGGGATTGGGATCGATAAACTTCAGGTTCTCGGTGCGCAGCCAATCGCGGAGATTGCGCTGCGCCAGGATCGTCGCGCCGGCCTCGGCGAATACGGCGTTGCCGCCGGTATGGTCCAAATGATAGTGCGTGTTCACGACAAAGCGGATCGGCAGGTTGGTGACCTTGCGTATTTCGGCAAGCAGGTCGCGCGCCGGCGCGGGATCGGTAAACGTGTCCACCACCAGCACGCCATTGGTGCCCACCACGAAACCCGCGTTGCTGCCGGCCTTCTTGCCGTCAACGGCGAGCGCGGCGTAAACTCCGTCACCCAGTTTCTTGATACTGAAATCGGCGGTGTCAGCAACGGCTAAGGAGGAAAAGAATAGGAAGGACAAGACAAGAGCGGTCGTTCTGGTTCGCATGGCCGAAAATGGTACCACGACAGCCGGCCTTTTCTGCTGTTGAAAGGTTTGCATTCTGCGGCTGATCATATACACTGCCGTTCACAATCCACCTGAGGGAACGGGATGAAAAACGCTCTTATCAATCTTTTATTTGCTCTGATGTTCATGGTCAGCTGGGTAGCGCTTATTCCCGCGCAAGCGCAGAATCCCGCCACTCCGGCGGCTGGAGATACGGAAAAGACCGCCGAGCAAGCCTTCAAGAACATTCAAGTGCTGAAAGGCACGCCCGCCGATCAACTGATACCGGCCATGCAGTTCATCAGCAATTCGCTCGGCGTGGAATGCGAGTTCTGCCACGTGCGGAATGAGTTCGATAAAGACGACAAGAAGTCCAAACAAACGGCGCGCACGATGATCGAGATGCAGATGGCCATCAACAAGAACCACTTTAAGGGCGAGCGTCAAATGACGTGCTACTCGTGCCATCACGGCGCGGAACGCCCGGTTGCTATCCCCATCATCGCCGACGAAGAGCCCAAACGGCCCGAGGCGCGGACTGAGGCAGCGGCGCCGGCTTTGCCCTCCGCCGATCAGGTTCTCGATAAGTACCTTCAAGCCGTAGGCGGCGCGGACGCTCTGCAGAAGATCAGCACCCGCATCATGCAAGGCACGGTCAGCTTCGGCGCACAACAGTTCGCGGTGGAAGTCCTGGCCAAGGCTCCCAACAAGAGACTTTCCAGGGTGCACACTCCCAACGGCGACAACGTCACGGCTTTTGACGGCCACGCCGGATGGCTCGGGAATCCGGGCGGAAGATCTCCGCACGATATGAGTACCCAGGAAATGGATGCTTTCAGCTTTGACGCAACGTTCTACCTGCCGCTGGAGATCAAAAAGATGTTTACACAGCTGCGCGTGCGCCCGGCGGAGAAAATCGGCGCCCACGAAGTGCTTCAGCTGATCGGGCTCAAAGAGGGAAAGCCGCCGCTACGCCTCTTCTTTGACAAGGAATCCGGTCTTCTGTTGCGTACGATCCGCTATGCGGAGACGCCGGTGGGGCGCAATCCTACACAAGTGGATTACGCCGACTATCGCAGCGAGGGCGGCGTAAAACTTCCCTTCCAATGGACGGTGGCTCGCCCGCTCGGCCGGTTTACGATCCAGGTGACGGGAATGCAACAGAACGTGCCCATCGCTGACGCCAAATTTGAAAAACCTGCTGCGCCTGCCCCTGCGGATCAGCCAGCGGCAAAATAGGTAAGCCATCGATCCTTTTGTATCTTGGCCGGCTTGGGGGATTCTTCCAATCCGCTCGGCGGCAGGCACCGTACTTAGAGAAAGCGAGAGCGCTTGGCTGGCACCGGACCGCCCAATTCACAGGACGACGCAGCTCTGATCGCCCGGCTTCGCGCCAAGGGAGAGGATGCCGCAAACGCCATGGCCGATCTGTACGACCGCTATTCGGGCATTGTCTATGGCGTGGCCCTGCGCGTGCTCGCCGACACCACCGCGGCAGAGGACGTCCTGCAGGAAGTCTTCCTGCAGCTCTGGCGGCGCCCGCAGGTTTTCGACGCCGAGCGCGGACGGCTGGCGCCGTGGCTGGCCGTGATCGCCCGCAACCGGGCCATCGATGTGGTGCGTAAGCGCCCGCAACAGGAAGACATTGACGAGCTGCCCATCTCCAGCGGTGTCGACCTCGAAGACGGCTCAGCCCGGAGGCTCGCGTTGGAAAAAGTCCGCAGCGTGCTTGCTAGCCTCCCCCAGGAACAACGCCAAGCTCTGGAAATGGCCTTTTTTGAAGGCATGACCCATACTGAAATTGCCCGCAAGACGGGCGAACCACTGGGCACGGTGAAGACCCGTATACGTTCCGCGCTTCTGGCGGTGAGAAAAGCTTTCCGATGAAGGACCACGCACAATTCGCGGAAGACCTGGCGCTCTACGCCATGGGCACGCTCGAGGACCAGGAGCGTCCAGAATTGGAAGCGCATCTCGGTACGTGCGGCGAATGCCGTCGCGAACTCGAAGCCCTGCGCGCCGACCTGGCTTTGCTCGCGCTGTCGGCTACCGGACCACAGCCGCCGCAGCGTTCTCGCGACCGGCTCAAAGAGGCAATCTCTGAGGAGCAACGGGAGATGACCGAATCCGCAGATGCATCCGCGGTTTATAGGCTGCACCCGCGCCGGCTTACGCTGGTGCCGGCCGCGATTGCGGCGGTGCTGGCTATCACCAGCCTGGGGTTGCTCCTGGAAATCCAGCGTCTGAAAGATGCGAACGTCAGACTTGCGGTCAATTTACGGGAAGAACAGCGGCAGAGTGCGCACGCCAAAGAAGTGCTGGCGATGCTCACTGATCCCAATGCCCAGCACATGACCCTGGTCGCCGCAAAGCCCGCGTCGCCCGCGCACATCAAGACGATTTACCAGAAAGATAAAGGACACATCCTGCTCCTGGCCAGCAACCTGGCGCCGATCCCCGACGACAAGGTCTACCAGCTCTGGATCCTTCCCGCCACAGGCGGCCCGCCTGTGCCCTGCGGAACTTTCCCTATCAACAGCAAAGGCAACGGCATGATGCTGGATACCACGGAAGCTCCGGGCGTAGAAGCCAAGGGGTTTGCTGTTACTGTTGAGCCCGTCGGGGGAAGCAAGACTCCGACTCTGCCGATTATGTACGCGCCCGCGGGGTAACCTTTCCCTCAGACTCTTCAAAGAGAGACTAGGACATGTCGGCACGGGGTCCATTTCTGGCGTCATCCTTGCGACGAATGGTTCTGAGGCGAGAACCGGGCCTTGCCAACGAACCCCC
>DATFQZ010000011.1:0-38825 GCA_035263765.1 Candidatus Angelobacter sp. | reverse complement strand
ACACGCGGGTTTTCGAAGTTAAGGAGCTGAGCGTGCCGGTCAGCAAGGCCGAAGAACTGAAGAAGTTCTACCGGATTATCGCAAGCGATGAACGCAGCACCGCGGTTCTGAAACCGTCAAAGTAGCTTTCATTCCTCTTTCGTAGCCAGCCTGCCGTAGTCATGAGAAATAGGGCAATGCTCTCGAACCCCAGTCAAATGCAGATCGTTCTCAGTCCTGGTTCGCGCATAGTCGACACTTTGTCATTTTTTCGAGCGGTTGTCACATCGAACTCAAAGCCTCATCCACAGCGCGCTCCACGCAACAAGCAGCCCGGACTCATAAATCGAGCAGGCTAGTGTTACGGCGTTTAAGGTAATCTCGCTAGGCCGTTCCTTGTAGGCTAAGGTCCTGACCTTTGAAATATAGTCTGATCAGGTTCTGGCCAAAGCTAGCAATCCACGCCATTCCCAATCGAGGGTTCTTTCATGCGACTGCTGCGATGCTGTTTTCTGTTGGTTTGTTGTGGAGTCTCCGCAATCGCCTCCGCGCAAAGGGAGGATTGGCTGCCTATCACCGAGCAAGACCAGAAGATTGACCAGGTCCCCGGAAACCCCGGCGCTTCCGCCATCCAGCTCTACCACGCCAACTATATCGACGAAAACGCGCAAACCGAGTTTGAGTATCACCGGATCAAGGTGCTGAACGAGCAGGGTAAGAGTGAGGCCGACGTGGAGATCCAGACCCTGCCCGGAGTATCCATCCGCGATCTCAAAGCCCGCACCATTCACCCAGACGGCTCGATTGTGGAATTCACGGGGAGGGTCTTTGACAATACGGTTTATAAGGGACAAGGCATCAAGTGGTCCTACCGCGCATTGGCCATCCCTGATGTGACCGTGGGCAGCATCATTGAGTACAAGTTCAAGAGCGATTGGTCAGCGAGCGAAAGAATGTCCTCAGCGCAGTGGATCGTGCAGCATCGTCTCTACACTGTGCGACAGAGTTTTACCTTCAAAGGAAACGAACATATCCTGGGGCGGATCAATTGGATCGTGATGAATCTAAAGGACCAGATGCCAAGCGTCAGAGGTAACGTGGTAGAGATGGAAGTGTACGATGTCCCGGCTTTTGAGTCCGAAGCGAACATGCCTCCGACAGAAAACTATATGTCCGCGGTTCGTTTTTTCTATTCCGAATTCGACTTCAAAACCGGCGATAAATTCTGGGAAGAAATCGGCAAAAGAAGATATCGATGGGTGGAAGATTTCATCGGCAACCACAAGGAAGCCAGGGAAGCCGCCGCACAGGCCATCGGAAACGAGACCGATCCAGAGAAGAAGCTGCGCAAGCTCTATGCCCGCGCCCAGCAGATCAGAAACCTAAGCTATGAGCCAAGGCTCAGCGAGAAGGAGCTGAAAAAGGAAAAAATCAAAGAGCCTGAGAACGTGAGCGACGTCTTGAAACGCGGATACGCATACCAAAACGGCATCACTGAGACGCTTGTTGCGATGGCTCGCAGTGCCGGGTTTACGGCCTCCATCGTAAGGGTTTCCGACCGCAGCCACAGGTTTTTTTCAAAGGACTATCCGTCCGAATCGCAATTACCGATCGAACTGGCTGACGTCAAGATTGGCGACAACGATGTTTATCTGCAGCCGGGCGCAAAATTCTGCCCCTACGGCTCCCTTCGCTGGATGAACAGTACGGTGCCCGCCCTCAAGCTGGACAAGAATGGCGGGACCTTCATCACCTTGCCGCCGGCAACTCCCGACAAGTCTCTTACACGCCGTATCGCCAGCCTCCAGCTGGACGGCGAAGGAAACGCCAAGGGTGAGGTCACCGTCTATTTCACCGGGCAGGCGGCGCTGCAGCGCCGGATCGATGCCATCAATTCCGATGAAGCGGGACGCAGGAAGGATTTGGAAGACGAGCTGCGCACCTGGCTCCCGAGCGGCGCCATCGTCAAGGTAGAATCGGTTGATGGCTGGGAGGCGCCGGAAGAGCCTTTAATGGCGCGCTTTGAGGTGGAGCTCCCCGCCTACGGCTCCGTCGTGGGTAAGCGCTTGATCGTGCCTTCCATGCTCTTCCTGACCAAACAAAACGACGCTCTCAAGCATGCTGACCGCAAGTATCCCGTTTATTTCCCATACGGATTCAGGGAATGGGACGATGTGAACGTCACGCTGCCTCCTGGGATCTCTGTGGAGAGTTTGCCGCAGGCGCAGGAAGTACAAACGCCGTTCAGTAGTTATCGCACTCTGATCCAGTCTGACGGCGTGCGGGTGCGCGCGCAACGCGCTCTGGCTATGGGTGGATTCATCTTCCTCGTCAGCGATTATCCGACGGTCAAGGATTTCTTCAGCAAAGTGCAGGCCGGCGACGAACAGCAGTCGGTCTTGCAAAAAGGAGGTGTCCATGCACAGAAGAGCAATTAGGTGCCTGGCGGCCTTCTTGGTGGCGGGTTTGAGCGTGCCGCTGGCTGCGGCGGGCACGCCTGACTGGTTGCGCGTCTTGGCCCAACAGCCTCAGAAGAAATACGCTGACGATGCCAACGCCGTAGTGCTTCTGGATAACCAGGAAACCACGGTCCAGAACAGCGGCGAGATCGTTACCCATGAGCGGATTGCCTACAGGATCCTGCGTCCTGAAGGCCGGCACTATGCCGAATACCAGCTCGACTTCGATTCTGAAACCAAGATCAGTTCTTTCCGTGGCTGGAGCATTACAGCCCAAGGGCAGGAGTATGAAGCCAAGGAGAAGGACAGCTTCGAACGAAGCCTTACCAGCTATGAAGTGTTCTCGGATGAGAAGGTGAAAGTCCTGATTCTTCCCGGCGCCGAGGTAGGCACCGTCGTCGGCTTTGAGTACGAGCGCAAAAAACGGCCCTACGTGTTTCAGGATTTCTGTTTCTTCCAGGAGAGAATTCCCGTAGAGCGTTCCTCATATGCCCTGCGCCTGCCTCCTGGCTGGGAATACAGTGCGCAATGGATCAACCATGCTCCTCAGGATCCGTTGATCCAGAACGGAAGCTATGTGTGGGAGTTGAAGGACTTGCCCCGGATCGAAACTGAATACAATGAACCGCCGTACCGGGCGTTGGCTGCCACTCTGCTTGTGAATTTCTTCTCCGATAAAGTCAAGAGCCAGACATTCAGGTCATGGAATGACCTGGCGCTGTGGCACGCGCAACTGACCGCCGGCACCCGCGAGCCCAGCCCCACGTTGCAACAGAAGGTACAAGAACTGGCTCCGGCCACCATGCCGATGTTTGACCGGATGAAGGCCCTGGCCCGCTTCGCGCAACGCGATGTCCGCTACGCAGCGATCGAAATCGGCATTGGAGGCCTCAAGCCGCACCCTGCGGCCGAAGTATTCGCGCATCGCTACGGCGACTGCAAAGACAAAGCCACGGTCCTGGCCGCGATGCTGGCCCAGATCGGCGTGAAGTCTTTCTATATGCCCGTTCACGATGACCGCGGCATCTTCACGGAGAAGACGCCGCCCAACCTGGGATTCAACCACGTGATCCTGGCCATCCAGCTTCCTGAAGCCAGTTATCCCCAAGCACTGCCGGCCGTTTACGAACATCCCAAGCTGGGCCACTTGCTGATTTTCGATCCCACCAACGAGTTTGTTCCTTTCGGCGACCTTCCGCCTTACGAGCAGGACAGTTACGCTCTCCTGGTCACGGATAACGGCGGCGAACTGATCCATTTGCCGGTCAGCGCTCCGGAGCGGAACGCCATCAACCGCACGGCGCACGTCAAGCTTCTGCCTGACGGAACTTTGCAGGGCGAAATCGAGGAAGTCCGCACTGGATATTCCGCCATGGCCGCCCGCGAATACCTCCAGAACGAAAGCCACAACGACCGCAAGAAGATCCTCGAGCACTTCTGGGGACCAACCATCGGCAGCTTCAAGATCGACAGTTTTGACCTGGTCAACACGGAGGACATCGAGAAGGAATTCATCATCCGCTACAAGTTCACTTCGGATCACTATGCGAAGAATGCAGGGCCCCTGCTACTGGTTCGTCCTCACGTGATCGGCGAAATGGCGGGCGGTTTCGATGCCAGCAAGCCCCGCCATTACCCGTACGAGTTTTACGCTCCCTTCTCACGTACCGAACGCGTGGAAATCACGCTGCCCGAAGGCTATAAGGTCGACGAGTTACCCGCTCCCGCGCATGCCACGCCGTCGTTTGCCGAATATACGAGCAAGACCGAAGACATCGGCAACGTGCTCAAGTACAGCCGCGATTACAAGATGCGGGCCACGACTGTCCCCCTCGAGAAGATCGACCAGCTCAAGAGGTTGTTTGGCGAGATCATGGTGGACGAGAAGAACATGGCGGTGCTGAAAAAGGCGAACTGAGCCAGGCGCTGGGCCCGATCCCGGATGACTTTCTTTAGGTGGACTTGCGGATAGACCGGCATAGAGTCGAACGCGCGACGAAGGTCATGTTTCGGCCTTAATGTTGTGCCGCCTGAGATCAACTAGTAACTTGTTCCCTCCCCGGAGCCAAGTTAGACTTCACGCAAGAGACGCAAAGGAAGACGACGAGCAGTGCCATTGGCCGTCTGCGGAGCCTCCCGTGAGCCGAGACATTTCTACACTGCCTTGGGATTCGGCGGAGTTTTACCACTACGCGCACCCCATTGCCGCCAAGCGCCTGGAATTTGTCGAACATAAAGGCAAGCGCATCTTGACCATTGACTCCAAGGGAGCAAATCTACCGATTGTGCGGGCCATTGCCGCCGAGTGTTGGCGCATCGTCTCTAACCAGGACCTGAAGTCAGTGCGCACGCTGAACAACCTGGAAGGAGCCGAGTTCAGCAGAGAAACCGTGAAGGTGATGTCGGAGTTGGTAACCAAGAACCGGCCTTACGTCGTGCGCGGCGCGCTCATTGGAATCACAGGCATGCGTTTTTTCGCGTACCAGACGGTCGTGAGGTTGACCAAACGTCCTCTCAAGCTGTTTGAAGGCCGGGGGGAAGCGCTCGATTGGCTGGCGTTGGACGACGAGGAGTGATCGTGTGGCACAGCCGCCCTCGGCTGTGGTGAATAGGTTCTCACCGGCGAGGGCGCCGGTGCCACAAGGCTCTCGCTCGAGGAAATTGCCAAAGGTTTTGCCCATCTTCTATCATTGAATTCAGCTCATATGGCAGATCAGTCCAAGAAGAAGACAGAATCGAGCAGCACCGCTGAAAGTCCTGTAAGCGAGATTTTTGAAGGCCGTCACCCCTCCGAGTCCGAGAAGCACTGGGCGGAGAGCACGTTGGCGCACACGCTGGAGAAGGCTCCGGAAAAGCCCATCGGCGCCGCCAGCGGTGTGAACCTCGACGAGAATGGCCAGGCCCGGTTCACCACCATCAGCGGCGTGCCCATGCGCCGGCTGTACACCCAGGCCGATCTTCCGGGGGACTGGAACGCCGAGACCTACCTGAACTATCCCGGCCAGCCGCCCTACACGCGGGGCATCCATTCCAGCGGCTACCGCGGCAAGCTGTGGACCATGCGCCAGTTCTCCGGCTTCGCGTCGCCGGAGGAAACCAACGAGCGCTACAAGTACCTTCTTGCGCACGGCGGTGGCGGACTGTCCGTAGCTTTCGATCTTCCCACGCTCATGGGGTACGACTCCGACCACGCGGCCAGCGAAGGCGAAGTCGGAAAGTGCGGCGTGGCTATCGATTCGCTTGAGGATATGGAGATCCTTTTCAGCGGCATCGATCTCGAAAAGACCACCGTTTCCATGACCATCAACTCGCCGGCGTCAGTGCTGTGGGCCATGTACCTGGTAGTCGCCGAAAAACAGGGAGCGGACTGGAAGAAAATCTCCGGCACCATTCAGAACGACATCCTGAAGGAATACATCGCGCAGAAGGAATACATTTATCCGCCCGCGCCTTCCATGCGCCTGGTGATCGACACGTTTGAGTTTGGATCGAAGTTTACTCCACGCTTCAACACCATCTCGATCAGCGGCTACCACATTCGCGAAGCCGGCTCCACGGCGCTTCAAGAGCTGGCTTTCACCATTTACGACGGCGTGGAGTACGTGGAGTGGGCTCGGCGCCGCGGGCTCGATGTAGACGAGTTCGGCCCCCGCCTGAGCTTCTTTTTCAACTCCCACAACGATTTCTTCGAAGAGATCGCCAAGTTCCGTGCGTCGCGCAAGATCTGGTACCGGCTGATGAAGGACCGCTTCGGCGCCAAGAACCGGCGCACCTGGCTGATGCGCTTCCACACCCAGACCGCAGGCGTTTCGCTGACCGCGCAGCAGCCCATGAACAACATTGCCCGCGTGGCGATCCAGGGCATGGCCGCGGTGCTGGGCGGCACGCAATCCTTGCATACCGATTCCTACGACGAAGCCCTGGCACTGCCGACGGCCGAGGCTGCCCGCATCGCGCTGCGCACCCAGCAGATCATCGCCTATGAATCCGGTGTGGCGCAGACCGTGGACCCGCTGGGCGGATCGTATTTCGTCGAAAAACTTACGCTCGACATGGAAAAAGGCGCGTTCGATTACTTTGACAAGCTGGACGCCATGGGCGGCATGGTACGCGCCATTGAGAACGGGTACCCGCAGAAGGAAATCGCCGAGGCTTCTTACCAGTACCAGCGCGCGGTTGAAGCCAAAGAGAAGATCATCGTGGGCGCCAACGAGTTCAGCATCGAAGAAAAGCAGCCGGAGATCCTGTACATCGACGAATCGGTGGCCCAGCGCCAGACGGCGAAACTCAAGGCCCTGCGCGCCCGCCGCGACAACGCCGAAGTCGCCCGACGCCTCGATGCTCTCAAGCGCGCGGCTTCCCAAGAGCCTGTTGTACCGAATGACGGCCGCACCAGCGACGCCAATACCATGCCCTTCATCGTCGACTGCGTCCGAGCCTACGCCACGGTCGGCGAGATTTGCGAAGCCCTGCGCGAGGTGTATGGGACGTATGAGGAAGTGAGCATTACGTAGAATCGCCGGGATCGCGCGGAATCGCAACGTGATCGCCGTAATCGGTTCCATTGACTGTCATCCCGAGCGCAGCGCGTCGACAACTGTGGTGCCTTCCTGCTGAAGGGCGCGGAGTCGAGGACCCCGAGAATGCTTCGTCTCGTTAGCGCTGCCCGCAGGCATTCTCTATAAGTTTCCCTGTCGGGTTCGCGGGCTAGTGGCTTGAGGCTTGAGGAATCGATGCTTGATGTCCTGCCGCCGCGTCAGCTCTGGCCGTGAGCTCGCGTATCTGCTTCACAAGAGAGACGGACGTCCGCTTCAGATCGCTCTGTGAGGAACCAAATCTGTGCTTGGAAAATAAATCGTGCGAGTTCCACAGGCTCTCGGCGAAACCCCATATCAGGGTGTTGGTTTTGGGGTCTGTGATCCTCAATTCAATTTGTCTGCTGGGACCAAATGCAGATTCGGCGTCCTCGCACTTAGGGCCCCAAGGTTGCGTGACGGCCAGATCTGCGACCAGGTCCGCATCAGCGACATTGGACACCAGTTTGTATCGTCCCCAACTCTTCATGGCCAAGGACACCTGGGTGTATAAGTCCTGGGGGTTTTTCATCATTTGAGTTCTGTCGACGACGGGGTTGGCGATAAATAGCGTTGTGGCAGCGCCGAGTGGAGACGGTGCTGGAGCGGGGCTCGGCTTTCCCGGCAAGGTGACCGCGGCCCCTTTCGGGATCAGGCCCGTCCCCATGAGCTCTACCAGAGTCTCAATCGCTTTCTCAAAATTCTTGTCCCACGTTTTCTGCTTTTGCTTGAGATCCGTGTCATGTGTTGCTAATAGGGCGTGGGTCTTGCGGTCCAAGGCGGTCACTGCAATGGCTGGATCAAACTCCTCGGTCTCGCGATACCGAGTCGGATCTTCTATAGTCCCAAAACCCATTACGCAGTGCCATGGCCTGGCATAGATCAATTGGAACAGCAAATCGGCCTGGGCTGGGTCCGACACCAATTCATACTGCCCAGCCCGCTTCATGGCCGCGTAGAAGCTGTCGTATGTTTTGACGGCGCTGTCAGAGATTCCGGGCTCTTCCTCGCTGGGCAGGTTGGAGATGAATACTTTGAGGAGCGCCTTGGGCTGGGATGGCGCTGGAACAACGGCGGCGCTGCTGGCGGATGCTGGAGCTGCCGTCTGGACTGGTTGCGCGGTTTGTTGCGCGCTCGTGCTCAGGGCCGCCACAAAGCCAAAAATAAGAGTGATACAAAGAATCTTCCATAGGATCATCTGTTGTTTGATTCGCATCATCGGGTCTCCCCGCAAGGCCGCTGTCCTCAGAGCGAATCGTACCTGGACATGTTGGCTGCGTTTGTAATGCGCATCACCCGCGCACCACTACATTGACGCCAAGCGGACCTCAGTGTTTTATATATTTTGTCAACCTTTGCAAAGAATGGTTGGGTGATTGCACAGGCCGTTGGGGAGCGCAGATGGCGAGCGCCAGAGGCGCGACACATAATTTGGAACCTCCATGGCCAATTTCGCGTCGAATAACCGTCTATGAAAAAAGCCCACATCCACCTCAAATCCTCCGATCCCATCCTGGCTTCGATCATCGAGCGGGTTGGCCCGCCCAAGCTTACTTATCGCGAGCCGACGTTTGAGGCCCTCGCCCGTGCTATCGTTTTCCAGCAGTTGAGCACCAAGGCCGCGCTGACGATCTATGGGCGCCTGCAGGAAGCTGCCGGCGGCAAACTGACGCCGGAGTCGATCCAGGGGCTGAACGTGGGCGAGATGCGCCGCGCTGGGTTGTCGAAGCAGAAGATCGGCTACATACGCGATCTGGCGGAGCACGCCCTCGACGGTAAAGTTGATTTTGCCAAACTGCCCGGCATGACGGATGAAGAGGTCATCGTGGCGCTGACAGACATTAAGGGCATTGGCGTGTGGACGGCGCACATGTTCCTGATCTTCGCGCTGCGCCGGCCCAACGTGCTGGCCGTCGGCGATCTGGGCGTGCGCACCGCCATCCAGCGCCACTACGGAAAGCGCGCCCTGCCCAAGCCGGAACACATTGAAAAACTCGCCGTGAACTGGCATCCGTACTGCAGCTATGCCTGCTGGTATCTGTGGCGGAGTCTGGAGTTTCCGGTTGGGAAGAATTCAAACCACAAAGGACACAAAGGTTCACGAAGAAATTAGCCGGTTCTTTGTGTTCCTTCGTGTCCTTTGTGGTTGACCCGCTTTTGCTAAAATCTAGAGTCAGTGTCTACCGACCGCAAAATCCGCGTCCTCGTCGCCAAGCCGGGCCTTGACGGCCACGACCGCGGCGCCAAGGTCATTGCCCGTGCCCTGCGCGACGCCGGCATGGAGGTCATCTACACCGGCCTGCGCCAGACGCCGGAGATGGTCGTCAGCTCGGCGCTACAGGAAGACGTGGACGTTATCGGCCTCTCCATTCTTTCCGGCGCCCATAACGCGATCGTGCCGCGCGTGAACGAGCTGCTGCACAAGAACAAGATGGATGACGTCCTGCTCCTGGTCGGTGGCATCATCCCCGAACAGGATTTTGAAGTGATGAAGAAGGCCGGCGTAGCCGGAATCTTCAATCCCGGCACGCCGATGGACGAGATCGTTGACTTCATCCGCAAAAACGTCAAGCCCCGGGGCGTGGTGGCGTAGGGTAATGAGTCGGTAGCCAAACGCTTTTGGTTTCTCCCATGCCTTTTGCATGTGTCATCCCGACCGGAGCGCCTCGGAAGTGTGTCCCTGAAAGAAATCTTTGGCGCGGAGTGGAGGGACCCCGAGGGAGCGTCTTTCACCATGCCGACGCAGGACGTTCTCCCCAAATTGCCAGTTGCAACGGCCCGACGCCGAAACAGGAGCTGTCCGAGCGTTGGGCATCTGATCCTGCAAGACTAACCCGGACACTTCACTGGGAGAACTCCCTGTAGCAGGATGGTCGGGGATGGTCCGTCGGGTCCCTCCACTTCGCGCCTTTGATTCTTTTGAGAAAAACCATTTCGAGGCGCTTCGGTCGGGATGACAGCCTTATATAGATTTCGAGGGAATCAAGAGTATCGCCGAGGTCAGGGCCCTCCCTTTCCTTGCTAACCGCCCGTCCCTACCCCAGTCTAACCACCCGAAACCGAGAGGTGCGTTCATGAAGAAACTGATCCTGCTGGCAGCCGGACTTCCCCTGTGCTTCGGGTATACCGCGGCACAAAGCAAGTATTCGCATACCTCCACTGTGTCGATGAGCGATAACAGCGCGAGCGACGATTGTTCCGAGCACCTGCGCGTCTACAACGACGACTTCAGGACCACGGTGCGCGACGAGGAAAACATCAGCGTTCCCAATCAGGCGCTCACCATCACTGCGGAACACAACGGGGGAATCCGCGTGACCACGTGGGACAAGCCGGACTTCTCCCTGAAGCTGTGCAAACAGGTTTCCGTCGATGACGACGCGGAAGGCCGCAAACTGCTGGCCGAGACCAGATTGAAGGTCGAGGGCGGAAAAGTCTCGATCAGCGCGCCGGAATCGGACGATCACCACTCGCTGGGAACATTGCTGCTGGTGAAAGCGCCGCGCGACGCCAAGCTGGACTTGAGCGTCTATAACGGCGGAGTTTCGCTCACCAACTTCACCGGAACCGCGACCGCCCACGCGCACAACGGCGGCATCGCGCTGCGCGGAAGCACCGGCAAGCTGTCGCTGGAAGCGCAGAACGGCGGGATTTCAATCAAGGATTGTGGTGGCGACATTGACGCCACGGTTCAGAACGGCGGAATCTCCCTCAGTCTGCCGGAGCACTGGGAAGGCAAAGGGCTGGAGGCCCATACTCACAACGGCGGCTTGGTCGTAGTGGTGCCGAAGAACATGAGCAGCGGCGTGGAAGTCTCGGGCTCCAACCATACCTCGATCATCTGCAAAGGCGATGTTTGCGACGGCGCGGAGCGCACCTGGGATTCCGATCGCAGGATCCTGCGCTTCGGAGGGCCCAATCCGCAGATCCGCGCGACTACGGTCAACGGAGGTATTGTGGTGGAAGCGCGCGGCCACCAGCGGGGAGAACTGTAAGAATCGCCGGGATCGCCCGTCATCGCCGTCATCGCGCGTGATCGGAAACCTGACCACGGAGACACGTAGACTGAAGAGAAGTTATCGCGGCTTTGATTCCACTAGGGGACGAGCTTCCCTTTGCCCTGGGTCCGGTTCGTATCAAGGCACGGGATCAGTCGTGCCGTAAAAGCGCAATTAGAACTGGGGTTTTAGCCCTGCCGATGACGCGCGATGACGGCGGTGTCGGCGATGACGGCGATTTCTAACCCGATCTATCTTCCCTCTCCTTTCCCGGATAAAATCAAATATACTTAGAGCTTCTGCTGTCATGAGCAAGCTGGACGAAATTCTCTCCGCAGCGCGCGAGCGCGTGGCCCGGAGCAAGGGGCAGGCTGACCTGCGCGCGCTAGAGTCGGCGGCCGCGGCTCACACGCCGCGCGGCTTCCGCCGGCGCCTGCTGGCTATGTCGCAGCTGGGCCCCGCGGTGATTGCGGAGCTCAAGAAGGCTTCGCCCTCAAAAGGCTTGTTGCGGAGCTCGTTCCCAGTCGCGCAGCTTGCGGGCCAGCTGGCGCGCGCCGGAGCTTCCGCGCTTTCCGTGCTCACCGACGAGCAATTCTTCCAAGGCTCGCTGGCCAACCTGTGCGAAGCCTCCGTCGCGACCGAGTTGCCCTGCTTGCGCAAGGACTTTATCGTCGACGACTTTCAGGTGCTGGAAGCGCGCGCCTGCCGCGCTGACGCCATTCTCCTCATCCTGTCCGCGTTGGACGACGAGACGTTTCGTCGCTTGCTGGAACGCGCCCGGTCCCTGGACCTCGACGCGCTCTGCGAAGTCCACGACCAGCAGGAGTTGCAGCGGGCGCTGGAAGGCGGCGCCGACATCATCGGCGTCAACAGCCGCGACTTGCGCACGTTGCAAACCAACATGAATACGGTCCTGGAGCTGAGCACGCTCATCCCCAACCATGTGCTGCGCGTCGCGGAGAGCGGCATCGCCACCGGCGCCGAGATTAAGGACCTGCACTCTTTCGGCTATCAGGCATTTCTCGTCGGCGAAGCGCTCATGCGCGCCGAAGATCCCGGGCGAAAGCTGGAACAGCTTCTCCAGGAAGCTGGCTGGTATTCTCAGTCCGCCATGGCTTCTTCCAGTTGGCGCGGCACCGTCCAGTAAACGCCAAGCGTAAACTCAAGTACATTCATACGAGCAACCTGATGCACACCTGGATCAAATTCTGTGGCACCACGTCGGTAGAGGACGCGCTGGCTTCGGTCGAAGCCGGAGCCGACGCGCTGGGCTTTATCTTCGCGCGCAGCCCGCGGCGCGTCACCGCGCAGCAGGCTCGACAGATCATCCACGAGTTGCCGCAAAGCGTGGAACGCGTGGGGGTCTTTCGCGACGCGACGGTGGAAGAAATCCGTAGGATCGCAACTGAGGTTGCCCTGACCGGCATTCAGTTGCACGGCGACGAAAATGCGTCGCAGGTTTACGATAGTCTGCCGCGAAGCCGCCGCGATTCCTTGCGCATGATCAAGACGTTGATCGCGAAGAAAGGGTTCGAAGCGCAGCTGGATGCCGGCAATGAGCGACGGGTGAGCGCGTGGCTGGTCGATTCGGGTGCCGGCAGCGGAAAGACCTTCGATTGGCAAGCCGCGCGGGCGCAATTGGGCGAGCGCCAGGCAAGGTTGATTATCGCGGGCGGCCTGACGCCGGGAAACGTTGGCGATGCCATACGCACATTTTTCCCGTGGGGCGTCGACGTGGTTTCCGGCATCGAGTGGGAGCCAGGCCGTAAGGATCGGGCCAAGATGGAAGCATTTGTAGCCGCAGTGCGGAAGGCGGAACAAAAATGAGCATGGTTGCAGTGAAGAAGGCAAAACAAGTACCAGGACGTTTCGGCCCGTATGGCGGCCGGTACGTCCCTGAGACCCTGATGGCGGCGCTCGAAGAACTGGAGCGCGAGTATGAGAAGGCGCGCCGTGACCGGAAGTTTCGCGCGGAGTTCGAGCGGCTTCTGAAAGAGTATGCGGGACGTCCGACGGCTTTGTTTCATGCCGCGCGTCTGAGCCGGCATCTGGGGGGCGCAAAGATTTACCTGAAGCGCGAAGACCTGCTGCACACCGGCGCGCACAAGATCAACAACTGCCTGGGACAAGCCCTGCTGGCGCAGCGGATGGGCAAGCATCGCATCATCGCCGAGACCGGCGCCGGACAGCACGGCGTAGCCACGGCTACAGTATGCGCGCTGTTCGGCCTGGATTGCGTCGTATACATGGGCCTGGAAGACATGCGTCGCCAGGAGTTGAACGTCTTCCGCATGCGCCTGGAGGGCGCGGAAGTGCGCGGCGTGGATTCCGGTTCGCGGACTCTCAAAGACGCAATCAATGAAGCCATGCGCGACTGGGTCACCAACGTGCGCACCACGCACTATCTTCTCGGAAGCGTTCTGGGCGCCCATCCCTACCCGACCATGGTGCGGGATTTCCACTCCGTGATCGGGCGCGAAGCCCGCGCCCAGATCTTGAAGGCGGAAGGCAAACTGCCGGCCGCCATCGTTGCCTGCGTCGGCGGCGGGTCGAACGCAATCGGCATCTTTCATGAGTTCATCAAAGACAAGCGCGTAAAGCTGATCGGCGTGGAAGCCGGCGGTCGCAGCGAACGCCTCGGCGACCATGCGGCGCGTTTTCGTGGCGGCTCGCCGGGCGTGCTGCAGGGCGCATATTCTTACGTCCTGCAAGACGACCGCGGCCAGATCGCCACAACCCACTCCATCTCCGCCGGACTGGATTATCCGATGCTTGGCCCGGAGCACGCCGCTCTCGCCGATTCCAAACGCGCCGAGTATGTTGCCGCGTCTGACGGCGAAGCTCTGGAAGCGCTAAGCCTGCTGGCGCGGATGGAAGGCATCATTCCCGCGCTGGAGTCGGCGCACGCCGTGGCGGAATGCGTGAAGCGCGCGCCGAAGATGAAGAAGTCAGAGATTCTCATTGTTAATATTTCAGGACGCGGGGATAAGGATATTGGGATTCTGCGGGAAAACATGCGGCTTGGATGATCAACAGGAAGAAGTTCAACGCGGAGACGCGGAGGCGCGGAGACAAACAGAAAATGGTGAAGAACGAGCGACCAAAGAACCGACTTCGTTTTGAACACACGCCGGGGCTCGTGGTGTATGTCACCTGCGGCGATCCTGACCTCAAGACAACCAAGGACATCGTCCTCGCGGCGATTCGCGCCGGCGCCGACACTATCGAGTTGGGCGTTCCCTTCAGCGATCCGGTCGCCGACGGGCCAGTCATCCAGCGGGCCAGCGAACGCGCGCTGAAGCAAGGGACGTCGCTCGAAGATGTCTTGCGGCTGGCGCGCGAGGTGCGCAGGGAATCAGAAGCGG
This sequence comes from Candidatus Angelobacter sp., assembly GCA_035263765.1. Taxonomy (GTDB): domain Bacteria; phylum Acidobacteriota; class Terriglobia; order Terriglobales; family Acidobacteriaceae; genus Angelobacter. The sequence goes on along the minus strand of DATFQZ010000011.1, from coordinate 24,450 downwards.
GGTTGGTGGTGTTTTCCTACCTGAACCCGGTTTTGCGTTTCGGCCTGGAACACTTTTGCGCGGAAGCCGACGCTGCCGGCGTGGATGGCGCGCTCCTCACCGATCTCACGGTCGAAGAGGCCGACGAATACCGCCGCGTGATGGCCGCGCACCGCTTGGACACGATCTTTTTAGCGGCGCCCACGAGTCCTGACCAGCGATTGAAAAAAATTGCCCAGGCCTGCGGCGGGTTTGTCTACGCCGTTTCCCGGACCGGCGTGACTGGGACGCAGAAACAACTGGCCGGCGATGCTCGCGACCTGGTCGGGCGAATCCGCAAGTTCACCAAGTTGCCCGTGGCTGTCGGCTTCGGCGTTTCCACGCGGGAACAGTTCGCGCAGGTCGGCGAATTCGCCGATGCCGCCGCCGTGGGCAGCGCCATCGTGCAGGCCGTGGAGCAGAACCCGGGACGGGAGGCCCAGGCTGTTACCGATCTGGTGCGGTCGCTGAAGGGCGGGGCGGCCAGCGGTAGTGCTTCACTCTAAATCCGCGTGTCGTTCCCGTATTTGCGCCCAGTATTCTCGACTCACATCATCGTCTATCTCAGTGGCGATGTTAGTAGCATACAGCGCATCACAGCCATCCCTTCGAGGACCAGAAATCCAGTATTCCTCTCCAGTCTCAACATCATAGTAGTTGGCCTTGAACCCGGCGCCCTTCAGGCTTCTGAACGCTTGGCCGCGATAGTAGATCGTTGCGCCTGTCTTTGAATAAGTCACGCGCCCGATTCTGGCAGGGCCAGTGAGATTGCCAGCCTTGCGCTCGATATACATGATTCTGGTTCTATGGCCCATATGATTTCAATTTGTGTCTTCGATTTAGTGTTCTCACACTCATGGTAGCCGAAGCAACCAGCTCACCGCGCCACCGTGGCTTGCCCCTTCACTTAATTAACATTCTTAATTTATTCTTTATTACCACTCATGAATTAAGGTTTCTGGGGCTTCAGGGGGCCTGTTGTTCGAGAAGGCAGAATGTTATGGATATCGCCGACTGGCGTAAGAAGATCGACGAGCTGGACCGCCTGCTGGTGGACTTGCTCAACCAGCGGGCGCGCGCGGCGCAAGAGATCGGCAAGCTGAAGCGCAATACGAGCATGCCCATCTACGAGCCGGACCGCGAGAAGATCATCTTCGAGAACGTGCGCCGGGCAAACCAGGGTCCGCTGCCCGACCACGAGCTGCGCCACGTGTACGAGCGCATCATCGACGTGATGCGCAATATCCAGAAGACGGAGATCGTGCCGCCGGCCAGCGAGAATGAAGGGCCCACGGAGTTTGAAACGGATGTGAACGACTGAGAAGAATCGCCGTGATCGCCGTCATCGCGCGTCATCGCGCGTCATCGCGCGAGATCGGAAGGCAGGAATGGACAACAACCAGAATAACGCGAGATCAGTCAAAGTTGACCAACATCACGAGATGCGTGATAGGACGAAGTCGTTCGCGTTGCGCGTCATACGCATGTCTGATGTATTACCGAAGACTCGCTCCGGCAACATCATTGGCAATCAGATCTTGCGGTCACCACCGGCATGGCCGCAAATTATCGAGCAGCCGGACGTGCCCGCTCCAAAGCAGAGTTTATAGCCAAGCTAGGTGTCGTAATTGAGGAAGCTGATGAGACGGTCTTTTGGCTGGAACTTCTCCGTGATTCCGGGATTATCAAGCCCACCAAACTAGAACGTATGCTGGATGAAGCAAACCAACTCTTGGCAATCTTTAGTGCATCTCGAAGGACGGCCAGAGCATGAAAACAAAAACTAATACCAACGCTGACCATCGCCTTACCCGATCACGCGCGATGACGGCGATGACGAGCGATGACGGCGATTCCCTATGATCGTAGCCATGCAAGAAGCAGCCACGGAAGAACAGATCCAGCATGTGATCGAGCGGCTGATCAACATGGGATTTGAGGTGCACCGGTCTACCGGCGCGCGGCAGACGGTGTTGGGCGCGGTGGGAGCGCGGCGCGAGTTTGACATTCGCGATATCGAAGTCCTGCCGGGCGTGGGCGAAGTGCACCGCATCAGTTCACCGTACAAGCTTGTGGCGCGAAGTTTTCGTCCGGAAGGCACAGTGGTCAAGCTCGCCAATGGCCTCCGAATCGGCGGCGACGAAGTCATCATGATGGCCGGACCCTGCTCGGTAGAGTCGCGGGAACAGATTTTCGCGGTGGCGGAATCAGTCTCGCGGTCGGGGGCAAAACTGTTGCGCGGGGGCGCCTTCAAGCCGCGTAGCTCGCCGTATTCCTTCCAGGGGTTGGGTGAAGAGGCGCTCAAACTCCTGCGCGAAGCGGCGGACAAGTTCGGCATGCTCGTGGTCACTGAGGTCATGGAGATTTCCCAGATCGAGCTGATGCTGCGCTACGCGGACATTCTTCAGGTCGGCGCGCGCAATATGCAGAATTTCAATCTGCTGCGCGAATTGGGGAAGGTGCGCAAGCCGGTTTTGTTGAAGCGCGGCATCGCCGCGACCATCGAGGAGCTGCTCCTCTCCGCCGAATATCTGCTGGCCGGCGGAAACTACGATGTGATTGTATGCGAGCGCGGCATCCGCACCTTTGAGACCTACACCCGCAACACGCTGGATATTTCCGCGATTCCCATCGTAAAGAAGCTTTCCCACCTGCCGATTGTCGCGGACCCCTCGCACGGTACGGGACGCCGCGACAAAGTGGCTCCCATGGCTCGCGCCGCCATCGCCGCGGGAGCCGACGGTCTGCTGATTGAAGTCCACAATGATCCGGACAAAGCACTCTCTGACGGAGCCCAGTCGCTGTACCCCGAACAGTTCGCGCGACTCATGGGCGAGTTGCGCGTGATCGCTCCCGCCGTGGGACGCAGAGTGGATTGACCATATATCGGCCGCGGTTCCAAAAGAGTCCTTGAGGAAGAACTCCACCGAAGCCTACAATTTTGTGGCACAGCCTCGGCTGTGCGGATCTAAATTCCACCGGCGAGGGCGCCGGTGCCACAGGAATATGGATTGCTTGCTACGGAGGAAATATGCAAGTGAGAAAGCTAATTATGTTTGCGACGATCGTCTTGTCGCTCCTACTGGGCAGCGCCTGGATCTTCTCGCAGAACTACTTTGCCGCCAAAAAAGGACAACCAGTGGCGGATGCCGACGTCCAGAAGTGCATCACCGACAAACTCGCAAACTCCAAGCTCAAAGATGACGGGATTACCGCAAAGGTGAATGGCGGCGAAGCCACGCTCGAAGGCAATGTCAAAGTTTCGGCGCATAAGGGCAACGCTTCGATGATCGCCAAGAACTGCGGCGCGCAGAAGGTGACCAACAACATCACCATCCCGCCTAAACCCTCTCCTACGCCGAAGTCCCCTGCGCCAACAAAGTAGTTGGTGGCTGAGGGCTCGCATGTAGCGCCGTTAGGCGCGTCTGAGAATAGCCCGGCAGGGACTGCCGGGTGTGTTAGCAAAGAAGTGGAGAGTCCCGTCAGGGACGGATGAAAGCTAACGAGGGCCAAGGGCGTTTTTTCAAGACACAAAGAACGTCACGTTGGACCGCACTCGAAGATTCATTAGCCGTCCCTATCGGGACTCTGTTCAATTTTCAACGTTTACCCGGCAGTTCCTGCCGGGCTACTTTCATTCGCGCCTGTCGCCGGTCCCTGCGAACGGCCCTAGTCTTTCCCCTGCCGCCATCGGATCACGCCCAACAGGTTGCTGGTTTCGTCAGTCCAAAGAGGTCCCGGGCGGATGGGAGCGGCTTGCCCTCCCTCCTTGGCCAGCCGCGCTGCGAGCTGCGGGTCACGCGTCAACAGCATCCAGTCTGTCAAGTAGATTCCCCCGCCGCCACTGTTCTCGTGGAGCGATGCACACATACCAAACTCGTTGGCCAGCCTGAGGACCACCGGCGTCAAATCAAGGTTGAACCCGGTAACGTTTACAGCCAGGACGCTCTCAGGGCCGCGCAGGTGCTGCAAGTAGGTCCGGAACGCTTCGCGGGTGAGCAGGTGCATGGGAACTGCGTCACTCTGGAAGGCATCGAGCGCCAGCACATCGAATTGCTGCGGTGAGCCACGACGCAGCTCCTCTTCGAGCGAGATGCGCGCGTCGCCCCGTACCACTTCAACGGTGGCTGGACTGTCGCTCAGGTAGGTGAAGTGTGAACGGGCGAGCCGCACGACGTCCGGATTGATCTCGTAGAACCGAACGGTATCGCCGGGTCTGGCGAAGACCGCCATAGCGCCGGCGCCCAGGCCAACCACGCCGATGCGCAGCCCTCCCGGCGCGCCCCTATAACGCGGATGCTGGAGAATTGCCACGCCGATGCCGCTTTCGGTTCCATAGAATTCCGGAGAGTTGCGGCTTTCGGGATCGGCGAACTGGGCGCCGTGGACGATGTTCCCGTCATAAAGCTCGAGAATGTGCGCGTTGGGGTAATCGCGGTCCCAGGCCACGCGCAGCACGCCGTAGAAATTGCGCGTGATCTCTATCGTGCCGCGCTCGCGAAGCACGACCGTAACCACTAACGTAGCCGCCAGGAACACCAATGCGCCATAGGCGCCGGCCCGGAGAACAGGACGCCGGAGAGTAGACCCAGCCGAAAGCACCAGCACTGCACACGAGCCCCAAAGCGCCACGTGATACTCCCAGGTCTCCGCGAAAATACGCGGCGCTACCACCGCCGCGCACAGCCCACCCAGCGCGCCGCCGGCCGAAAGCAAAAGGAAAAATGTCGTCAGATTCCGCGGTGAGGGTTTCAAGCGCGCCAATTCGCCGTGACATACCATGCAGCCGGCAAAAAGCGCGAGACAATAAATGCCGATCTCCTGGACTCCTGTGATGCGCACGTCGCGGGCAAGCGCATAACAGGCGAGCGCGGTGGCCACCACGAGCAAGGGAGCAAAGATGGGGCGGCGGTACCACGTATCGCGCTGGAAGCACACGACGAAGGTCAGCAGGTACAGAAACAAAGGCGCAACCCAAAGCAGGGGAAGCGGCGCGACATCCCGGCAAATCGTGCTGGTGGTGGCGACCATCAGCAGGGAAGCGCATGCGGCAATCGCCAGCCACGAAACACGCAAGCGAACACTTGGAAGGGCGTGACGGCGGCCGTCGTTGACGGCTGGCGGCGATAGCGACAGCGGCGCCCTGCGGGAAAGCCATGTCGCGAGCGCGCAGAAGAGGCCGAAGACGAAGAAGCCGCCGGCCCACAGCCACGCCTGAGTCGTCAGACGCAAGAGCGGTTCCTCCAGAAACGGATACGCCAGCAGGCCCAGGGCCGAACCAAGGTTGGAGAGTGCATAGAGCCGGTACGGCAAGCGATCCGGCTCCAAGCGGTGGAACCAGGCCTGCAGGAGCGGCCCGGTCGCAGAGAGGACAAAAAAGGGAACGCCGGCGCTGATCAACAGGATCCGCAGCACTTGCCACGCCGGATCAGCCCAGACAGACGCGCGCCAACTCTCGCCGGCCAGGATCGGCGCCCGCCACTCGTGCCCGAGCCACGCCAGCAGGGCCAGGGAACTGAGCAACAGAGTGCCGTGGATCCACGCTTGCCGGCCCGCTGCATTCCGAGTCACCAGCCAGTGCGCGTAGCAGTAGCCGGCAAATAGTAGGGTCTGAAAGAAGAGCAGGGACGTGGTCCACACCGCGGCCGTTCCGCCAAACCAGGGCAGCAGATACTTGCCGACGATGAGCTGCACCTGGAACAGCAGGAAGGCGCTCACGAAGATCGTGATGCCGAAGGGCAAGACGCTCGAGCCCACGGACCGAGGGGCTGGGTCAGCATGATCGCGGTCTAGGGTTTGTGCGATGCCGTGGTCCATTTTTTCGACGTCTCGATGTCCATGTGGCACAGCCGCCCTCGGCTGTGGCCCTTAGCCTTTCACCGGCGAGGGCGCCGGTGCCACATGGTCCATGAAGTTCGAAACTGTACCAAGAACCTCTGAATGTATCCAGTTTCCGCGGAGTCGTTTAGAATCACTAAACGCCAGTTTGGTCCTGAACAGCATGCCCTTCAAGCAAATCACAATCATTGGCACCGGTCTGATTGGCGGCTCATTCGGGCTGGCGCTGAAAGCGGCGGGCTTCACTGGGCGGGTCATCGGTTGCGACCGGCCGGCAGTATTGGATCGAGCGCGCGCCATGCGGGCCATCGACATGGGCAGCGAGGACCCGGTGGACGCCATCCAGGGCAGCGACCTGATCGTCCTGGCCACGCCCGTGGGCGTGATTATCGACCTCATCGAACGGATTGGTCCGCTGGTACCCAAGGACGCCCTGATCACGGACGTGGGCAGCACCAAGAAAGAGATCCTGGACCGCGCCCGCTCCGTCTTCGGTAGTCAGGCGGCGCTGCGTTTTCTAGGCGGCCATCCCATGGCGGGCAAGGAACATGGCGGGCTGGAGAACGCAGAGGCCAAGCTGTTCCAGGACGCCGTCTGGCTGCTGGTGCCGCAGCCCGAGCAGAGACTGGAATACGGGAAGACAAAAGATTTTTGCGCTCTGGTCGAAAAGATCGGAGCCCGGCTGTTGAAGCTGGATGCCGCGCCGCATGACCGGCTGTGCGCGTGGATCAGCCATTTGCCGCAGATGGTCTCAACGGCTCTTGGGGCGGCCCTGGTGGATGAATTCGGGGATGACCCCGAAGTGAAGGCCATCGGCGGGCGTGCCCTGCGGGAAATGACACGCATTGCGTCCAGCCCGTACTCCATGTGGCGCGACATCGCGCTCACCAACACGCCTAACATCGAACATGCTATGACGCGGCTGGAGCAGCGCCTCGCCCACATCCGGGAGAATTTGCGCAACCAGGAACTGCGTAACGAGTTTGATTGCGCCAACCGCTTTGGGCAGACGTCCCGCGAGGCCGCCGCAACCGTGCTTGTCATTCCGGGATGGCACAACTCCGGTCCGCGGCACTGGCAGACGCTTTGGGAACAACAGAATCCTATCTTCCTGCGCGTGCAACAGAAGGACTGGGAGTTCCCGCATCGCCAGTGGTGGGTGAATCGGATCAAAGAGGAAGTGGAGCAAGCGCCGGCGCCGGTGGTGTTTGCCGCGCACAGCCTGGGATGTCTGGCCATCGCCCATTGGTGTCAGACGTCGCCCGCCGACGCCAACAAGATCAAAGGCGCGCTGCTGGTGGCGCCCCCGGACGTCGACAGTAAAGACGCACCCAGCCAGATCAAAGATTTTGCTCCCATCCCGCAGCGCCCGCTGCCTTTCCCTTCGATTCTTGTGGCCAGTAGCAATGACCCGTTTCTTCCCATGGACCGCGCGCGATGGCTGGCTCGCGCCTGGGGCAGCCGTTTGGTCGATATCGGGCCGGCTGGTCACATCAACGGCGACTCCGGCCTAGGCGACTGGCCGGAAGGGAAGAGATTGCTCCGGCATTTGGTTGAAGGGGTGTAAAGAATCGCCGGAATCGCGCGTCATCGCCGGCATCGCCGACATCGCACGGAATCGGGTGACGGAAGACGATTTGCGGGAACCTAAGGCGAAAAAAAACAGGCCCGAATACCCAAGATCAGCGCCGTTAGGCGCGTCGCGAAGGTAGCCCAGCACGGCACCGAGGCGCGCGTAGCGCGCTGAGGTGGTAAGTGCTGGGTTAACGATCAAAGAGAGACATTTCCTTGCTGCCGCAGGCCCGCGCGCAGAAGCGGAGCGCGCTTAGAAGGACAAACCGGAGAACCGTAGCCGTTCCTTGGCGCAAGAAGAAAAGACAGGGGCTGAAGCCCAATTCAAAAGAACATTTGCGGCACGGCTGAAGCCGTGCGCTGATACTCCCCCAGGTTTGCCCTTCGTTTGCGGTTGCATCGGCAAGGTATTTACAATCGTCTGTTTATGAACAAGGTCTTTCCCAGCCCTGATGAGGCAGTCCGTGACATCCAAGACGGCGCTATGGTCATGGTCGGCGGGTTCGGGTTGTGCGGCATTCCAGAAGAGCTGATTGAGGCCCTGGCGCGCAAGGGTGTCAAGGACCTGACCACCATCTCCAACAACGCCGGCGTCGATACCTACGGCCTGGGCAAGCTTCTGCAAGGCGGACAGATCAAGAAGCATATCGGCTCCTACGTCGGAGAGAACAAAGCCTTCGAGCAAATGGTGCTCAGCGGCAAGGTGCAGCTAGAGCTCAACCCGCAGGGCACGCTGGCGGAACGGATTCGGGCCGGCGGCGCGGGTATTCCCGCGTTCTTCACACCGACTGGCGCCGGCACGCTGGTGGCTGAAGGCAAGGAAGTGCGCGAGTTCAACGGGCGTCCGCACGTGATGGAGCTGGGGCTGAAGGCCGATTTCGCGCTGGTGAAAGCTTGGAAAGCCGACCGCTGGGGCAACCTGATGTTTCGCAAAACGGCGCGCAACTTCAATCCGGTGATGGCTACGGCCGCGCGCGTCACCATCGCGGAAGTGGAAGAGATCGTGGAGCCGGGCCAGCTCGATCCAGACCGCGTGCACGTGCCCAGCGTTTACGTGAAACGCATCGTACTGAGCAGAACGGAGAAGAGGATTGAGAAGCATACGGTGAGAAGAAAGTAGTTAGTACAGAGTTCTTGAAGAGAGATTGCAATCTCCAGCTGTCATCCAGAGCGAGCACGAGTCCCGGCAGGCCTGGACGAGGGCGAGTCGAAGTTGAGCCGTCTTGCGGGCGTCTGAGCCCGCAGGCGAAATCCCGAGCGGAGCCGAGGGAGCCCTGACCCCGAGAATGCTTGGACAACAAGGGACGCATTAGGGAGTTCTCTAGAGAATGCCTTGATACCGCATGGCGAAAATAGTCAGCTTCGGGGTCCTTCGACTCCGTGCCTGTCAGCCGAGCAGTGGAAAGGATCATCCTGGCGCTCCGCTCAGGATGACAGGGAATAGGCACTCTTGCTTCACGGAAACAAAACCATGTCCACTACTCCAATCGCGAACAAACCCGACAAGCAGAAAGACACCGAGAAGCGCGAGCGTATCGTCAAGCGCATTGCCGCGGAGCTACGCGACGGATACTACGTGAATCTGGGCATCGGCATGCCGACGCTGGTCGCCAACTACGTGCCCGCGGGTGTGGAGGTCGTATTGCAGAGCGAGAACGGCATGCTGGGCGTGGGGCCGTTTCCGTTCGAGGGCGAAGAAGATCCTGATCTGATCAACGCCGGTAAAGAGACGGTCACGGAGGTTCCAGGTACGGCGTATTTTTCGAGCGCGGACTCGTTTGCCATGATCCGCGGCGGGCATATTGACCTGAGCGTGCTCGGCGCCATGGAAGTGGACGAGCAGGGCAATCTGGCCAACTGGATGATTCCCGGCAAGATGGTGAAGGGCATGGGCGGCGCCATGGACCTGGTAGCCGGGGCGCGGCGCGTGATCATCGCCATGGAACACACCACGAAGGAAGGCGCGTCGAAAATCCTGAAGAAATGCACGCTCCCGCTTACCGGCTCGAAAGTGGTGAACACGATTGTGACCGAAATGGCCTATATCAACGTCACGCCGAACGGGCTGGTGCTGGAAGAAATCGCGCCGGGCCTGACGGCGGAAAATGTGCAGAAGGCGACGGAAGCGAAACTGATCGTGAGCCCGAAGTTGAAGACGATGGAAACAAGCAGCTAGCCATTAGCCATTAGCCCAGCTAAAGCAGAACAGATCGTTCGCTAAGAGCCAAGGGCTGAGGGCTAATTGCCAACTGCTAATTGCTAACTGCTGCCTTTCTTCATCACACTCGGCGGCAGAGCAAAGAAAATCGCCAGAGCCACGTTCAATGCCAGACTGATCCGCACGTCGACCCACGCCAGGACAAAGCAGATCAAATAGATCAATGGGCCGACGGCATATTGCCGCGAGATCGTCGCCGCGGAAGTCGCCATTCTCTCGTCCAGGAGGTGACGCGAGACCGCGTAACGCCAGAGCAGGTTGAAGAACACGGCAATAACAACGAACACGCCGTTGTAGAGCAAAGCCGCCGTCCGCTGTTCGGACGTTCCCAGATGAGCGGCAAGGACGGCGGTGGGAAAGGGCACAGCGGTTATGCCCAGCAGGAGAAGCAGGTTGAGGACCAGCAGCATGTCGTCGGAGCGCCGGATGTGCGTAAACATGCGGTGATGGTTCATCCACATGATCCCGATGAACGCAAAGCTCAAGAAAAACGCCAGGTAGGATGGCCATTGCCGCAAAAGCGCCGCAGCAAGATTACCCTGGCCGGCGGCGGGGACCTTGATCTCCAGGATGAGCAAAGTAATCGCGATGGCAAACATGCCGTCGGAGAAGGCTTCAACGCGGTTGGTCTCGGTCTGCATTCGTCTCCTTGATTTCCCCCCACAAGAGACACAACATACAATAAGGCCACTTTGTTCAACCTCAAAGTGGTGAGTGCAGATTCTTATTGGATCGTGGCGGCAGTAGCCATCTACTACCTGTGTGCGTGGCTGCTGGTGGGCCGCAAGCGCTCCGGCGGTAGCGTCGCCGTCCTTTATGCGCCGCCGGACAATCTGTCCCCCGCGGCGGTCCGCTACATCTACACCATGGCCTGCGACGGCCGCAGCTACGCCGCCATCGTCGCCCAGCTGGCCGCGAAGAAACTCCTTTCCATTGTTCCCGACAAAGGCCGGGGCTCGATTCATGTAGAGAAGTTGACAGAAGATGATCGCGCGCTGCGAAGCCTGCCTGAGGAAGAAAGGCGAATCTTCGAGGATTTGCTCGAGTTTAACCAGCGAGCGCAGCTCCAACCGCCGGAACTCCGTGACGTGGAGCGCATTCAGGCGTCGCTGGAGAAGCGACTTGCCCGAGAACACTTCACGCACCATCTTCCCTGGATCGTTTTCGGATTGTTCTTAACGGGCGCGGGCACCATCTGGTTAGCGATGACTTCCAAGCTCATGGGAAGCGGCAGCGTTGATGCCTGGCTACCGGCGGCGTTCACCGGCTTCGCCGTTGCCATGTACTGTCTGTGGGGATACTGGACCTGGGATTACAACCGGCTGGCCTTCACACTGGCTCTTCGCGGCATCTACCGGCGGAGAACCTTGCCTCTGCTTTTGGTCTTTGTTCTTGTTTATCCGGCCCTGTGGTATTTCCTGATGCGCACGATCGCCCCTGCCTTCGCCGGCATAACGACGTTGCTGATCTTGCTGAACGGTTTCGCCGCGCCATGCCTGCATAACTATACGTCCCAGGGGCGTAACACGCGGGACGCGATCGAAGGCTTTCGCCGGTTTCTCGCCGGAACCGAGCAGGACCGTCTGGAGCGGATGAATACCCCCGGCGCAAAAGCGCAGGTTGATCCGGAGATGATTCCTTACGCCATCGCGCTCGACTTGCGCGAAGCCTGGGGCGATGCCCTGGGGATCAAGATGATGGTGGAGACGGAGCTATGACTGGTTCCCGCGCAAATATATCCGAAGAACCGGAATTCCAGCCGTAGAGACGTGGCACCGCCACGTCTCAATGTTTACGTTACAAAACAGCGTATCCGTACGCCAATTTGCTGGTTCTAAGATTTGCGAGCGGGTTCGATTCGGTCTGTTTCCCTGAAAATCGTCATGGGATCAAGTGTGAGACGCGGCAATGCCGCGTCTCTACGCAGGGATTCTTGTAGTGGACCTGCTCCTTCGATACAACAAAGGGAACCCGCTTTAGCCTTGCGCTACGCTGTCACGGGGGCTGCAACCGCCAGCCCCTGCAGCGTCTCCGCATACGGCGCCTTGGCGATCCCGCGCTCGGTGATGATGGCGGTTACGTACTTGTGCGGCGTCACGTCAAACGCCGGGTTCTCCACCAGGACGCCGTCAGGCGCTATCTGCTTGCCGGCGTGGTGCGTCACTTCTTTCGGTGAGCGCTGTTCGATGGGGATCTGGTCGCCTGCCGGCGTGTTCATGTCCACTGTGGACCAGGGCGCCGCGACGTAGAAGGGAATACCGTGCTCTCTGGCCAGCACGGCCACCGTGTACGTGCCGATTTTGTTGGCTACGTCGCCGTTGGCGGCGATACGGTCCGCGCCCACGACGACCGCCTCGATCTTGCCCTGGCGCATCATCGCGCCGGCCATGTTGTCGGCGATGACCGTGGTGGGAATGCCGTCTTTGATCAGTTCCCAGGCGGTGAGCCGCGCGCCCTGGAGAAACGGGCGCGTCTCGTCGGCAAAGACGTGGATGCTCTTGCCGGCCTCCACAGCGGCGCGAATCACTCCCAGCGCTGTCCCGTAACCACAGGTGGCCAACGCGCCGGCGTTGCAATGCGTAAGCACGCTACCCGAGGCGGGCATGAGCGCAGCCCCGTGACGTCCCATGGCCTGGCAGGCGGCGACGTCCTCAAGATGCATCTGCCGGGCTTCGGCGACGAGGGCGGCTTTGATCTGCGGTATCGGCTGCGTGGCGAGGGTTTCGAACTTTTCCTGCATGCGGCGGATGGCCCAGAACAAGTTCACCGCGGTCGGCCGGGTCTCGCTCATGGTTTTCGAGATCTGCTCAAGCTCCCGGCGCAGCGCGGCGACGTCCTGCGCGGCGGATTGTTGGACGCCCAAGGCCATGCCCATGGCCGCGCTCACGCCGATGGCGGGCGCCCCGCGCACGATCATGTCGCGAATCGCAGCCGCCACTTCCAGGTAGGTGCTGCAGGTGACGTAGACCTCCTCGGTGGGAAGCTTTGTCTGGTCAATGAAGCGGACGCCGTCGGCAGTCCATTCAACAGTTTGGATCATTACTCTCGATTCTACATTGAAAGGCAAAACCCACCACGAAAGGCAAAACCCACCACGGAGGCACGGAGAGAAAACCAAGGCAAAGTAGCCGCAGATAGGCGCAGAAAAACGCAGATCAATGCGGAAAGCGAGCAAGAGATCGCCAAAAACGCCGCACGATCTGCGTTCGTCTGCGTGAATCTGCGGCTAACCTGTTTTTATCTCTGTGCCTCCATGTCTCCGTGGTAGGTTGTGCTACGGTGTTGTCTGAGATCGCAGCGTGCGGGCTGAAGGCTGAGTGCTGAGTGCTGGCTACTGCTGCCTAGACCATGTGCGCAGGGCACCGCGATGGCGCGTTGGTCACAGCCGGCCGGCCGCAGACCTCGCACTTGCCGGACTGAGCGGCGGTCTGGGGTGTTTTCTGGAGGCGCACGTGCGCGGTCTTCACTTCGCTGGACTTGAAGATAGCTACAAACTTCGCGGGAGCCGCGGCTTTCTCGACTGCCGGCCGCCCCGCGGCTTCTTCGCGCTCAACCAGACAAGCCACGCCGACGATTTTAAAACCAAATTCCCGCGCCGCTTCAATCGCCTGGATGGTGGAGCCGCCTGTGGTGCAAACGTCGTCGACGATCACCACGGGAGCGCCTTTTTCCTGAAAGCCTTCAATGCGCTGTCCCGTGCCGTGGGTTTTTTCCTGCTTGCGCACCAGGAAGCCATGAACCGGGCTGGCCGCCTGAGCGCTGATGACGGAGACTGCGACAACAATTGGGTCGGCGCCCAAGGTCATCCCGCCCAGCGCCTGCGGCTTCCAGCCTTGTTGCTGGAACAGTTCCAGGAAAACGCGGCCGGTCAGCTTCGCGCCTTGAGCGTTGAGCGTGGTGATGCGGCAGTCAATGTAGTAATCGCTCTTGGCGCCCGAGGCGAGAGTAAATTCGCCGAGACGAAAGGAATTCTTGGCCAGGAGAGTAAGCAGTTGTTCGCGCTGCGGGGAAATCATGTCTCGGAACAGGGTATCAGGCTTTGATGCATGTGTGGCACAGCCCCCGGGGTCCCCGGCAAGCCCGGTGTTGGCTTGTTGGGGTGGTGCCACATGATCATGGAAGGGTGGGCTCTGCCGACCGCCCTTACATCTTCTCCATGTGGTGGAAATGATCCGTCGCGAAGAAGAGCATGGTGAACAAAGTGAAGTTGTATCCCATATGTATGAGCACACAGGTGGCGACGGAATTGGTGCGGGCGCGCACCACGGTCAGAACCGAGCCCACCACGAACACGATGAGAAGCGGGGCCCAGGCCAGCGCCAACTGGTCGCCGTGGAGCAGAGCGAAGAGACCTGCTGTGATGAAGATGGAGAGCGCTGAACCCGTCCAGCGCGCCAGCGCGGGATAAAGGAAACCGCGGAAGAACAATTCTTCCACCAGTGGCGCCACCAGGATACCGAAGGCAGCGAGTGCGTAGGCTGCGAACGGAGCCTTGAAAAGGTCAGTGATCGGCAAGTTGTCGGGAATCCAGCGGCGCAGCAGGAAATTCAATAACGCTGAGACCAGGGCGAGTGCGGACCCGCCCAGAAGCGGGGCCCACACCAGCTTGGTGGCGGGCATATTCCATCGCACAGCCTTCAGAAACGGGGTACGGTATCGGGCCCAGACGAGCAATACCATGAACCCCACCGTCAGAATGTAGGATGCCGTCTGCGCTGGGACCAGGAGCACCGCGTTACGGGCTATGTCTTTGACGTCTCTGCCGCCGTGAGCCGCAGCGTACGCAACGATGACGACGCTGAAGCAGATAACCAGGGAGAAAACCGCCGCAAGGGCCACCAAGAAGGCGTCCAACAGACCGGGAGTAGGGGGTTCCGCAACGTCCGCTTGGGATAGGACTAACGGCGGCGGCGGTGGCGGGGGTGACGCCGGTTCAGGTGAAATTGGATCGATGGGATACAAGATGGGCTGTTAGTTCTCTTGGAACAATGTACAGCAAAACAGCCCGAAAAGACTAAAGGGGTAGCGCTTTAGAGCATTGGAAGCCAAAGGACGCTACCCCTTCGTATTGTGCCCAGGTATAAGGAGAAGGTTGCAAAGACTGTAAGGCAGAACTGCTTTCGTCAAACAAAAAGTAAGGTTTGTTCCACATTCGAGAAAAAAATCTGTAGTCGCTTTTAATTTCAGCTACTTACGGACTTTGCCTGTGTACTGATTTAGGGCTTGGCCGGTATGAGACTTCTTGATTTTAGAAACTTGGTTTGGAGTGCCCTCGGCGACGAGTTGTCCGCCCTGGTCGCCGCCTTCGGGTCCCAGGTCGATGATCCAATCCGCATTCCGTACCACGTCCAGGTTATGTTCGATGATGACCACGGAGTTCCCCAGGTCGGTAAGCCGATGGAGCACCTGCAGCAATTTGCTTACGTCTTCAAAATGGAGGCCGGTGGTGGGCTCGTCCAGCAGGTAGAGAGTGCGCCCGGTCTGGCGCTTGGAGAGTTCCTTGGCCAGCTTCATGCGCTGGGCTTCGCCGCCGGAGAGTGTGACCGCGGACTGGCCCAGCTTGATGTAACCCAGGCCAACATCTTCGAGCGTCTGCAGCCGCTGCTTGATCTGCGGGATGTCGGCAAGGATGGGCAGCGCGTCAGAAACTGACATCTCCAGCAGATCGGCGATGGAACGTTCCTTGAATTTGACCGCCAGCGTCTCGTGGTTGTAGCGCTTGCCGCCGCAGACTTCGCAGAGCACGTAGACATCAGGGAGAAAATTCATCTCGATACGGCGTTCGCCTTCGCCCTGGCAGTGCTCGCAACGCCCGCCGGAGACGTTGAAGGAGAATCTTCCGGCTTTGTAGCCACGCTCGCGTGATTCGGGCAGCATGGCGTAGAGATCGCGGATGTGGGTGAACACTCCGGTGTAGGTCGCGGGGTTGGAACGCGGGGTCCGCCCGATGGGCGACTGATCGATGCGGATAACCTTGTCGATGTTCTCGGCTCCGGAGATGGTTTTATGAGCGCCTGGCTCCTCGCGTGAGCGATAGAGCTTTTGGGCCAGCGCCTTGTAGAGAATGTCGTTGACCAGCGTGGACTTTCCCGACCCGGAAACGCCGGTGACCACGGTGATGACTCCCAGCGGGAACGTGACGTCAATGCCGCGCAGGTTGTGCTCGCGAGCGCCCAACACCGTGACCCCCTTGCCATTGACGGGCCGCGGCTCGAAGCGCGTGGCAATGTTCTTGGCGCCGGAGATGTACTGCCCGGTCAGCGACTTCGGCTGGCGCGTGATCTCGTCGGGCGTCCCCAGGGCCACGACTTCGCCGCCGTGCAGACCAGCGCCGGGGCCCAGGTCAATGACGTAGTCGGCGCGGCGAATAGTTTCCTCATCGTGCTCGACCACCAGCACGGTATTGCCCAGGTCGCGCAACGATTCGAGGGCCTGCAGCAGCCGGTTGTTGTCGCGATGATGCAGCCCGATGGAAGGTTCGTCCAACACGTAGAGCACGCCACGGAGCCGTGAGCCGATCTGCGTGGCCAGGCGAATGCGCTGGCCTTCGCCTCCGGAGAGCGTGGCCGCCGAGCGGTCTAGTGACATATAGCCCAGGCCAACGGCATTCAGAAACTGCAAGCGCTCGATGATCTCGCTCAGCACCCGCCCGGCGATGATTCTCTCGCGATCGTTGAGCTGGATTTTTTGCGCGACCTCCACGGCACGCGCGATCGGCAACGCAGTGAAGTCCGCGATGGAGAGCCCGTTCACTCGCACGCCGAGGTTTTCCGGGCGCAGGCGCTTGCCCTGGCATGCGGGGCAGGTGGTCGCCGACATATAGCCCAGCAGCCAATCGCGATAACTCTCTGACGTCGACTCTTCCAGATTCTGCTTCAGAAACCCGAGCACGCCGCGGAAGCCGAGACGCGGCGCTTCTTTTTCGTCAGGCCCGTACAGCAAGAGGTTCTGGACTTTGGCGGGAAGCTTTTCAAACGGCGTGGAAAGATTGATCTTGGCCGCGGCCGCCACGATCTCCACCATGCGTTGCAAGTAGGTCGACCCGGATCCTGGCCCCAGCGCGCCTTCCAACAGCGGCTTCGACCAATCGACGATGATTTTGGCGGGATCGAAGTCATACTTGCTGCCCAGGCCATGGCATTCCGGGCACGCGCCGTAAATGCTGTTGAAGGAAAATGAGCGCGGCTCAAGCGCGGGAATATTGATCCCGCAATCCGGGCAAGCCATGCGCGAGGAGTAGAGCTGCTCTTCGCCGTCCACTACTGCCACTTGCACCAGGCCACTGCCTAGTTTCATGGCCGTGGCCACGGACTGCTCCAGACGTTTCTCAATGCCAGGCTTCACCAGCAGGCGGTCGATAACCACTTCAATCGTATGGTTCTTGCGTTTGTCGAGCTTGATCTCGTCCTGTTCTTCGTCCAGGTGGCGGAGCTGGCCGTCAATGCGGGCTCGGACAAAGCCGTGCTGAACAAGCTTCGCCAGCTCGGCCTTGAATTCGCCCTTCCGTCCCCGGACGAGCGGCGCCAGGATCATGACCCGCTCTTCCTTGCGAAGCTGCATCACCCGCTGCACGATCTGCTCCGCCGACTGCCGGCTGATGGGCTTGCCGCATTGCGGACAATGCGGCATGCCGACCGACGAATACAGCAGGCGCAAGTAGTCGTAGATTTCCGTGATAGTGCCAACCGTCGAGCGCGGGCTGCGCGACGTGGTCTTTTGTTCGATGGAGATGGCCGGGCTCAGGCCGTCGATGGAGTCGACATCGGGTCGCTCCATCTGGTCCAGGAACTGGCGTGCGTAGGCCGAGAGCGTCTCAACGTAGCGCCGCTGGCCTTCGGCGTAGATGGTGTCAAACGCCAGCGACGATTTGCCTGACCCGCTCAGCCCGGTAATCACCGTGAAGGCGTTACGCGGGATCTCGACAGAGATGTTCTTGAGGTTGTGCTGGCGGGCGCCGCGCACCGTGATCTTGCTGATGGCCATGAAACGTGGACCTTAATACCCGGGCGGAAATCCGAGCTGGAATCACTGCTCAGGCCGCCGTGGCTTGCACAGTGAGGACCCAAGAGGTGAATGCGCAGCTCTACTCCGTATTTTAGCGGCGAATGCGAGGTTGGTCAAAAGGGCCACCAACGCCAAGGGCTCGGGGTGGCCACATTTGACAAGGCTCTTGTGGCACAGGCACTCTTGCCTGTGCTGGGTGTCCTTGTGAAGGGGCAAGCACCGGCAGGAGTGCCGGTGCCACACAATCAAAAGAAGCTACTTCTTGCTCTCCTCGTCATCCAGGCCGCCTCTTGCCAGCAGGTTGCGGAGGCGGTCTTCGCCTGCCGCGCCGCGCTGCTCGCCGGCGATGAAGCCTTCGCGGTCGATCACTACGTAGATCGGATACACCTTGGCGGCGTACATAGCCGCGAGGTTGGTGTCGTCCATCAGCACGATCCGCACCGATCGCGGATGCTGTTCCAGATACTTTTTCACTGTCTTCTTGGACTCGCCCACGTTGACGGCCAGAACAATCAGTCCTTTACCGCCGTACTCTTTGCCGATCTTGTCAACAAAAGGAGCTTCGTCGGCACAGTAGCCGCACCAGGTGGTCCAGAACTCGAGAAGGACCACCTTGCCCTTGATGGAATCGTTGTTGAACCGTTCGCCGGTCGTCGCGGTAGCGCTGAATCGCGGCGCAGGTTCTTTGGCTTTCGAGCCGGCGCTGGCTGCTAGGCAAAGGAATGCCGTCGCAGCGAAGAGGCCGAAACGACGAAGTCGAACTTGTGCAAGCATGCGCGAGAATGTATCACAGGAAAGCAGTCAGCATTGAGCATTCAGCCTATCTCTAAAATCCCGACCCTGAGCTTGTCGAAGGGGAGGGACCCCTACAATCTTCGATGTCCTGGAGGTTGGTGATCACACTACCAGCAAGGCAGTTCGTGGAGCTTTCAGAACGGAACTTATTCCATGATTCTGCATGACGATATGGATCCCTCACCCCGGCTCTAAGCCGGGGTTTCGGGATTTCAGAAGAAAGCTATCTCACCACGACAGCCACGGCGAACCCGTCATAGCCTTTGCATCCCACGGTCTGGATGGCGGTTGCGGCTACGCGCGGCTCGGCGGCCAGCATCTGGTTGAAACGACGCACACCCTGGACCATGGAGTCGGGACTCGCTGGATCGACCACTACGCCTTTGCGGACCACGTTATCGGCCACGATCAAGCTTCCCGGACGTGTCAGTTTGAGGGACCAGGCAAGATAGTCGCAATATCCTTCTTTGTCGGCGTCGATGAAGACCAGATCAAACGGGGCTTCGCCGGCGAGAGTGGGTAACGTGTCCAACGCTTTGCCCAAGCGCACCTCGACCTTTCCGGCCAGCCCGGCGCGCGCAATGTTGGCCCGCGCGACTTCCGCGTGTTTCGGGCTGGCTTCCAACGAAATCAGGCGGCCGCTTGCCGGGAGCGCTCGCGCCAGACAAATCGTGCTGTAGCCGCCGAGCGTGCCGATCTCCAGGATTTTGCGGACGCCCGGCCCATCATTGGTCATCACAGAGCGAGCAAGAATTTGCAGCAGCTTGCCGTGCGTGGGAGAGACAGCGATGTGGGGCAGGCCGGCGGCATCGCTCGCGGCCAGCGCGGCATCGAGCGCAGGATCCACTCCTACAAACAGATCCGCGAGATAATCGTCAACAGCACTCCATTGCGCTTCAGACATGAATCCTCTTTTTCGTGATCCATCCAGATTACACGAACCATCCCAAATTGGTGCGGCGGGTAGCGGTTGGGACCCTCGGCGCGCGCGGTTCAACGAAATCGAGTTATCAACTCGCCAAACGGGTCATTGGTTACGTTCCATGAGCCTTCGAACGGATTGTCCAGATCGGAAAGCACGAAGTGAGCAAAGAAGAGGATCGTGCTCGTAATCGCGACCGCTGCCAGCCCGAGGAGCAAACGATGGAATGGATAGACGAGAACAAGGAGCAGAATCATGAATGCTGTAAGGGTTACAAATGCGAACAGTGTGCGAGGCATTCGCTTGACGCTGAGAGCCAGCCGTTCATCACGGTGTGAGCTGGCCTGATTCGCGATTTCCAGGAGACGGCCGAAAATGGTTCTTTGCGCATCGTCTTCCGGCTTGATCTCCGCCACCCTGGTGGTAATCTCAAGAAACAATCTGTCTGTTTTGTCCGTGTCCTTCCCCCTGGAGAGTGCTCCCCATTCGGTTTCTACAACGGTTCTGGCGTAGTTCTTGATGGCTCGGACGATCGGGTCTCGCATCTTCTCGGGCAGGGGCAGGCTGAAGACCAACAGATCCTTGAGCGATCCAGACTCCTTGAGGATCTCATTTTCTACGGCTGTGAACTGTCCCCAGATGACGTACGTGGCAAAGGCATAAAGCACGCTGTACAACGTGCCTATGATCTGGAGGAGAACCGCAATGCCCTCGCCATCGTTGAATAACAGCTGCTGAGTGCCGAGGGCACGCAACAAAAGATAGAAACCAGCGGCGACGATGAATATTTTGACCCACCGAAAGCGAACCGTCTCCGGGATGAATTCCATCACGCTGAAGTTTCCCCCGGCGTCGAGTGTACAGGAAGAAATTTATTGCCCACTGGTGATATCGCGACGCATCGTATCGCGCCTTGCACAGTGTCCTCAAAATTGCATAGGAACGGTCGGAACGTAAATGCTGACGAAGAGAGGTTCGAAACTTATGCAAGAATGCTGTGGTACGCGTTACGGGAGCGACAGGGCGGACTGCAGGTGTGGGCAAACCCGCCGGTAGGTCGCGCCAAGCCGCGTAAAAATCTCCCTTCACAATGCAGGAATTGCATTCTTAGACCCGGCACCTACAGAGATAACCCCTAATGACCTCAGTCACTTGTGCAATCAGTGACGAAAGGGCATCATGTTGCATCATTTGGGCAGCAACGCCTGTAATCGAGACAATAGAAGGGGATTTGCATCAGAATCCAACCTGTGAGCAATCCGGGGTTTCTGAATTCAGCATCTTAGAAGAAGTAAGTGATGAGAACAATTTTGGCCTCCTCGACCGTGTTCCTGACCATCCTGCTTTCACTTGCTTTTGGGATTGCCCTCGGCTATGTATTGATACTTGCCATCCTGCGCACATTCTCCCGCCGTCCGCAGACAGAGAAACCAGCCGCAGCCGCCCACCCGGCCATGGCGACGTTACCTTCCAGTCACTGATGTGTTCAGATTTGAAATTTTAGGATTTTAAATTTCAAATTTAAAATCTCAGCCTTACAACGGTGGCGGCTTCTGAGGTGCTGGTTGTTGTGGCTGCTGTTGCTGGTCTTGCTGCCGCTGCTGCATCTGTTTCAGTTCTTCCAGCAACTGCTCAGGGGTCTTGGGGCCGGTGGGCTGCTGGTTGGGCTGCGCTTGCTGCTGGTTGGGCTGCGGCTGAGGAGGCGGCGGATTGATTTGCATTTGCTGCGGCTGGGCCTGCATGACCGGTTGCCGCACCGGGGTGTCCTGCGGAGATTCTGGTTCGGCGGAACCCTCCTCAACGTTCTCTTCGTCGTCGCCGGTTGACATCGCAGGGGCGGGGGGCCGCGTCCCGGATGGACCGTTGGGGGTGCTGCCTTGGCGCGGGGAGAGCAACACGCGCTGGACGATCCCCGGGCTATCAACCCGGTCGACGACGATGTAATCAAAGTGCGACCCACCCAGGATCGTCGCCAGAACTTCACCCTCCGGCGATGGGCCCATGGAAATTACCACGCGCTCCGAAGCGCTGCCTTCCAGGCCTTCAAACTGAATGCCGGCTTTGTTGCGGATGGCCGTGAGAACGCTCTCCAGCGTGCTGTTGATGGCTCGCACCGTCAACATTCCGTTCTGATAGGCGACTTGCGGCGGCGTAGGCGGAGGCAATTGTTCGTCCATCATGGGCTGCGAGAGAGGCGGCTGGGCGGAAGCAGGTTGCGGACCCGGAGCGGCGGCTGCGGGAGGAACGCCGGTTCTCATGGGCGCAGCAACAGCCTGCGGCGTGGGGTTGGCCACAGCGCCTTCCGGCGGGGGATCCGGATACCAGGGATCGGGGGCATGGGGCTGGGGGTTTCCCACCAGACGCGGCACGTGACGGTTCACGCGGATAGGGGGATTCATCGGCTGGGTCGGCGCCGTTGGTTCTTGGCTTGCCGCCAGGCCGGCGAGCAGCAGCACGCTCATCCCTATCTTTAAAACTAGACGCATCGCCAACGTTACGGTCGACCCAAGGTTTAGATTGGGGCTAGCCCTCACCAAATTTTACTCCTTCCTCTCCAAGAACGGGGCGGGAAAGCATTCTTGCGGCGCACAAGGATGGCTGGATGGTGAAAACCGTACCCGGCAGGGTATATTGAGAAGAAAAGATTGGAGATAGCGGGCCGCAGGTTAAGAGGCTTTGAGTACATCTAAGGTCGCGGCCACATGCATCTTAAGCAGAGTAGCTAAGCTTATGAAACCGTTGAACCCTAGGCTCTTTTTGATGATTGTGGCTCTTGCAGCGGGTATCCCTGCCTGGGCCCAGGGATGTGAAACCCACGACGAAATGGCGGCCGCCAGCCGGACCGCCATCGAGAGCGCCGCGCAGCAGACTTTTGATCAGGCCAGCCGGGGCGACGTGAACGCCCTGCGCGACAGCGCTATTCCCTCGCTGCAATCCAACTTCGGCGGGATTACCGGCGCCGTGAACGACAACAAGCCCGCCTTCGCAGGCGCCAAGACCCAGCTCCGGACAGAGTTCCTGCTGGATACCGGCGCCACGCCTCCCGCCGACGGCCGTTTTTACTGTGGCGTATTCGGGGCTACCGGCCAGACTTCAGGAGCGCAGTTTGAGATTCCCGGCCTGCCGCCGGGCAAGTATGCAATTGTGATTCAGGACTTCATTGGCAACAAGGGACCCTATGCGTTCTCGACCATCTACCAGGACATCTCCGGCAAGTGGAAGCTCGCCGGTTTTTACGTGCGACCGGAGACCTCCGGCGGCCATGACGGCTTGTGGTACCTGACTCGCGCCCGTGAGTACAAGGCCAAGAACCAGAACCACAATGCCTGGTTCTACTACGTAACCTCCTGGGACCTGATGGCGCCGGTGACCTTTATGGATTCGGCATTGCTCTCCAAAATCAGCCAGGAGTCGAACAGCGCTCTGCCCAAAGACGTTCCCGTCGGCGGTAAGCCCGTGACGTACTCTGCCAACGGCAAGACTTACAACATCACGGAAATGTCGGTCGTACGCGCTGACTCGAGCTTCGATCTCTCCATCCGCTATTCGGTGCCAAGCACTGCCGACTTCAACTCGACCATCAAGGATGCCCAGGGCCTGGCCCAGGCCTTCGCAGCCCAGTATCCGGAACTGAAAGATGCGTTCAACAACGTGTGGGCCCATGCGGTGGACCCCAACGGCGGTGACGTGCCGGGTATCGTCAACCTGAAGCCGGCAGCGAAACCGTGAGTGAGCAGTTGGCACTCAGCATTCAGCACTCAGCCTACCTCTGAAATCCCGAATCCCCGGCTTCGAGCCGGGGTGAGGGATCTATATCATCATCGAGAATCATTGGGATAGCTTCCTCGCGAACCAGGAAGTACTTGAGGCCTTGTCCATCGCTAACCCTCGGAGCGTTGAAGATTGTATGGATCCCTCTCCCGCTTCGCGGGATCGGGATTTCAGAGGCAGGCTGAGTGCGGAATGCGGAATGTTGAATGCTGAGTGCTGACTGCTGACTGCTGAGTGCTGACTGCTGAGTGCTTGCTCTCCTCATTTCATCAACACATATCTCCCACCATCAGTAGCGATGATGGCCAGGCACATGACGATCATGATCAGGTCATAGTGCCAGCCGTCCGTGCCGCGCTTGCCCCAAAAACCGCTGTGCCACACGAACATCTTTTTCTGAACAGCGCCGAGCATCAGCACAATCAGTCCGGCCGCAGCGATTTGCGTTAGCACGCCCGCGGCCACCCCCAGCGCCCCGGCCAACTCGGCGGCACCAAGAAAAATGGTAAAGCCCTTGCTCATGCCAATGTCCTTGGATCGCGCTTCCGGGTCTCTCAGGTGGTTGATCCCGCTGGCGCCAAACACAACGGCTACCATGATCCGGAGCAGTAGAAACGTCAGATCAGCAAACTTGGCGAGTTGGGGAAACATGACCGGCACCTCGTGTCCAAAGTCAATTTGAAATTTTAAATTTCAAATTTCAAATTTTCTTGAAATTTGACGACCATGAAGGTCTTCTCCGGGCTGCCCCACCAGCACGGGCCTCTTGTTACAATTTCCCTTCACTATGAACCGGCCTCTTGTCCTCATTATTCTCGATGGTTGGGGGTACGCGCCGCCGTCTCCCGCCAACGCCATCTCTCTGGCGCGCAAGCCGAACTACGACCGGCTGCTTAAGGAGTTTCCCAACACGCTGATCCACACCAGCGGGCGGTACGTGGGCCTGCCGGCCGGGCAGATGGGCAACAGTGAAGTCGGCCACTTGAACATCGGCGCCGGACGCATCGTGTACATGGACATTACCAAGATCGACGTGATGATCGAGAAGGGAGATTTCTTCAGCCATCCCGTCTTGCTGGAGGCGATGAAAAACGCCCGCAGCGGTGGACGGCGACTGCATCTCTGCGGCCTGCTCTCTGACGGTGGCGTGCATTCCCACCAGAACCATCTGTATGCGTTGCTGCGGATGGCGCGCCAGAACGGCGTGGACCGGGTGTTCGTCCACTGCTTCATGGATGGTCGCGACACCTTGCCCACCAACGGAGCCGCATACATCGAGCAGTTGCAGCGGAAGATGCGCGAGACCGGCGCC
>DATFQZ010000010.1:0-7330 GCA_035263765.1 Candidatus Angelobacter sp. | reverse complement strand
ACCGGCCGTATTTGTCGGTGAGTGTCTCGGTATCGGTCGCGAGACGCTTGGGCTTCTGAAATCCTCTCCAAAGAACCATTTTCCTACTCCTCTCAATTCCGCTCCGTTGGGCACATGCGCTCGGTAGCGCAAGGCTGTTCTGGTGCGGTCAATTGTTGGCCAAAAGCAACTAGCAGTTAGCAATTGGCAATTAGCAAAACCACATTCTTGGCCGAAGCAAAGAATGTGACAACGACATTACTTCATCTACCTCGTGTACAATCCGGTCCGCATCTTGGCGTAGGACTCAAGATGGCCGCAATCCTTACAACGCCAGGTCTCAACGCGATAAATGCGGCTAGCCGATTCCTTCACGCCGCCGAACCAGTTTCTCTTGACAGGACCGTCGGCCCAAATCGCAGAATATAGCTGCGCCTGAGTCCGGTCCAGCAAAAGCCCTGATTCCATCGCGCCCGAACATCTCGAGCATTTGTGTTCAGCGGCCGTTCCTTGATCCATGCTTAGCAGCTCTATTTCGAGTACAACTCCACAATCAACTGCTCGTTCACCGGCGTCGCGATGTCTTCGCGCTTGGGCAGGGCCAGCACGCGGCCTTTCAGGTTATCGCGGTCCACTTCCAGCCAGCCCACGACCGGCTGATGGCTCGAGTACTCGCGCGCGCCTTCGATCACCGTAAACTTCTTGGCCTTGTCGCGAACCTGGATCTCGTCGCCCGCGCTGACCTGGAACGAAGGTATGTTCACGCGCCGTCCGTTGACGTCGATGTGGCCATGGCGCACGATCTGCCGCGCCTGGCGCCGTGATGTGGCGAATCCCAGGCGGTAGAGCACGTTGTCCAGACGCCGCTCCAGTTGCTGCAGGAGCATCTCGCCGGTCACACCCGGCTTGCGCGCCGCCTTCTCAAAATAGTTGCGGAACTGGTTTTCCAGCGTGAAGTACATGCGCTTGGTCTTCTGCTTCTCGCGCAGCTGCAGACCGTAGCCGACGACTTTCGCCTTGCGGTCCTTACCATGCTGGCCAGGAGCGAAGTTGCGCTTTTCTACGGGGCACTTGTCAGTGAAACACTTGGCCCCCTTCAGAAACAGTTTCATGCCTTCGCGACGGCAAAGGCGACAGACTGGACCTTTATATCGAGCCAATTTTAATTCTCCTTTAGATCAGGTGACGATCGGTTTACGGGGTGGCTACCCTTTCTTCCCGATCCAGTTACAAGATTTGTAATCGGGTAATTTGTAATTTGGCAATTTCAAAACCTCTCGTGCAAACGGTTCTCAATTACCCAATTCTCCGATTACTCAATTACCAATCTCAACTACAGAGCCTCACTCTTAAACGCGGCGTCTTTTGGGCGGCCGGCATCCGTTGTGCGGAATGGGAGTGACGTCGCGAATCGACTTCACTTCCAGACCGGCGGCAGCCAGCGCGCGGATGGCCGACTCGCGTCCTGAGCCCGGGCCGTTCACGCGGACTTCCAGCGTCCGCACACCATGGTCGCGCGCCTGGTTGGCAGCGTTCATCGCCGCCTGTTGCGCGGCGAACGGCGTACCTTTACGCGATCCGCGGAAGCCCAAGGATCCGGAACTCTTCCACGCCAAGGTGCGCCCTTCACCATCGGTGATGGTCACAATGGTGTTGTTGAACGAAGCCTGAATGTACGCCACACCATGCGGCACATTCTTACGTTCTTTCTTTTTGAAAACCTTTTTCTTGCCTTTTGCCGCCGGGGCTGCTGCGCCGGCTGCCGGTGTTGCTGGTGCTTTTGCCATTCTTTATCCCTCTAAAATCTGCTTCCGTAGAGACGTGGCATTGCCACGTCTCTGAGACGCGACAATGTCGCGTCTCTACACCAAGATTTACGTCTTGGCTGTGGCTTTCTTCTTCTGCGCCACCGTACCTTTGCGCGGTCCTTTACGGGTACGCGCGTTGGTGTGCGTACGCTGGCCGCGCACCGGCAAGTTGCGGCGGTGACGGAACCCGCGGTACGACCCGATTTCGATCAGCCGCTTGATGTGCATCGACGTGTCTTTGCGCAGATCGCCTTCCACGTCGCCTTCGGCTTCGATCGCCTGGCGGATGCGGTTGACCTCGTCCTCGTTCAGGTCTTGAACTTTTTTCATCGTCTCTACCTTGGCGATGCCCAACAGCCGCCGGGAGCGGGCGTTGCCAATACCGTAAATGTAGGTCAGCGCGATATCCACGTGCTTGTTGCGCGGTAGATCGACGCCTGCAATTCGAGCCATAATTTCCCTCTCAACGTTACGATTTGAAATTTCAAATTTGAAATTTAAAATTTCAAATCTATCCCTGTCTCTGCTTGTGCTTCGAGTTCTCGCAGATCACGCGCACCACGCCCTTGCGGTGCACGATCTTGCACTTGTCGCAAATCTTTTTAACCGATGCCCGAACCTTCATGGTTTGCCTTCTTGAATCCCCTCGCGTGACCGCGGGAAATTTCAAATTTGAAATTTCAAATTCAAAATTTGCTGAAGCAGCCTTCTGCTCAGCATCCATCATTTATATCTGTACACAATCCTGCCGCGCGTCAGGTCATACGGTGAGAGTTCCACCGCAACCTTGTCGCCGGGAAGAATGCGGATAAAGTTCTTGCGCATTCTGCCGGAAACGTGCGCCAGCACCTGATGTTTGTTCTCCAGTTCCACCCGGAACATGGCATTGGGCAACGGCTCGATCACCGTTGCCATGACCTCTATAGCGTCTTCCTTGCTCACTCAGCTCCTTGGCTAGCGGCTAGCCTCTAGCGGCTAGCCTCCAGCAAAACCATGATTCGTTCGATCTGATAACTCGTTACCGGCGCTAGACCGGCAGCCAGCGGCTATTCTGTCAGCACCACTGGACCGTTGCGTGTCACGGCCACCGTATGCTCGAAGTGCGCGCTGTAACTGCCATCTTCGGTCACAGCAGTCCATTTGTCGTCGAGCACACGCGCTCCAGGCTTGCCCATGTTCACCATCGGCTCGATGGCCAGCACCATGCCTTCGCGCAAGCGTGTCCCGTGACCGCGGATCCCAAAATTCGGGACCTGGGGATCCTCGTGCAACCGCGTGCCGATGCCGTGTCCCACAAAATCGCGCACCACACTGAAGCCGTTGGCTTCAACGTATTCTTGCACTGCGGCGCCGACATCGCCGACCGTCTTGCCTACCCGCACTTCCTGGATGGCCTTCTTCAGCGAAGTCTCCGTCACATCCAGCAGTTTCTTCAGATCCGGGGCCAATGTGTTGCCGACTGGAACGGTGATGGCTGAATCGCCGTAATAACCGTCCAGAACCACGCCACAATCGATGGAGACGATGTCTCCTTCTTTCAGCACCCGCTTGGCCGACGGGATGCCGTGAATGATCTCATTGTTCACCGACGTGCAAAGCACGCACGGATAATCGTAATACCCTTTGAACGCCGGCTTGGCCCCGAGTTCCTGAATCTTCTCTTCCGCGACGCGTTCCAGATCCATGGTAGAAACGCCCGGCGCGACCAAAGCCTTGACCGTTTCCAGCACCTGGCGGACGATCTGCCCGCTGCGCCGCATCTTGTCCAGCTCCGCCTGTGACTTGCAGTTGATCATCGTTCTCCGGCCGGGCCTTCGATGACATCCAATGTCTGCCGTGTCACTTGTTCCACGGGAAGCTCTCCGTTCACCTCGTACAGACTTCCCTGTCTGCGGTAGTAATCGACCAGCGGCAAGGTCTGGCGTCCATACTCTTTCAAGCGCTCGGAAATGACCTCTTCCCGGTCGTCCTTGCGCTGCACCAATGGGCTACCACAGGAATCGCACATGCCCTCTTTTTGGGGAGGCTGGGAATAGATATTGTAAATCTTGCCATCGACGGGACAAGAACGGCGGCCCGTAAGCCGTTGCAGTAATTGATTATAACCGACGTCAAAGTTGATCACAACCGGCCTCCGCACGCGTCCGCCGAAGCTGCGCGACGCCAGGTACTTATCCAGCCACTCAGCCTGCCCTACCGTCCGGGGAAAGCCGTCCAGGATGAAGCCGTGATCGCAATCGAGGCGGCCCAGGCGGTCCGCCACCATGGGTTGCACCAGGTCGTCAGCCACCAGGGCCCCGGACTTCATGACCGAGTCGGCCTTCTTGCCGAGCTCCGTACCGCGGGCTACGTTGTCACGCAGGATGTCTCCGGTGGAGATCTGCGGGATGCCGTAGCGCGCGGCAACCAACTTGGCTTGCGTGCCTTTGCCCGCACCCGGCGCGCCCAGAAGAATCACCGGACCGATCGCGGCAGGAACCGGGGTGGCATTGAGTGCGGTGTTGGCCGTCATCAGGCTTACCAGGTTCTTCTTCTCCCTTTGATCATGCCCTTCTTGGAGGTGAAGCCTTCATAGTGGCGCATCACAAGTTGCGACTCGATCTGGTTCACCGTGTCCATGGCTACGCCGACCACGATCAGCAGCGAGGTGCCGCCGAAGTAGAAATTCACTCCCAGCCCATTGAGAACCCAGTTCGGGAACCGTTCAAAGAAACTCTGGCCCAGCCACCACGGCAAGTGATTCAGGCGAATGCCGGCGATCATCCATTCCGGTATCAGCGAGATCAGAATCAGGTACAGACCGCCCACCAGGGTCACCCGGGTCAGCACATCATTGATGTAGTCGCGCGTCCGGTGGCCGGGACGAATGCCGGGGATGAAGCCTCCGTACTTGCGCATGTTGTCGGCGACATCCGAGGGATTGAACACGATGGAGACGTAAAAGTAGGCGAAAAAGATAATACCTACTGCATAGAGCAGCGTGTACAGCGGCTCGCCCCAGCGGAGTTGATCCAACAAGGGCCCGAAATAACGGTAAAACGACCCGCCGGTCTTGAACTGGGGAAGCTGCGTCAGCATCTGGGGAATACTCAGCAACGAAGACGCAAAGATCACCGGCATCACGCCGCCGGAGTTGACGCGCAACGGAAGGTGGGTGGCTTGTCCACCCATGATGCGCCTTCCCACCACACGCTTGGCGTACTGCACCGGGATGCGACGCTCAGAACGCTCCATGAACACGATGAACGCCACCACCACGATCATCAGTGCGACCAGCATGACCATAGCGGGGATGGTAAACGGTCCCCACTGCCCGCCGCCTCCGCCTTTGCCGAAGCCGGCTTTGTTGGCAAGGTCGCCGATGGCTCGCGGCAGTCCGACCACGATCCCGGAGAAGATCAGCAAGGACATGCCGTTGCCGATGCCGCGTTCCGTGATCTGCTCGCCCAGCCACATGATGAATACACTGCCTGTGGTGAGCGTGATGATGGTCATCAAGATAAAGCCGTATCCCTGCACCGCGAAGCCCTGGCTCTGCAGTCCCCAGGCAATGCCCAGGCTCTGCAGCGCGGAGAGCACGAAGGTCAAATAGCGGGTCCACTGCGTGATCTTCTTCCGGCCCAGTTCGCCTTCCTTCTGCAGACGCGCCAGCGGCTCATACACCACGGTCAGCAGTTGCAGAATGATGGACGAAGTAATGTAGGGCATGATGCCCAGCGCGAAGATCGTCAGCCGCTTCAGGTTACCGCCGCTGAACAGGTCGTAGAACTGGAGCAGCCCGCCGCCTGACCCTTCAAAAGCCTGTTGCAACCTGGTCGTATCGATGCCCGGCGTGGGTATATGCGAACCCAGGCGGTAGACCGCCAGCATCGCCAGCGTAAACAGCACACGCTTGCGAAGGTCGGGAACGCGAAAGATGTTCGAAAGCTTCTCGAAAATTGCCAGTTTTCCGTCCATTTAATTCACTTCTTTGCTTTCTTCTCCGGCTTGGGTTCTGCTTTCTTTTCTTGCTTGAGTTCAGCCGCGGGAGCCGCAACGGCTCCAATCACTTCCGCCTTGCCGCCGGCCTTGGTGATCTTCTCCTGAGCGGACTTGGAGAATTTGTGCGCCTGAACATTCAGGGCGGATTTGACTTCGCCGTCGCCCAGAATCTTGATGAGGTCGTTCTTTCCCGCCAGGCCGTTCTTCACCAGCACCTCCGGCGTGATGTTCTTTTCGCCCAGTCCGGTTAGACGCTCCAGGTTCACGATCTGGTACTCGGTCCGGAAAATATTGGTGAAGCCGCGCTTGGGCAGCCGGCGATGCAACGGCATCTGGCCGCCTTCAAAGCCCCGCAACAGGCGCGAACCGGAGCGTGAGCCCTGGCCCTTGTGACCTCGCGTGGATGTCTTGCCCATACCGCTGCCCATGCCGCGTCCCACACGCTTGCGGTTGGCCGTGGCCCCTTTCGGAGGCCGTAAAGTTGATAGATTCGTTGGCACTGTTGTTTCCTTTTTTCGCAACCGCCAAAGCGGCTACTCGGTTTCCCTGTTTTTCAACATGGTTTCCGATCACCAGATCACCCGATCACCGGATCACCCGATCTTTTTGACCTATTCAACCACCTGAACAAGGTGGGGAATCTTGGCAATCATCCCTCGTATCGATGGGCTGTCCTCGCGTTCGATCACCTGGTTCAGCCGGGTAAATCCCAGGCCTTTGACCACCAGCTTGTGTTTCACTGGCGTGCAAATCTTTGAGCGCACATACTGGATCTTGATCTTCTTCTTGGCTGCGTTCATGTCTTAAAGCTCCTGCGTCGCCTTGCCGCGCATGGTAGCGACTTCCTGCTTGTCGCGAAGTTTGTTGAGCGCGTCAAAGGTGGCCTTGATTACGTTATGCGGGTTGGCCGTCCCGATGGATTTGGTAAGCACGTTCTGGACGCCTACCGACGTCATGACCGCGCGCACCGCGCCGCCGGCGATCACGCCCGTGCCGGCCGGCGCCGGCTTCAGCAGCACGATGCCCGAGCCGAACCGTCCCAGCACCTGGTGGGGGATGGAATTCTGCGTGAGGTTCACCTTCACCAGGTTCTTCTTGGCCGATTCAATACCTTTGCGGATGGCTTGCGGCACTTCCTTGGCTTTGCCCGAACCGTAACCGACCACTCCAGCCGCCGGATCGCCCACCACAACCAGCGCCGCAAACGACATGTTCTTGCCGCCCTTGACCACCTTGGTCACGCGGTTGATGGCCACCACTTCGTCCTTCAGTTGCAGTGAGCCTGCGTCAATCCTTGCTTTCTTGTTTGTAACTGGCATAAAAAGTTAAATTCCTTAAAATTGCAGACCGGCTTCGCGGGCCGCATCGGCCAACGCTTTAATTCTTCCGTGATAGATGTAGCCTCCGCGATCGAAGACCACCTTGCTGACACCCTTGGCCTTGGCACGCTCCGCAATGCTCTTGCCCACTTCTTTGGCGGAAGCCACGTTACCAGCGGCTCCCTTCGTGCCTTTGCCCTCTTTGGTGCTGGCGCTGACAATGGTCTTGCCAGCCATGTCATC
>DATFQZ010000009.1:0-11665 GCA_035263765.1 Candidatus Angelobacter sp. | reverse complement strand
GCTAAGCGCGCCAAAAACGACTATAGGTGCATTCACCAGGAAGATCATCGCGCTCGTGATGGCCTATAGCTTTTTCGCCACCTCCTTGTGGTCGCTCGCTTTGCCTGTCGAGGGGCTGTCCGTGGGCCGGCCGGTCAAGTGGGTCGATTGGAGCTCTCCCCGAAAATCTATTGAAGCGATGGCACGTGCTGCCACCGGCAATACCTATGCGGCCTCCGGTGCGACGCACGGCCGATTCCATCCGACCATCTTTACTAATTTCGCGGAACTGAACGCCGTCAGCCACGCTGACGACAACCAGGCGCCCACTAACTGCACGGTCCACTCGACGCAGCCTTCGGGAGACGATGGCGAAGACCAAGACCAGCGGCGCGATGAGCACCGCAGCTACCAGCACCACAACTACAGGTACGGAAGTGACGATGACTCTCACGGCCCGCCCACGCCGATTGTGCCGACGGGCGTGACCATCTTCGGGCCCCAAACATACACGCGCACAACGGGAGCGACCGACGACTTTACTTCCACGATTACCGTGCCGGCGTGGGACACTCAGCCTTTCTTCCTGCACGTGGTGAACGGAGACACCAGCGGGAACCATCGTGTCTCCTCCGCCGGCATCCGCATCAATGGCGTCACGATTATCGGCGAGTCCGTATTCAATCAGAAAGTCGCCAGCATCGATTGCGCAATCCAATTGACTGCACAGTCAACGCTTCAGGTGGACCTGGACAGCAAGCCAGGATCGTTCCTTACGATCAACGTGCTAGGCAAGAGCTTGGACCACACGCCGCCAGTGGTCACCATTGTCTCGCCGGCCTCGGCCATCAATACGCCGCAACCGCACCTCGATATTCGCTATCAGGATTTGGTAGGAGCCGGTGAGACTGTTGCCTCGGGCGTGAACACTACGACCTTGCAGGTCATGCTCGACGGAGTGGACAGGACCAGTCTTTTCACGCGGCGAGCCGATGAAGCGACAGCCGATTTGCCGCCATCGCTGGCGTTGGCCCCCGGCGTGCACACAATTACCGCGTCGATCCAGGACAATGCAGAAAACTTGGGACAGGCAAGCGAGCAATTCCAAGTGAATACCGCGGCGCCGGTATTGCAGATTCTGCAGCCGGCTGCCGGCAGCTACTTGAATAGCACTACGCCGCAAATTGTCTTGGCCTACAGCAGCGCCTTGGGTCTAAATCTTGCATCGCTCAAGGTAACCGACAACGGCGCCGACATCACCGCGGCCTTCAACAAGACAGCGACCGGAGCGAGCGGCACGGCGCCCCCCTTATCGCAAGGCGGAAATACGATTGTCGCCTCGATCAGCGACCAGGCAGGGAATCAAACCACAACTTCTCTTGTGTTCAACGTTGACACCACGCCGCCGGTGATCAACATTGTCCACCCCGCCACGGGGTCCAATCATGGATCTTCGAGCGTTGAATACTTGGTCCAATACAGTGACGACCAGGCAATTGACCCTAGCACCCTGGTTGTAACCGTCGACGGCAGTCCGCTGGCTGTGACGCCGGCGCTGACCAGCGTCTCTGGAACGGTCACGTTGTCCGACGGTGCGAGCCACGTGATTACGGCTTCGATCAAGGACAAAGCCGGCAACCCCGCCACCACAGCTTCTTCAACCTTCAGCGTCGACACTTCGCTCCCCAACGTCCATATTATCCAGCCTGCCACCAGCGCAATTTTGAACAACCCCACACCGCCGTTCCAAGTGACATACAGCGAGACGGCCAGCGGCGTCAACACTGGGACGTTCAAGGCGACAGTTGACGGGACAGACGTGACAGGGCTCTTCATCGTGGGTGCGGCCAGCGCTTCAGCAACCCTGCAGTCTCCCCTGGCTGATGGCTCGCACACCTTCTTCGCGCAGATCGCCAGCACAGTGGGGAACACGGGCCACGACACCAACCAGGTGTTGATCGATACCGTCAAGCCGCAAGTGACGATTGTCTCGCCTCCCGGCATCGTGAATACAACAACGCCCGGGGCGCTTGTGCAATACTCGGACTCCGGTTCCGGGATTGACCCAACTTCAGTTCACATAACACTCGATGGGGTTGACGTTACCGGGAGTTTTGGCGTCAGCTCCTCTTCCGCGACAGGTACTCTTGGCGCTGGCAGCGGGCTGAGTGAAGGCCCGCATCAGTTTGCCGTCACCGTGGCGGACAAAGCAGGTAACAATGCGCAGCCGTCGGTGTCTTTCCTTGTGGACGTGACGCCTCCGGTTGCCGCGTTCTCCAGCCCGGCGGATGGCACCTTTATTAACAACCCTCAACCGACGATTACGCTGGCCTATTCGGATTCTGTCTCGGGTGTTGATCAGAGTTCGATTCATATCTTCCTGCAGCAGGGAACCGGCGCGGAAGCGGAGATCACTTCACTATTTACATTCAGCGGTGGGCAGGCCACGGCGATCATTCCGGCTTCGTCGCCGCTCACGCCCGGGACCTATCATCTTCGCGCGACAGTTGCAGACAAAGCAGGGAACCAGACTCCCGTCAATGCCGCATTCGTGCTGGATACAGTTGCGCCGACCTATACCATTCAAACGCCTGCGGCCAATGCTTTCCTGAATACATCCACCCCGACGTTCACGGTCGTCTATCAAGATGACTCGAGCGGAGTCGACACCAGCAAGTTTGCGCTGCGCGTGGATGGAATCGACCGCACCAACCGCTTCACGGTTACCGCCACGGGCGCTTCGGGAGTGCTCCAGCCCAGCGACGCTCTGCCTGATGGAACCCATCAGGTTGAGGTCACGGTGGTCGACTTGGCCGGCAACAGTGCGCCCATCGTGCCGCAGTCCTTCCTGGTGGACACCGTTCCGCCCGTGATCAGCATCAGCGCGCCACTGGCAGCATCCTTCACTAACAATAATCACCCCAGCATTTCCGTTACGTATTCAGACACCGGGAGCGGGATCGATGTAACCACGTTGCAAGTCCTCATCGACGGCGTGGATCACACAACGGAGTTCACGGCGACGGCCACCGGGGCCACCGGTTCTCCAGCGGCAGCGCTGCTCGATGGGTCTCACACGATCTCGGCCAGCATTAAAGACCTTGCCGGTAATCAGTCGTCCCCGGGCACAACGGGGTTCACGATTGACACTGTTCGCCCGGTCATTACCGCCACTTCGGCTCCTGCTCCCAACGCCGCTGGATGGAACACCACGGATGTAACCGTCTCCTTCGTGTGCTCCGACAATGCGTCGGGTATCGTGCTGTGTCCACCGCCGCAGGTCGTGACCACGGAAGGCAAGGCCCAGGTTATTACCGGCACGGTCAGTGACGCCGCTGGGAACCAGGCCACGGCTTCGGTGACTCTCAACATCGAGAAAAGCGCTCCCACGATTACCGCGAGTTTGAACCCCGCAGCCAATGCGGGGGGCTGGAATAATTCCGACGTTACGGTCAGCTTCCAGTGCTCTCCAAGCGCGTCCGACGTTGTGAGTTGCCAGACTCCGGTGACGATCAGCACGGAAGGGAAGAACCAGCAGGTCAGCGGCACGGTGACAGATCAGGCCGGCAAGACAGCGACAGCGTCAGCTACAGTAAATCTCGACAAGACGCCGCCGCTGATCACGGCAAACGCTGCGCCGCCGCCTAACGCAGCGGGATGGAACAATAGCGATGTTATCGTGACCTATACCTGTTCGGACGCTCTGTCCGGCATCGTTCAGTGTCCTTCGCCCGCGACTGTTTCCACTGAGGGTGCAAAACAGAATATCGTTGCGCAGGCAACAGACCAGGCCGGGAACACGACGCCTGTAAGCACCGTCTTGAGCATCGACAAGACTCCGCCCACCATCACCGCCACCGCTGCGCCTGCTCCCAACGGCGCAGGGTGGAACAATAGCAACGTCACGGTTAACTTCAGCTGTGTCGATAATCTGTCGGGCGTCGCAAGCTGTTCCGGCCAACAAACGGTGGCCAGCGAAGGCCAGAGCCAGAACGTTTCTGGGCAGGCCACAGACATCGCCGGAAACACGGCGACGGGATCCATCACCGTTAGCATCGACAAAACGCCGCCCACGATCGTACAGATCTCCACGCCGGATCACATCTCCCAACTGCACGGCGGGCAGGTAACCGTCACTGTGAACGACAACTTCACCGTGGCGCAAGTCGTGATCTCTGTGAACGGGGCATCGCTGGGGACCTTTACCACTCCGCCCTACCAAGTCAATTTGCAGGTCCCGGCCGGCGCCAACGCAGGAGACACCCTCACTGTCAGCGTGGTCGCGACCGATCAGGCAGGGAATTCGCAGACTGCCTCGCGCGGCGTGAGCGTGGCTGCCGACGGCGTAATTGTTGGCCAGGTATTGTCAGACACGACTGGCAGCCCCGTGCAGGGCGCGAGTGTCCAGGTGATCTCAGCCAGCGGTCAGACGGACACGACCGACGATCGCGGACGCTATTCCTTCCAGGCCAGCGATGCGCACGTGTTTCTTTCGGCGACGAACCCCGGTAGTACGACAGTGCAGAGGGAAATCTTCGTGCAGCCGGGCGCCGGTACGGTAGCCGTCGATGCCCGCATCACGCCCCTGGCGCCGGCAGTCTCGGCGGGCTCACAGGGAGGCACGCTGACGGCTGGACCGATTTCGGTCTCTGTTCCCGCAGCGTTCGTGCCGGACGGAACCAATTTCCAACTCACTCAGCTTTCCGGGCAAGGCCTGCCCGGGCTGCTGCCCTTGGGATGGTCACCGCTGGCGGCATTTGATCTCCGCGCCTCTTCAGCGGCCACCAACCTTCCCACTGCGATTTCCGGCTTGCCCAATGTTGTCGCACACCTGGTGACTTACGACCCATCTTTGCACGCCTGGACGCTGGTGACACCCAATCTGCAACCGGCAAGCGGCACGGCAAGCTTCACGGTTCCCACTACAGGCGCGTATGCGCTGGTTGTCCCCGACACGACGAATCCGCCAATCACCATCCCGAATGTGGGCGCCGCGTTGACCGGAATTGCGGTGCAAGCCCTCGATCCCGCCGCCAGCAGCGGTGGCAGCCTGAATCCTGCCGTGTTGCCGCCAGGTGGCGGTACCGCCACGGCGACGCTTGGTGTGCAATCACCCACCTTTGTGCCCTCGGGCACGGTGATTCAGGCCAATGTCTCCGAGAAGTTTTCGCTTGCGTCAGGCGACGTGGTTTCCGAGCAGACCCGTTCCGAGGACATCGTCCTCTATAACGCGCTGGCTCCGGCGAACTCCACGATGGGCGCCCTGTTTCCGGTGACGCCGTCGCATCAGTATTCCAATACCCAGCTTCTCACCGGTAAGGTTCATCTTGACATTCTCGCGGGACGCGAAGGAGTTCGTGGCCAGCCGGGCGGAAACGACCCCCTCACACTGGGCGATGGAATTGCGACCATCTCTGTTCCCGGAGGTGCACTCAGCCAGGACACCGCGATTGCGGTTCAGACGATTGGTCTCGAAGATTTTGTGCCGACGTCGACCACCTTGAGCGCCTTGCAGGAGGTTCTGGTTGACTTCTCTGGAGAGAGACTAAATACCCCGGCGCAGCTTTCGATTCCTGCTGCGGGTTTAGATCCTACACACACTTTCCTCCTCACTCAAGTGCAGCGGATCAGCGGCGTGCCGCACATCGTGGCTGTAGCGGTAGCCCAGATCAACGGAGCCAGCCTTACTTCTGTTCCGTCACCAGGACTGCCCGGAGTCATCAGCGGCGGCGAGTATGTGTTCTACGACATTTCCGGTCCTTCCGGATTTGTTCAGGGAACAGTGTCCTCCAGCGCCGGGACGGTCCAGGCGCTGGTGCAGACTGATTCGCTCCCCATCACAAGCATCACCGGCAATGATGGTCGCTACATAGTCCCCGCTCTGGCAGGCGTGGTCAACCTGAGGGCCAACGCTCTGAATACTCTGCTTTCCGGCACAGCAACGGTGCAGTTGACTGCGGGGCAGACGGCAGCTATCGATATTCTGCTTGCAGGCTCGGTCAACACCGCTTTGGTTTCACCCGCCGACGGCAGCTTGGGTGTTCCCACCAGCACCATCATCACCGTTACAGCGCCGGTTACCATAAACCCGGCATCGATTAACCAAAACAACCTCGTAGTATTCAAGGGCACGTCCTCAACGCCCGGTGCGCCGGTTTCCCTGCAGCCGTTTGTGCTGTCAGTATCGGGCACGGTGCTCACCTTTGCGCCGGTCAATAACCTCGATCCTGCCGCCCAGTACACGGTGCAAGTAGGCGGTCTGGCGGACGGCGGGGGTGGGGCGATTGTCGTTCCGACGTCCACCTTCACCACCAAAGCTGCCGCAGCGCTCAACTTCGATCCGAACCAGATCACGTTCAGCTTCCCTGACCAGGACGGCAACATTCACGTCAGTGCGCCTGCAGGTTCGCTGTCTGCGGGAACGAAGGTGATGATCGTTGACCAAACGAATGCGGTGGTTCTGTCTCTCACCGCTTTCAATGATGGTTCGTTGTCGGGTGATTTCCCCGGCACCATCAATGATGTCCTGCAAATCTCTGTCACCGATCCCAATGGTGCGACAACGAGCTTCACGCGTAGCCAGTTCGTGGCGCCGGACGGATCCGTGGCCGTTGGCCCCGGGGGTGGAACAGTCGCGGGACCTGGTGGAGTTGAACTGCGTATTCCTGCAGGCGCTCTGGATCAGGGAGCGGTGTTCACGATTGAATCGTTTGGGCCAGACGCGTTCCCGGAGCGTCCTGACGTCCCCGGCGGCAATTTCGGCGGCGGCATAAAAATTACGTCCACGAAAACCGTGACGTTCAAAAAAGAAGCCAAGCTGGCGTTCCCGAGGCCCGCAGGTGCCCCAGCGGGTGCATTCTTCCAGGTTTACGGTCGCCTGCAGGGACCGAATAACCAAGTCGCCTTCGAAGACATCGACTACGCGTTACCCGAAGGACAAGGGGCAACCGCCAAAGTGGTCACAGCCTCGTTCCCGTTCCGAGGCCTGATTGGCTTCAACATGCTCATGACCCAGGCTGACTTCACGGGTCAGGCATTAGACACAGCTTTCAGTGTTCCGCCGACGGCTGAATTCGGATTGCAGGCTGTTGCCTTCATCATATGGATGGCAAACGACATACTGCCTGGCGTCTCGCTAGGCGGAGCGATTACCGGCCGCGTCCGTTATCCCGTGCCGCCTGGAGGAACGCTACCCGACGAAACCATCAACAGGACGGGCGATATTGTTTTTGCCGGCGTAGCGAATGCCCGAGTCACTGTCAACGTCGACGCTTCGACGCACGCACTGGGAAGCAACCAGACCGTTGCAATCACACAGCCGGACGGCACCTTTACGTTTTCCGATCCGAACTATCATGGCGGAACCATCGTTGTAAGCGCTTCCGACGGCAAAGGGGGATTCGTAACGGCGAATGCCATCGAAGCCGTTGCTGTCACGGACAAGACGGTCAACGACTTTGCCGGGCCGTTGCTTCCGTTCTATAGAAACGTTGCGTTCGCTGACATTGTTGTGCCGGCTCCTGTACCGCCTCCGCCAACACCCCAACTAGGGATTAATTTCTTCGTCGAAGACCCGAATTCCCATCTGCGCCAACCGGTCAACGGAGTCGTAGCCTCAGGGACGCCGGTGGTGATCGCGTTTAAGACGAATGGGCAGATCTCTAATCCTCCGACTGTAAGAATCAACAACACGTCATATCCCACTCAGAACGACTCATCGACGGTCCCCGGCGATCCCAACCAACTGGACTTTGAGCTGAGCCAGCCGTTCACTCCGGGTCCTCCGGGCGTGTACACCATTAGCGCCACCAGCGTCACTCCGTTCCTGAAGACGATTAGCGCTTCCAAGAGCTTCTTCGTCGTCGCCGCGGGCAGCAGCAACAATAAGATCAATGTGGGGACAGCGCCGATTATCGCCGGCGTTACGCCGCAAGCAGGCTCGATCGGCGTACCGGTGAACACCTTTGTCCTGGTGCAATTCAGCGAACCGGTCACCAACTTGCCGGGCAACGTAAGCCTGGTTCCCGACGATGGCAGTTCGCCTCCGTCGTTGAAGTTAAGCGGCATCGACTATCGAGATGGCCTGACCGTCATCCAGAACCTATCCCCGACCGATGCTGTGGCCTCGATGACCATTCAGCCGTCTGACCTGAAATACGGGACGCACTACACATTGCAAATCACGTCAGACGTCGTTGACCTGGACAACGTGGCCGA
The DNA here is from genome assembly GCA_035263765.1 of Candidatus Angelobacter sp. Taxonomy (GTDB): domain Bacteria; phylum Acidobacteriota; class Terriglobia; order Terriglobales; family Acidobacteriaceae; genus Angelobacter. The sequence goes on along the minus strand of DATFQZ010000009.1, from coordinate 3,469 downwards.
CCCAACCAAACCGGCACTGCATTTGGTCCAGCCTCAGGACCAGAATCCGCCACAGGTACCCTATGACTTCACCACCTTCGGCCCAACACTCATAGGAAGTACAACGGACGCCTTCAGCTCGACCCGGCCGGTGGTTTTCGGCAACCGCGCGTACGTGGCCGTGCTTCAACCTAACGTCTTCTCGCAGTTGAACACCTACGATCTGTCGGATCCCACGAACCCTGTCCTCCTGCCCGACGCATCGACCACCTTTGCTGGCCGGCCGATGGACCTCGCCGGAGAACAGAACGCAGAGGTGATCAAGAACGGCACCTTGATCGCTGTGGGTTCAGGGTTTGCCACCAGTACGTTCCCAATGCCTTCGAACCTGTGGTTGTATGACGTGACCACGGATCAGATCAATCGCGTCGCCGGTATCAGCGTTACTTCGAGCGCTGTGAACGTTGGGCAAATTCTGCGCGTGACGTTGCACGGAAACTTCGCATACACCAGCACCTATCCGCTTGGTATCAGCGTGGTGGACATGCAGCAGGGGATCAACGAATACCAGAACGCCGTTAACGCAGATCCCAGATCGTTCGCTGGGCCCGTCACCACCGACGGGCAAGGCTTTGCGAATGACGCGGTCGTGAATACCATTCCGGTTCAAGACCCCACGAAGAACGGCAATCCGAACGTCATGCTGCTGGGAATTCAGGCAGGTGACTTCGTCGTTGCCGGGTCAGATCCGCAAAACCCAACCACGCAGACGCTCGTGGTGGCGACCGGCGCCGCGCCGGGACCTCAAACCCCGAATCAGGTCTCGTTCGTCGTGGCCGATCCCTCGCAACCCAGCTCGTCGGCCCTGTTATATTCCGGATCGCTGCAGTCAGGTAACTTCGGGCTGAATCGAGGAGTGGCCCTGGCCCTGGGTCAGATCAACATTCCTGATACCAACGGCAACCCCGTGCCCCACCCGATTGCGGTAGCGGTGGGAAGTGGAGTCGCGCCCGATCCCGTTAACCCCACACAAACCACGTCCTTAGTTTTGGCCGTCGTGGATATGACCGCCCCCGCCACACCAAAAGTTCTCAGCCTGCGTGGACTCTCCGCGTTCCCCAACGACGTGGTGATGAAAGACAACTTTGCCCTGGTCGGCGAAAGCACGAAGACCGAGATCTTTGATTTGACCGATCCCGCGAACCCGTTCCTGGCGGGAGCGATCGATGGTATCGGCGGCACTCTAGCCGTCAACGGATTCCTGTACTCCACGAGTTTCTCCGGTACTGGTCTCCATGTCGCGGCTCTCGGGGCGCTGGCTTTTGTGAAGTCCTTCGATCCCAGGGTCATTGAAGTGTCCGCCGCCGACCAAATCTTCAGCGACGTGACCATAACCTACGGAGTCATTCCACCGGATCCGCAGATCAAGACGGCGGAGGTCCACATTGATGTCGAAAACGGCGGTCGCGCCGTGACTTTGCCGGGCCCCGTATCGAATGGCACCGGTTCGGTCATCTGGCCGCGAGGATCGAACGTCGCTGAAGCCACCTCCTATGTGGCAACCGTACACGCCAAATCCAACGGCGCGGAACTTCCCACGGTAGCCACTCGAGTTCCTCTCCTTCGCGTGCCGATCATCATTGCTCCGCTGGACCGTATGGTTCGGATCCAGGTCGCTTTGCCCGATCAGCAGATGTTCAAGGATAAGAACGGGAATCCGATTGACACGTACTCGGTGAACGTCTACCTGAATCGCAATCCGGGCGGAACGCCGGATTTGCATATCTCCTCGCAGGACATCAACAATGCCTATCCCAATCGTGACACTTGGTTCACGACGTCGGATGGCACCGGAGCGCCCATTGTGGATGGAAGCGCGGACGCGACGCGGGACTGGGTGACTCGCAAGATCGATGAGTTCTTGCAGCCGCTGGGCGTAACCAACACGGTCCGCATGCAGGGCTATGAAATAGGAACCATGCTGTCCAGCGCTGCCTCCGTTTATGTCACCGTCGTTAGTGAGAAGGACGGCACGATCCTGGCGAAAAAGCTTGCCGGGACTGTTCCCAACCAGGCCTTCGCTGATCTCGAGGCACAGGTCGATCAGGGGGTCAATCCCACGGGAGCGGCCTCGACCCAGAACCAAGGTGTCACAGCGAACGCGGGAATGGACTTCCGTTTGATGCTAGCCATATTCGAATCCCAGCTGGCGCTCGACGTGGGCACGACGAAGGGCATCCTTAAGGGATTCTACTTTGGCCTTTCCAACGACTTGTCGCTGATTTGGAATATCGTTACGTTCCCGGTCCACGCCAGTCAAACCATCGCAGACCTCAAAGCATTTTTTGGGAACCTGACAGACGCGTTCCACCAGATGCATGATCTTTTCGTCAGCGTCAAGAAACTAGGTGCGAACGGTCTCTGGCAGTTCTTGAAGGCGGGGAATGACTTTCTCAACGCCACGATACAAACGAAAGACAGCGGTCTGATCTTCCAGGTCTTCGGAGCCGTCGGTTACCCATTGGGCTTTGTTGTAGGCATCATTGCATACATCATCCTCCAAGTGGCCATTACCAAAGGAATAGTTGCCCTCGCTCGCGCGGTGCTTGACTCGGGCCAAATAGCCAAATGGGCGACTTACCTTTCGGTGACCGGCGCCAAGTTCGTGATTGCCATCACGGATTTTATCCGTCCGATCTTCGATGTGGGGCTCACCGAGGCGCAGGTAGCCCAGTTCTTCTTGAACGTCGCCAAATTCATGGCGAGATTTGTCCAGCTCTTCATGAATGGGGCTAATGCAGTCGCGAGCGGGGTGGGCAAGGTAATTTACACTCTTACGGCGCCGGTGGCGAAGCTGCTGGTAAAAATACTCTCGATATGTACTCTCGGACTCACTGACCACCTGCTCAGTTGGCTCGGTGCGGTTGCACAGGCAGGCTCCAGGTTCATAGCCCAGATGGAGGAGGCGGCCTTGGAGCGTTTGTTGACTTTCGTGAGCAGTAAGCTGCCGAATGAAAGCATCTTGGTGCAGACCGTGGAGAACTGGTTGCAGCTGACCAACGGAGGGTTGGACATCGCCAACGCGTTCAGAGCCTATGACGGGATCGTCGATCTGGCCGATGCTTCGCGTACCAGGCTCGTTCTCGTTGAAGAAGCTGCCGGGAAGGATGCAGTGGATGGGCTCGTACAGGTCATGGAACATACCGGAAACGGGGACCGAGTGCCCTCTGTCCTCAAGATCATCGACGATGCAAAGTTCAGCGATCAGACAGTGAGAGACCTAACGACAGCGATCAACGACAAGGCATTTGACATGGCGAATGCTACTGACGACGAGATCAAGGGGATCGGGTATATCTTGGCGCATGACTGTGAATGAAATGCCGGTCGCAACGTACACGACTGCGGAAGAGAGCAGCTTGGTGGAATCAACATGAAGATGATGAATTCTAAGAAGTGGGTGCTGACGCTTCTCGCTTTCGTCTCTCTT
>DATFQZ010000008.1:0-26436 GCA_035263765.1 Candidatus Angelobacter sp. | reverse complement strand
CGATCACGTGGCTCCGCCCCGCGCCCGCCAGGGCCATGAGCCAACGCCGGACGACATCAACCCCGGCCAGTGCGCCGATCGTTCCAATCCTCCGGCGAGCTTGCAGCCTGGTGGCGGCGCGGAGTGCGCCATCAGCAAGGCCGGCACGATCGCCCTCTGCCCGGCGCTCGCAGCCGATCCCACGGGGCCGTTCCCGGCATCGTGCGCGAACTTTGACCAGCTCGGCTTCCGTGTACCGTTCCTGGCCATTTCGCCCTTCTCTAAACGGCACTACGTTTCGCACACCGTGGGCGACCACACATCGTTACTGGCCTTGATCGAGAAGGTCTTCATGGCTGCCGGCGATGGAGACCGCGATGGCGATGACGCGCGTCCGCACCTGACGCGGCGCGACCAGCATGCCAATACGCTCGAGGACTTGTTCGACTTCGACCGTTCACCATCGTTGAATACTCAAGTGGGCACGGCTGCCCCACCAGCGCAGGACTGCACGCCGCACTAGACGTTCCGAAGTCGTAGTTTCTGTGTCCTTCCTCCGGCCTGCCCACGCGGCAGGCCGTTTTTTTGCCGTGACACCGGGCATTCACTGCGGGATACACTAGCTGTCCACGGATGCGAGCATCATGAACAGCAAGTCCGCACTGCTTCTTGGGGCTTCTGGCCTAGTCGGCGGCTTCTGCCTGCAAGCCTTGCTTGCCGAGCCGGTGTACACCCGAATCGTGCTGCTGAACCGGCGTGAGTTGCCGCTCGAGCCGCATCCACGCCTGGAGCAGAAGATCGTCAACTTCGAGAATCTCTCCCCGGCCGACTTCTCCGGAGCCGATGACATTTTCTGCGCACTCGGTACCACCATCCGCAAAGCGGGTTCGCAGGAAGCCTTTCGCCGGGTGGATCTGGAATACCCGCTGGCCGCGGCAAAACTCGCGCGCGAAGCGGGAGGAAGGAGGTTTGTGCTGTGCTCTTCGGTGGGCGCAAATGCTAAGGCCAGGAACTTCTATTTGCGCGTGAAGGGGGAGTTGGAAGAGGCAGTCAGCAAGCTGGGATTTCCCGCGTTTCATGTGTCTCGGCCCAGCTTGCTGCTTGGCCTGCGGGCGGAAGTTCGGCCGGCCGAACGACTCATGACAACGCTGGCTCCACTCTTCAACCTGGCGATGATCGGCGGCCTGAGACGCTACCGCGCGGTCCCCGCATCTGTCGTGGGCCGGGCTATGGTTGCGGCTGCCCGGAACGGCGGAAGCGGCACAATCATCCACGAATACGATTCGCTCCTCCGTTTGGTCGAAGGATGAAGTCCTCCTTGTGAAAGTAGCTGGTCCCACTTATGACCGGACCACAATTGCCCGCAGCATCTTGTTATGGTCGTAGGGCGGATAGCGCACGCCCAAGTCGATCCGTGTGCTGTGATACAGAACGCCGCGTGGGTTTGTGTATGCACGGAATCCCCACTCGCCGTGGTACTTTCCCATCCCGGAACCGCCAACGCCGCCGAAAGGCAAATCATGAATGATTGGCTGGACGGCGCAGTCGTTGACGGCAGCATCGCCGGATGTTGTGGATGCCAGAATCTGCTCCGTCACGGACTGATCTTCGGCGAAGACGTACAGACCAAGAGGGCTCGGCCGCGCGTTAACGAAGTCGATCACCTCCCTGACGTTGCCGACCTCCAGAATTGGGAGGATCGGGCCGAAGATCTCTTCCTGCATCACGGGCGAGTTTGGCGACACATTCGTCAAAACGGTCGGCGCGACGAAGCGGTCACCCCTGTCGTGCTGACCCCCGTGATAAATCGTTCCACTTGCCAGCAGGTCCATCAGCCGATCGAAGTGATGGTCGCTGACGATCCGGCCGTAGTCGGGGCTTTGCTGCGGATCACTGCCGTAAAACCGAAGGATCGTTTCTTTTAGATGTTTCAAGAACGGTTTGGAAACGTCCTTGAACACGAGGACATAGTCCGGCGCCGTACAGGTCTGGCCGGCGTTCGACCAGCGGCCTTGGGCGATGCGACGTGCTGCAACCTCCAAGTCAGCCGACGAGTGGACGATTGTCGGATTCTTTCCGCCTAGTTCGAGCACGACTGGTGTCAAGTTTCTCGCCGCAGCGGTCATGACCACCTTGGCGACCGTCGTTCCACCGGTGAAGAAAATGTGGTCCCATTGCTGTTCCAGCAGTGCAGTGGTTTCGGGCACCGCGCCGAGGACGACGGAAAAGGCGCCACGGTCCAGATACTCGGGGAGTCTCCTGGCGATCACGTCAGCCGTCGCCACCGCCATTTCCGAAGGCTTAATGACGGCCGCATTCCCGCCGGAAATCGCAGCGATGAGTGGGGACAACGTCAGCATCACCGGGTAGTTCCATGTGCCGATGATCAGACCGACCCCCAGTGGATCAAACCGCACCTGGGTGCGGGACGGGGTGAGCACGAGGGGCGTGCTGACTGGCACAGGCTTCATCCACCGCCGCAACTGAGCTATTGCATGGCTGGCCTCGCTGCTGATGAACTTCACATCGGTCCAATCCGAATCGATGCGGTTGCGGCGGAGGTCGGTCCACAGTGCGCCGTAGAACTCCTCAGCGTGGGCTTTCATCATGGCCCGCAACGCAATCAACTGCTCCTCTCGCCACTTCACGGAGCGGGTCGCGCCGCTCTGGAAGTACTTGCGGTGACCGGATAGGAGGGCGCTGAAATCGGGCGTGCTCATCGAATGGTCCTCAATCTACGGTGTCTCGCGCTGTTAGAAGTCCTTCGTGACCTATGTTGTGACGGACTGCTTCCTCAACTCGGGATCCGTCAATAAGGTCGTGCGGGCCCAATTTGCGGCGCTCGCACTGGCTTTGCCATCCCGTAAAAGATCACCACGCCTTGGCCGCCGCAGCGGGTCGAGAGCGCCTCGGGAGGGGGCTTGGTGACGCAGACGTCAACGTCCTGCCAGTTGTTCATGGCCCACACATTGCCGGCAGGATCGACCCCGATATCGGTTAGCATCTGGAGCCCGCCCCCGACGTAGCCTTCGGGAGGCGAAATCTGCTGGCCGGTATGCACGCCGGGTGGGCAGTGCTCGGTGCGAACGCCGCACAGCTCCACAATCGGACTGCTGGCCACGTTGAAATTGGAGATCCAAATGTTATCGTTGCCGTCCACTGCAACCGCCCACGGGCCGGGAAGTCCGCCGCCGGTGAAGGGCGAGCCGGGGAAAGGTGTGCCATCCGGCCGCAGCACGGTAACGCTGCCGCCTCTCCTTCCCCCCTTCTGTTCAGACATCGTCTTGGTGAGGTAGTCAGAGGCCTTTGATACGCCCTCGGCCTTCTCGCGTACTCCCATGTCAACAAGGTGGGCCATACCGTCCACGCTATTACCGAGGCGGTTGGTGACCCAGACATTGCCCTGGCTATCGATGCCAAGCCCGCTACTGCTGAAGCCCGTCTTGAATGTCTCCACGCGTGAGGGATCGGATGCGGGGAAGCGCGTGACGTGATCGATGGCTGCATCTGAGACCCAAATCCGGTCCTGCTGATCAATGCCAAGGTGAAACGGCGCTTTGAACGACTTGCACGGCTCCGCGCTATCCCCCTCGCAAACGATGCGGCCCTTACTCAAGTCTCCATTCGGGAACTGGACCAACTGTCTCTTCTCTACCCCCAGTACCCAAACGTCTCCCTTCGGCGTTACGATGATTCCCTGCATGAGCCCCAGGCGGCCACCGAAGTTGATCCCTTGAGGCGGCGTCAGCGGCTTGCCGTTCTTGTCGAAGACGGCGATGGCCTTGCTGCCGTAGGTCGTAAACCAGGCATTGTCCTTGGAGTCGACTGCCGCGCCGAAGGTGCCGCCTTCCATTCCGCCACCAGTGAAGCCCGTCGTGATCGGTGACAGAGGCTGGCCATTGGGAGCGAACTTGGTGGCAGGGCCCTGCCACAGCGCGTCGCTGCCCTGCCAGCCGATGGTGAAGTTGTCGCCCACCCAGAGATTGCCTTCGCTGTCGAACATGCATTTGCCGCCCGCCCGGTAGCCGCCTCCGTCAAATCTCAGCGGCAGCACCCAGGCGCTAGGCGCGTAGTTCAAGTAAGGCATGAACGGAACCAGGCGCTGGTTCTGGCCGTGGGGCATCGGGTAGAACTGGTCGAGCAGCGCATAAAGCCGTTCTGGTTGATGCCAGGGATTCAGCGCGATGGCTTCGGAGGTGTTGACTGTGTCAGTAGGCGCGCTCCCACCCGGCGGCGTAGCTGCCGCAAACAGACTGCTGCAGGCGTTCGCTGTCACTCGCGTGACACAAGCGGAGAGCAGGTCGGCGAGCGTGGCGAAGTTCGCCATGGTTGGCGTCTGGCTGCCGTTGAGCGGCCCTTGGATCGCTTCGCCCCATCCACCGGTCGAGAGATTGACGAAATTGGGCACATTGCCGGCTGCAATGCGGAGACCGAGTGCCGGACCTTTGAGCGTGGCGCCCATCAGAAATTGCGCGTTCGTCCAGACTGAGGCAACGGTCGTCATCTCATTGATCACGACATGGGCTGGAGGCTTACTCCCCAAGACTGCCAACAGAGCGATTGCGGGGTTGTCGCCTCCGCCACGGGCTTTGGGTTCGCCACCGAAGGCAAGGAGATAGAGACTGGAACCAGGGGGCACCCCACTCACCTGAACTACAAACTGTCCATGATTGTCAGTCTTCGTTACTGCAAGTTGCTTCGGTTCGCCGGCAGTTGCCGCAAACAAGGTCACTTTGGAATTGCCGATCGGCTGGCCTCCGCCAAGCACCTGACCCTTGATGCTTTCGGCAGCAAATGCGCGTTGACCCAAAATCAGGCCTGATAAGCCAAGCACAGCCAAAGTCAGGCTGGTAGCAAATGTTGCTCTGAACTTCATTTCTCTCCCCTAATGAGCACGTAAAATAAAGATCCTGCTCCTTGCACCTCCTAAAAGCCGATTGAAGGCCGACGAGACCGAGTCCGCCTAAAGCCCGATGAGATAGAGCATGTAGATCACAGTCATAAGACCGTCACCCATGGCCATGATCGATGGAATGCGGCGCTGCCGCAGTGACGTGCCAAACACACAGGCTACGAACCCGACCTTTTCTACGGACGCAACCACGACAGCAGGTTGACGTACCGTTGGATGAAACGCCGAGTAAACCAACAGCATGCCAACGCAGAACAGCAGCAACCCCCAATGACGTGCCAGGACGAAGCCTACCGTCCCGGATGGAACTTCACCAAACGCGTGACGCAAGGTCCACGATGGAGCCACGAACTGAGCGAGCATGGTCGCGGTAAGAACTCCGGTGACAATCAGGATGACCTCAATATTGGAAGTGATCACGCGCTTCTCCAACAACCGGCTGACACGAGCAAGTCACAAGTCGGTGGATCGCGAATCAGGCAGCTTCGCTTGCCAAGTTATCAATGTGGGGGAGAGGATCTAATAACTCTTCCTCACTACCATCCCAGTGGCTGTCCCGTTGCTCTTTTAGAGCACCCTCGTTGAAATCGATGAAGTACCAGGCGATTAGCTTGTCCGGGTTGGAAGCAGTAAATTCCCCCCGATTATCGTATTTTCCTAACCACGTCTTCCCAATAAAAACAGGTCCATATTTACCTTTGACTGCTACCTGCACGTCGTAGACCGGAACCTTCGTTAGAAGGGTTTCCTGCCAGTATGGTCTGGTTTGCAAATCGGCGTAGTTTAGAATCACGAGGTTCGATTTCGCCTGTGGCGCCAGGGGATGGCTGTCCAAAAGCTTGGTAACGAATTTGGCCATCGGGACGATTGGAGAGCGTGGAATCAGCAAATGTGCTTTGATTCGGTTTCTGCCTTGGGACACTCTCTTATTATCCGAGGAGAAGAATACTTTCCCTCGCCAATTCTTTCCGGTGAGAGAATCTAGCGCCTCGGCGATAGGCTTGGTATCAACATCTAACACACGAGCAGCGGCGCCAGCCGCAAGGCCCACAGGCAACGCATTCATGGTCAGCCCGTTATTGAACAGCTTGTCTAGTTCGCCGTATTGCTTTTCTTGAGCCATTTTCTGAAGGTCCCAAACGGTAAGACCCCCTTCTCCGGTTTTAAGACTGGGATCGTTGTGGTCATAGCCTTTCACGGGATTTTCTGTCCGCAGATTCGACATAGGACATCTCCTCGGCGTTGGGATGCGAACTGTCTGGGGAAGGTGCGCCACGAAACGGTGGCTGCTCTCGAATCGTAGTCGCGGGCGTAATCAGCGATTACACTCACGACCGTGCTCCTTGACGTGACTGAGGCGGCGGATTACGCTTCTCGGCGGTGCTGGAGGCAAGCGATGAAGAAGTTCCTGACAGTCTCTGCTCTTTTTCTGGTGAGCGTCGCGGCGGCGGCGCAGAACAATGCAGCGGCGCAAGCGGTAATTCGTCCGGGCGACAATCTTGTGCTCGAGAACCTTCCACCGGTGCCGGCTTCGATCGTGGAGAAAGCCGACCAGTACGGCGAGTTTCGCGCCGCCAGCCTGCAGGATTGGGACCCGGTGAAGCGGGAAATGCTGATCATCACGCGCTTCGCTGACGTGCCGCAAGTTCATCGGGTGAAAATGCCCGGCGGCGACCGCAGCCAGCTTACTTTCTTCCCGGACCGCGTGAGCGGAGCGCACTATGGTCCCAAAGGCGATACCTTCGTCTTTAGCAAAGATATTGGCGGTGGCGAATGGTTTCAGCTCTACCGCTATGATTTGGCCGACGGCAAAGTCACGCTGCTCACGGACGGCAAGTCACGCAACACCGGTGCCAGGCGCGCACATCACGACGGCCGAGTAGCCTACAGCTCGACGCGGCGCACCGGCCAAGATACCGACATATGGATCGTAGACCCTGCGGACCCGAAGTCCGATCACATGTTGCTGAAGCTTGACGGCGGCGGCTGGAGCGTGACCGACTGGTCGCCCGACAACAAAAAGCTGCTGGTCGTTCAGGAAATATCCGCTAACGAGACTTATCTTTGGTTAGCGGATGTCGCAACCGGCGAGAAGAAGCTGCTCACCCCCAAAATAGGGCAGGACGAGATCGCTTATTTCGACGCGATCTTCAGCAAAGACGGCAAGGGCTTCTTCGTGGTGACCGACCGTGATGATGAATTTCACCGTCTGGCATACGTCGACCTGGCAACGTTGCAACCGGCGTATCTGACTTCCGATATCAAATGGTCTGTGGATACCTTTGCTCTCAGCGAAGACGGCAAGACGCTGGCCTTTATCACCAACGAAGACGGCGTCAGCAAGCTCTACCTCATGGATACGGCAACGAAAAAGTATCGGCCAGTGGCCGGCATTCCAACGGGATTGATCGGAGCTGCTCACTTCCACAACAACAACCGGGATCTTGGCTTTGTCTTAACCTCAGCGCGCTCCACGTCTGACGTTTACTCGCTCGATGTCACCACGGGGAAACTCGAGCGATGGACCTCCAGCGAGACCGGAGGACTGAACACATCTACGTTTTCCGAACCGCAACTCATCAAATGGAAGACGTTCGACGGCAAGACCATCTCCGGGTTCCTCTACAGTCCCGATCCCAAAAAGTTTCCCGGCAAGCGGCCGGTGATCGTGAACATTCACGGCGGTCCGGAAGGGCAGTATCGTCCGGGCTTCCTGGGCCGCAACAACTACTATCTCAACGAACTCGGCGTAGCCCTCGTCTATCCCAACGTGCGCGGCTCCATTGGCTACGGCAAGACGTTCCTGAAGCTCGATAATGGCGTGAACCGCGATCACACGCACAAAGATATCGGAGCGCTTCTGGATTGGATCAAGGAGAACCCCAACCTTGACGGCGACAAGATCATGATCACGGGCGGAAGTTACGGCGGGTACATGACTTGGGCTGTGGCGTACGAATACAACGACAAAATCCGCTGCTCGCTACCGGTGGTTGGTCCCTCAAACCTGGTCACGCTGCTGGAGCATACAGAGGCGTATCGCCGCGACCTGCGCCGGGTGGAATACGGCGACGAGCGCGATCCCAAGATACGTGAGTATCTGGAAAAAACCGCACCGCTCAACAACTCGGACAAGATCCGCAAGCCGGTGTTCGCGGTGGTAGGCCGGAACGACCCGCGGGTGCCCTGGACCGAATCACGCCAGATGTTGGACAAGCTGAAGGCCAATGGAACTCCAACCTGGTTCCTGATTGCCAACGACGAAGGCCACGGTTACGCGAAGAAGAAGAACCAGGATTTCCAGTTCTATGCCACGGTCATGTTTGTCCGCCAGTTTCTGCTGGGAGAACAGTTGAGCGCCATGGCAAAGTGATCGAGCGAGGGAAATTTGCCGTAGAAGTAAAAATGGGCCGCGTTTCGCGGCCCACTTTTTTTGTCGCGATGCGATCAGTCAATCGGTGTTGCCTGGAATGCTATGCCGCACTTCTTGGGCTTGTACGCCGCGACATCACCCACCACAAGCGAGCCGTTGCCGCAGTGAAGGGCGAACTCCTGGTTGCCGGTAATCGTGTCATTGGCGGCAAACTTGACGATGGACAAGAGATCTACTTGAATGCCGTCGTCGGCATTGTTGTTGATGGTGTCGCCCCCCAGGCTGTTCAGCACGGAACTTAGCATGACCTGGATGCCGGCGCCGGTGTTACCTGAGCTATTGACGCCACCGTCGATGTAGCCATCAGAATGGTCGGTAACCTCAATACCATTGCCGTTGTTCCCGGTGATGTTCACGGTGTCAAACTCGCCATGGCTGGTCTCTCCGATATGAACGCCAATCTTGTTTCCGCTGATGGTGCCGCCGCCGCTCCAGATCACGGTGCTGGTATGGATGACCTCCAGGCCGAAGGCACCTTGATTGCCGGTGATGCGATTGTCGGCGCTGATGTCGGCCTCGGCGCTGTCAACCACGGCCACACCTGTCCCGGTGTTGTTGCTGATCACATTCTCGGTCCCCGGCGTGACGCCGTCACCGCCGTTCAGCGTGAGGTGTCCGTTGGTCATGACGATGCCCGAGCGTCCGCTGCCGGTGATGGTCACGCCGCCATCAACGTTGAATACGCCGTCTGCCGCGGAGATTCCGCTGCGCGTGCTGTTCTGAATCGTCAAATTAAAGATGTCAACCACGGAGCCAAGAGCGATGATGCCCTGCAGGGAACTGTTGCTGATGGTGCCGTCGCCGATCTGAACGCCTCTGCTGTTGTTGATGAATATGCCGCGGCCGCCGCTGAAGCTGAGGCCGTCAACAAAGACATTGAGGGAATCGAAGATGACCATCGCGCGGTGATTAGCATCAGTGGCCGAAACGCTGAAACTTCCCGGAACTGCCGAGATCGTCAGATTCGAATAGCCGTTGACAATCACGTTCTCCGTGCAGTTGGAAAGAACGTTGATGCTGTTGGGTCCAACGGGCGGTAGCGATTGGATCGCTGCGTTGATGCTGGTGAATGCGCCGGGCGTTGCGCCGGTGCAATCCACTGTGGCGCCGGCGGCGAAGATCAGGCTGGGTGCCGCGAGAAACATCAGACAAACCGCAAGTACCTTAGACGAAGTGCACAGCTTCATTCTTTATCTCCTCGTTGTGCTTCTGAATTGCAGACTTTTAGAGACAGGGATGTCCCAATGGGTTGACTCCCCTGAAGTAGTGAGTTTTTCAGTGAAAGCGTTTCAGGTCCGCAACATACTATTTGGAAAAGAAGTTTTTGGCCATTGCAAAACCCTCCCGGCCGCTGCCGGGCGGGGCATTGTGGTACTGGAGCGGAAGAAACCGGGCCCATCTCCCCAGGTGACGGGCGCGAATCAGCCGGGAAAGCCGGTCAAATCCGCGTTGGCGCCGCAAATTACCACCCCAACGCGCTCGCCTGCGTGCGGCTGGAAGACGCCGGAAAGCAGCGCGGCGAGGGCCGTCGCGCCGCCGGGCTCGGCGATGAGGCGGAACTGTTGCCACAAAGCCCGCTGTGCCTCGACGATCTGCTGGTCGCTGACCAGCAGTGCCTTCGAGACAAATTTCTGGGCGATAGGCAGCATCAACGTTCCAACGCGGCGTGCGCCCAGCGAGTCGGCGGCTACGCCGCTGACTTCCACATCCACGACCTGGCCTGCGGCCATCGCCTTAGCCAGCGAAGGCGCGCGTTCCGGTTCCACGCTGATGACGCGCACGCGGTCCTGATACCACGCGGCCACCCCGCCAATCAGCCCGCCGCCGCCCGTGGCGATCAGCAAGCTATCCAATCCCTGCACTTGTTCTTCCAGTTCCATGCCCAGCGTGCCTTGCCCGGCGAGGACATGAGCGTCGTCGTAGGCGTGAATGGGGAGGGCTCCGGTCTCTGCAGCCCGTTGCCGGCTGGCGGCGAGAGCCTCGGAATAGTCGCGGCCCGTCACACAGACCTGGGCGCCGTAGCGTCGCAGCCGCTCGACCTTGTTGGCAGGCGAGATCGTCGGCACAAAAATCTCGGCGCGATGCCCCAGCTTCTGCGCGGCATAGGCCACAGCCGCGCCGTGATTCCCCCCGGAAGCGGCGATCACTCCGGCTCCGGGAACGGGGGAGCTGAGAATGCAGTTGAAGGCGCCGCGAGGCTTGAAAGAACCTGTGTGCTGAAGCATCTCCAGTTTCAGGAAGATCGTGGCGTCCAGGCCAAAGGCGCGCTCTTCCAGGGGAAGGACCGGGGTCCGGCGGATATGCCGGGCAATCCGCCGCCCGGCGTCTCGGATTTCACTGCGCGAGACCATAAACACGATAAGTGTACAGAAAGCACAAGAGCTGATAGCGGCATCCTACTCTGCTGTCTGCGGCAGCGTGGGGTCCTTGCGGCCCCGCATACGGCCGGTAACCGGCTGAACCCTAAGGGCCAGGCCATTTGGGTTCGACAAAGACGCCGAGTTGGAAGAAAATAGCGGCCTGGCTTTTTAGGGGGGCCGGTGGCGTTATTCGGGACAATTCGTTGGCTGAAGCCGACCATGCGCGGCCTCCTGGGGCTAAGCTTTGGCGTCATTATGGCTTTTCCTGGCGCCGGATGGACGCAGCAGCAGTCGACCGCTATGCGATCCGCGGAGATGCCAGTGGAGGCAGAGAGCGGGTTCCTCCACAACCAGGGCGCGCAACCTCGATTCGAATCGGCCAGCAAGATCTCGCCCGAGGCTCTGGTCGCGGTCGAACAGCAGCGTATCGCCAGTGTCCCGCATTTCTCCGGTTCGTTCGATTTTGCGGGCACGAACTTCCCGTTCACTATGGTTGGCTCCAAGCCACAGAGTGGCCGGAGCACCACGATCCCCACCCAGCTGATCCCGGTGACGTTGTACTTTGACGGCTATGTGGATTCGGCAGGCAAGCCGATTGTTCTCGGCCCGGAGCCCATCCTTCCACAAGTTGAGGCTTCGCCCAACTTCCGCAACGCGGTCTATCTATCTGGCGTCACGCAGTTTGGGGATGCCGTTCAGAGGGCCCAGTTTTACCGCATCATGTCCCAGGACTGGCACACCTTGTTGGGTCCACCGGAGGTGCTTAAACCGGTGACCATCGAGGTGCCTCGCGGGAGCGCGAAAGTCTATCACAACCGCAGCACTGGCGCGGTGTACGCTTTGGTGGATACCGCATTCTTCATTTCTCACCTCAACACGATCGTCCAGCTTGAGGACCTGCACCCTGACGCCCTGGCTGTCGTTCTTACCACGAATGTCTTTCTTACGCCCGAGCTGGACGTGAAAAAGTGTTGTGTATTGGGCTTTCACACCGCATTCGATGCTGGCGAGGTCGAGAACACCCATCTGATCCAGACGCTGGTTTGGGCCAGCTGGCTAGACGCGGGAATCCTCAGCGGCAATGTGGCTGACGTCACGCCGCTGAGCCATGAAATATCGGAATGGATGAACAATCCTTTCGACAGCAACCTGGTTCCAGCCTGGCAATCGCTGGGCTCACCCGGCGTTTGCCAAAACAGTCTGGAAACTGCGGATCCCGTGGCCGCGCTCCCCAACGCCGGATATCCGGTCACCATCGATGGCATTACCTTTCATCCGCAAACCCAAGTGCTCCTACCCTGGTTCACCCGCGGGTCTTCCGATACCCTTGACGGAGCTCTTAGCTTCCCGGATCCGGGGCTAGTCACGCGAACATCCCTGCCCTGCGCGAAATAGCGCTCTCGCAGATCTTCGCCTAAAGGTTCTTGGGAAGGTGGTCGTCCTTCACGAAGTATTAATACTTGTTCCCATAGTTCATCTGGCTAAGTCTACCTATCCAGGATACAATTTCCGTCGCAATTCGGGTGTAGTTCTTCTCTACTTGTATACTTCTCAACTATCTTGAAAGTTTGCAAGTCGAGAACTCCTACGCTACAAACGCCTTGGGTCAATCTATCGCTGCGAACGTATCCGTAGGGGAGTATCCTCCCGAAGAACCGTCGCCCTCTAGCGGCGCTGGTTTCCTGTGACTTCGTAAGGGCCCTCGATTTTTTCATTTCGACCGAGAAAATTCTGGAGGCAAGCATGTCGCGAATGATCTTGAGAGGTCTTTTGATTCTTGCAGTGGGCTTCAGCGCGTCGTTGTCCCATGGGCAAGCTCAACCCTGTCCCACCGGAACCCTGGCAGATGTGTTGGCAACGTCCTGCACCATTGGCAACCTCACCTTCAATTTCAGCAACAATTTCCAGGGCTTTGCGCAAACCACCGACCTCAGCAACAATCTGGTAACGGTGTTCTTCACTCCCGATACCATCGCTTTCACCCCGTTGAATACCGGAAATCAAACCGGCTTCCGGCTTACTCCTAACTGGTCGGAAAGCCCCTCGGCTAACTCGCTTTTCTTTAGCAGCCACAATGCCAGCTTTTCATACACTGTTCAGACGAATGGGCTCTTTGACATTCTCGGAGAGGACGCTTCTATCTCCGCAACTTTTACACCCGGCGATACTTTCAACATCAACTCATTCGATGCCCAATGTTTTCCTAACCAAGGATGCATCCTGGTAGCCCCGACCATCAACTTCGGAGGCAGCCAGCCCACGGCCACGGCCACGCTGGCTTTCCCGGGACTCATGAGCAACAACCTGCACCCGGCTGGTCTGAACTTCACCACGGCGCTGGATGCTTTCGCTTTCACGTCGGCCTCGGCAACCCTGACCTCTGCCGATTTCTTGTACAGAGTCGCGCCACAAGTCCCCACGCCGCCGCTCGCGGACGTGGAATTTACCAATATCGACCTGCCGGGCGTGATCGCCACTTTCGTGGAAGCAATCAGTGACAACGGACAGATAGCCGGGGTATTTCGCGACGCGCACGGCCAGCACGGGTACATCAGCGACGGGACGACTTTTACGCCAATCGATTTCCCAAATGCGATCTCGACCTTCGCTGAAGGGATTAACAACCGGGGGGACGTCGTTGGTGCATACTTTGACGGCAAAAGGGTGGAGCATGGCTTCCTTCTGAAGGATGGGACGTTTACCACCATTGATTTCCCGGCCGCCATTGTTAACTTTGCCAGCGCCATCAACAACCACGGGGTGATAACGGGATTCTATGAGACTGCCGATCGGCGTCACATCCACGGGTATACCTTTACGGAAGATGACGGATTTACCACCGTGGACCATCCGTCACAGGGCGCCATCGAACTCACCGAGCCGCTGGCGATCAATAACCGGAATGAACTCGCGGGAATTTTCTTTGATGCCCACAACAATTCCCAAGGGTTTGCATTTGCCGAGGATGCTTTCCAGGACCTCTTGGTGCCCGGGGCGGCGCAAACCCTGGCAGAAGGCCTTAACGATTCCGGCCGCACGGTTGGAGCCTACCGCGATCTCCTTTTCAAGGAACATGGATACTTCGCCGACGGAAGCTTCTTCCGCACGGTGGATTTTCCTGGGTCCACAGCCACGATCCTTTTGGACGTGAACAGCTCAGGGAGGGCCGTTGGGCAATACACGCTGGGAGGCGTAACGCACAGTTTCTTGATGGAGAAAATCAATGGCGACCTTCATCAGGACAACAGGAACGATCCTTTGCCGCCGGACAATGCTTGCGGGCCCTTCGGTAAAGTCATTCGTGCTGAGGATGAAGATGCTCTGACGACTTGTAACTCCGGGAACTGACGGGAGCAGTGACTGGCATCCTGCCTTGCGCGCAAGGCAGATCGCCAGCCCACGAACGAACGAGGGACCTAGTGTCGCAAAGTAGGGGAAGATACAAGGTCCTTCTTTCTTGCCTTCGGAAGCGAGACCTATGACAATAATTACACTTTCGTAAATCCGTAAGGTACCCGAAGTAGCAGACAAGATGGCGGATCGCGGTTACAATAATCCGCTGAATTCCATCTGAGGTGAGCCACATGTGCAAGAGATTTATGTCCGTGATGACGTTTGCCCTCGTTGTTGTTTTCTTAACGCCAGTGTTCGCACAGGCCCAATACCAGCTTAAACAGACATATGTCCTTGGCGGCGACGGCGGGTGGGATTACCTGACCTACGATCCCGTGGGCAAGCGCCTGTTCATTTCCCGTGGCACACGCGTCATGGTGGTGGATCCGGCGAAGGGAACAGTCCTCAGCGAGATTCCCGACACCACTGGAGTCCACGGCATCGCACTGGCCCAGGACTTGGGCAAGGGCTTCACCAGCAACGGCCGTGAGAATACCGTCACGGTCTTTGATCTGAAGACGTTGAAGGAGACGGCCAAGATCAAGCTGCCGGATGATGCCAAGAACCCGGACGCCATCCTCTACGATCCGGCGTCCAAGCGCGTTTTCACATTCAACGGCGGCAGTAAGAACGCGACCGCGATCGACGCTGACAAGGGAACCGTTGTATCCAACATTCCGCTGGATGGCAAACCGGAGTTTGCCGCGGCCGACGGCAAGGGTATGGTGTACGTCAACATTGAAGACAAGAGCGAGTTGACAGCAATCGATTCCAAGAAAGCCGCGGTGACAGCGACCTGGCCGCTGACCGGATGCGAAGAGCCTTCCGGTTTGGCCATGGACCAGAAGAATCGCCGCCTATTCGCCGGCTGCCACAACA
This sequence comes from Candidatus Angelobacter sp., assembly GCA_035263765.1. Lineage (GTDB taxonomy): Bacteria > Acidobacteriota > Terriglobia > Terriglobales > Acidobacteriaceae > Angelobacter. Next base: position 11,480 of record DATFQZ010000008.1, on the reverse strand, counting down.
AAGTTATGGCCGTGGTCAACCCTGACACCGGCAAGGTGTTGGCTACACCGGCTATCGGCCAGGGCGTGGACGCCAACGGTTTCGATCCCGGCACGCAACTGGCGTTCAGCTCCAACGGTGATGGCACCCTAACCGTGGTCCATGAGGATTCGCCGGACAAGTTCACCGTGGCCCAAGACGCGGTGACAAAGCGGGGCGCGCGCACCATGGCGCTCGACACCAACACCCACGACGTTTACCTGGTAACGGCGGAGTTTGACGAACAGCCGCCGGCGGAAGGGCAGACACGCCCGCGGCGCACCATGAAGCCGGGAACCTTTACGCTGTTGGTGATGACTAAGAAATAGCTGCTCGCTACTAGCTGCTAGCTTCTGGCGAAACTCAATGCGTGCCTGGCCAGCAGCTAGAAGCTGGAAGTCAGCAGCTATCTCACCTGAAACTCCGGCGCTCCAAGCGTTAGTCCGATGATGGTGGCGAGCGGCTTGGCGGGATCGTCGAGCAAGTGGCCGCCGATCTGCGGATCGTCCAACGCCTTGCGGATAGCCTTGTCGGTGTTCTTGGAGACGTCGCCGCCGATCAGCGCGGCTTCCACTAACGTGACGGCAGCGTCCGTTCCACCGCTTGTGCTCACCGGAACGATTTCTTCCTTCGGAGAGCGCGCCAGCAACCCCAGCGCCAGCATACGCAAAGGATCAAAATTAACTCCGCCGATACCGCCGCTGGTCAGGGACACGGAGAAATTCAAACGTTCCACCAGGGCATTTGAGTTCATCCACGCCTCGGCTTTGGCCGAGTATCCAGTGGGCGGCTGCATCTGGTACAGGGGCATGCCCATCTTGTTAAGAGCCTGGACAATGGGCATGGGATTCTGCACCTGGGTGCCGGTGGCTCGCACAGCGGAAGCGACAAACTCGAGAGGTGTCTTCACCTTCTTGCGATAGATATCCGGCGACCAGAACTCTTTGGAGTGGACCATGGTGCGCAAGACTTCCTTAATGTCACCGTCGCTCGAAAGAAAGGTCTTGGCCATGGCGTCCACTAGGGCGGGCGGCGGATCATCGGCTACAAATCGCCGCGCCAGCTTCGTCGAGATAAATCGGGCAGTCGCAGGACTCTTGGCCAACATGTCCAGCACTTGCATCCCTTCATCCACACCCTTTTCGGGGATGGTATTTCCAAGGACCGTCTTGGGGCCCGGCTCATGCCGTTTGGGATCAAAGACAAATCCCCAGCCCTGGTCCATGGGCTGAACGGTCCAGCCGGTGAAGACGCGGGCGACTTCCGTCACGTCAGCCTGCGTGTAGCCGCCATCCACGCCCAAGGTGTGGAGTTCCATGAGCTCGCGGCCGTAGTTTTCGTTGAGGCCTTTAATGGCGGAAGGGTTGGGTGGTTGCCCAGGCTTGCCGCCGCCCGCAGCTTGCGAGTTGGGACCGATGCTTAGCCAATTGTCGAGATAAAACAGCATGGCGGGGCTTTTGGCCGTGGCCACCAGCAAGTCGTGGAACTTGCCCAGAGCATACGGACGAATCACGTCGCGTTCGTAGGTGGTGACCAGGTATTGGTCCTGGTCTTTGTAGATGAACACATTGAAGTGGTTGAACCAGAAGTCGGTCATCACTTCCTCGAGCTGGCGCTCGCTGTAGACGGCCCGCAGGACTTTCGCCTGTTGCAGCTCAGTCACCACGACATTTGTAGGGCCGTTCATGGCGAACCAGGTTTCCCGCTCCACGGGCGAGAAATCCGCGACGAGCCGGTCACGCATATCGTTGGGAACGTACTGCAGCAGAACGCGTCGGTCGCCGACCGGCAACTTCATCAGCGCAGGCATGCGGTTGGCCTTGGGAAGCGAAAGCAGCATGTCGGCCAGGTGACGCCCGGCGTCCTGGCCGGCCTGGGCGGCCGCCTTTTGTGCGGCTTCGTCCGGAGTGGGAGCAGGTTGTGCGGCAACCGCGTTTTTGGCGCGCTGCTCGTTATCCTTGTCGATCAATACTTCCCAAAGACCGAACTGCACCGGGTCGGCAGGCAGAGGGCGTTTTTTATCAGCGGCTTCGCGGATCATCGATCCACTCGGGAAAGCGTGGGCCAACTCCCTTGGCGCCAGCCCCAGCGACCGGTAACCGGTAAGGCGCGCGTCCAGGACCGGATTATCGATCTTCGCTGGATTCAATTGGTGTTCAATCCAGTTGTCAACGCCCATGGCCATGACCTTTTCCAGGTCGCCGGGACGCGGCCCAAAAGTCAGCCGGCCCAGGGCATGCAACGCGCGGTCATGTTCGGAAAGAACCGGGGGTAGCACAGGTTTGGTTTTCTTGCCCGCAGCTTCGCCCTTGGCGAAAGATGCCAGGAGAAGCAATGGACCCAACAGAGCAATTGCTTGTCGCGACACGTTCAGCTCCTCTTAGGTTTCTAAATCTAACCCCATTTCCGGCTGAATGTTGGAACAATTTTGGCTGGGCCCGGCAAGCGCCAGGACAGCAAAAGGGATAACGGACGAGGGAGCAAGGAGGTCACGCCAAGGGCAGGACGATGATGGCTTCACGGAGCATATCGCGTTGCTGGTTATCCATGCCCAGGAACTGGAAGCCGTACTGAAAACCCTGATGGTAGCGCACCTCTGCCATAAGCTTTACGATGTTCAACTTGCCGGGAAGGTAAAACTCCAATTGCAGAGGGTCGCCGGTGTCCAACTCGCCGGCAACGATGGCCCCCAGGCCACTTTCGCTGATGTCCTTAGTACGACCGTGAAAGATCGCATTCGACCCCCGCAGGAGCAGGCGCTGATCCATGCAGTATCGACGACTGAGTCGTGGTACGGGCCACGGTTGTACGCGGGAAGTGGACATGAGAATTTCCTAAGAGACCATAACATAAAGTTGCCAAGCTGCGACACCCGCAAAGTCCTGGTGTTTTCGAAAGAAATACGTGTCAGGGAAGGTTCCGGTTATTGCCCGCCGAGCTTGCTGAGCGCCCAGCGGGCGTGCTCTGCGACTACCGGGTCGTCGTCCGTGGCCAAAGCCTTCAGATCGGGCCCAAATTCGCGGTTGCCGCTGTTGCCCATGGCCACAGCCGCGTTTCTCCGCAGCCCAGCCCGTTTGGCGCGCCGCATGGGCGAACCGCGGAACTGCTCGCCGTAAGCGCCGTCGTCCATTCGCGCCAACCATCGCAGATCGGGATGAAAGAGATTCTCTCTCGCCTGGAATTCCGGCGCGGTCGAAACTGGAGCATTGCCTGCCTTGTTGTTCCACGGGCAGACGTCCTGGCAGATGTCACAACCGAAAACGTGATGTCCCATGAGCGGGCGCATCTCCTCGGGAATGTCTCCACGCTTTTCGATCGTGAGATAAGCAATACAACGGCGCGCGTCCAGGGTTCCCGGCGCGACGATGGCCTGCGTAGGACAAGCGTCAATACAGCGCGTGCAACTCCCGCAACGGTCAGGCAAGGGAGCAACGGAATCGACTTCCAGAGATGTCAAGATCACGCCCAGAAAAAGCCACGAGCCTAGCTTGGGATGAATGATGCAGGTGTTCTTGCCGATCCATCCCACGCCGGCGTACTTGGCATAGACACGCTCCAGGACCGGCCCGGTGTCAACATAGGTACGGGTTTCGATCGCGATGGTGTGCTTCGCGGCTAGGTCCTTGAGGGCATTCTCCACTTGCTGGAGGCGCGGCAGCAACGCATCGTGGTAATCGCGGCTGCCCCACGCATAGCGAGAAACCCATCCGCGGCGTGGATCGTGTACCTGGGTCGAGTAAGGCTTCGCGGTGTTGTAGTTGAGCGCGCAAACCACTACGGAGCGCGCCCAGGGAAAAACGCTCTTGGGCGAAGCCCGGCGCAACTCGCCGGAAGCGTCGCGCTGCTCCATGTACTTCATTTCCCCGGCGTGTCCGGCCTGGATCCATTCAACGAAAGCGGCTATCTCCGGCGGTTTGTCCTCCCGGATCGGCGCGATGCCCGCCAGCTCCAAGCCGGCCTCGGCCGCAGCGCGTTCTATGACTTCGGATATCTGTTGGCGGGACGGCATCTTCACTTATTATCCCTTATGTGCTTGGGACCCGTCGCCGCGCAGCGGTTTTCGGTACAATCTGTTGTAAAGAAAGCATTTGGCCCCCAAGATCCAGAGTTGCAGCCAATTGCTTGGCGCCATCATCTTAGGGAGGGTGAGCTACCAGCAGGGAAGCCGCCGATTTCTGGCCGGGGACGTGGATACTATGCTTTGCACTTTCTGCGGGACAGACAACAGTCCCGAGAACAAATTCTGCGGCATGTGCGGCGTAAGGCTAGAGCGCCGCAAGATTGAGCGGCGTGTCCGGCACGGCACAGCCAGCCTGAAGTGTGCTTCCTGCGGACATGTCTGCGAGCCAGGGACCACGTTCTGCGGAATGTGCGGAGCGCGGATTGAGCGGCGTGTCGTCGAGCGCCGCACGAGCGAGGAACGTGCGAATGCCATCGCTAACGTGCAGTTGCCGAGTCCCGAAGTCCCTGAGAAAGCCCATTCGGCATCCCCGCGCTCAGCGGTAGAAGACATCCCGCACGAGGCGGTCCCTGAAGAGCTTCCGGCGGTGGCTCCGCCGGCAGATGTTTCTTCCCGGCCGCCGGCAGCGATCTTCCGCAACACCAGCGCCGCCGCACGTCCCGCTCCTGCCGAGCGTCCAGCGATCTCTGGGCCTTCGTTTTTGGGATTGAGCGAACCTGCAGGTGATACCGGGGAGTATCTTCTCGAAGAAGAAAAGTCCTCCGGAACTCTGGTGCGCACGCTGGTGTTTTTGCTGCTCGTGGCGATCGTGGGGGGACTCGTGTTCCTCCAATGGCGTTCAGGCCTGCGGGCCAGCCAGAAAGGGCCTGAGCCAGCGAAGCCGCTTCCGGGCATTTCCTCGCCGGAGGAGACGAAACCGAAGGCGGAGGCGTCTCCAACGCCGGATGCCGCGAACACTTCGAGTGTGACCGAGGCAACTCCCGTGCCCCCGTCTGCCGACGCCGGCGCAAAATCCCCCGAGGCCCAACCTGATTCCACGAAGCCAGCCGTCGCTGCGACGCCTGAGCCGGCAGTCGAGAACAGCAAACCTAACTCCCCGAATTCCGAAGATACGAACACTCGTGCCGCGAAGAACGCGGCGATGAAAGAGAAAGCGCGGCAAGAGGCCGCGTCGTTGAAGCCCAGCCCGGCCCTGCTCAGGGCCCAAGATTATCTCCAGGGTCGAAATGGAGTGAAGCAGGATTGCGATCAAGGATTGGCGTACTTGCGCGCGGCAGTGCAGAGGAGCGAACCGGCCGCGGCCATCCAGATGGGTGAGCTGTACGCCAACGGGCGCTGTGTCCAGCAGGACCGGGTGATGGCCTATCGCTGGATGAACTCGGCCCGCGAAAAGGCTCCCGGCAATCCTGCGATCCAGATGACTGTGGACGAGCTGTGGGGACGGATGACGCCCCAAGAGCGCAAAGACGCCGGCCGCTGAGAAGAGTTGGTAATTAAGTAAGTTGGTAATTTTTGTAATTGAGTGCTTTGAAAACCAAGTGCTCGCTTCTTGCCAATTACCAACTTACCAACTTACAAAATTACCAACTCTCTTAGATTCCCAGCTTCTTGACTTCCTCGTTGTAGTATTTGCGGTAGAGGATGTCCCACTCCTGGGTTCCCTCGGTGATGGTGCGTCTCTGGTTTTCGATCTTCTGCCGCGCTGCCACGTCGATCTTGGCTTCTTCAGCCAGCAGCTCTTCCAGGATGCGGCGAGCCTCCATCCGGATGCTGTTTCGGTCTTCGACAAACTCCACCTGGTCAAGTTCCGCCAGGGTATCGGCGACGGTGTGGGCCAGCCGGTTGATCTTGTCGCGTGAGAGTCTCACAGCACCGCCTTATACTTGCGCACCAGTTCGCCTTTGACTTTCTTGAACATCTCCTGATAACTGGCACCGGCGCGGCGCAGCTCGTCGTCGTATTGTTCCAGGATCAGGCGGACCTCGTCGTTGATACGGTCTTCGAGTTGCAGCTCTTCGAGCAGCGCCGTGTTGAGCGCCGCGGTGACCTCAGGCACGTGCTTGGTCTCAATGAAGTCGCCGGCAATCAGTTTTTGGGTCACTTGCCGGGCAAGGTACCCGACATATTCCTTCGAAAAGAGCATGCTAGTTTCGGTGTATGTGGTTGAAAAAAATAGTGTAACACAGACGCAGGAGGAACGTAGGCGAGTGAATCAGAACTATGGCCCCCAAACTCTCGACCTGTGATCTGCGTCACAGAAGAGATAGCCAGTTGAGTCGTACAAAGAAGATGAGGCCGGGAGTCTCCGAAGGGCAACCACTCCACCCCAGCTTATAATAGCGGGCGAGAGGGCGGAGACACCCGGCTACACGGTTTGCGCTCTGTTCCTCCGTTCATCCTCTTTCGCGCGACAGTCATCCAACGGATTGGGGCTTGGGCTGCTGTAGTCGCTCTGCTCGCAGGCCCCGCCAGACACATTGCCCGGCAACCCGAGCCCCTAATTCGTTGACGGAGTATCCATCGAGTTGCGCCGGACACCGCGTACGTGACTTGTGTCAGTGCGTTGGATCGTCGGGCGTGACAGCGTTTTGAAAGAGGTGCCCTATGTTTCATGACCGACTTGAAGCTGGCCGGCGCCTGGCGGCGAAGCTCTCCGGATACGCAGGTCGCGACGACGTCCTGGTTCTCGCTATTCCCCGGGGAGGAGTGCCGGTCGCATTCGAAGTGGCTCAAGCCCTGCACGCGCCGCTCGACATTCTGCTGGTGCGCAAGCTGGGCGTGCCAGGACAAAGGGAACTGGCCATGGGCGCAATCGCCAGTGGTGGAATTCGCATCCTCAGTGCGAAGTTGATCGACGAGCTTGGCATCAGCGAGGAGGAGATTGCCGAGACAGCTGCTGAACAGGAAGCTGAGTTGCGCCGGCGCGAGCAGCTGTATCGCGGAGCCAAGCCGGGGGTTTCCGTTGAAGGCAAAATCACCATCGTGATCGATGATGGAATCGCTACGGGGTCGAGCATGCGGGCTGCGATCGATGCTCTGCGAACTCTCCATCCCAAAAGAATTGTGGTAGCGGTGCCCGTGGCGACATTCCATGCAGATCAGGAAATGAGAAAAGTGGCTGATGAATTTGTTTGCGTTCTTCGGCCGGAGTCGTTCTTCGCTATTGGAGAGTTTTACGAGAACTTTGCGCAGATGGACGACTCCGAAGTCCGCTGGCTTCTCGAGCGTGCCGCCGAACCGCCGGCCGCAGCCGAGCAGCGGCAAAAACGAGGTATTGCGTGACCACCCAACCTCAAAACAAGCCGCCCACCCCGGTCTCGATTCCGATCGAAGGCGCGTTGCTTCACGGCGACCTGCGAGGGGCGCCGAGTGCTCTCGGCGTGGTCATTTTTGTTCATGGCAGCGGCAGCAGCCGGCTGAGTCCGCGCAACCGGCATGTCGCTGAACAGCTCAACCAGTATGGCCTTTCAACCCTGTTGATGGATCTTTTGACCGAAGACGAACAGAGAATTGACGATCGCACCATGGAGTACCGGTTTGATATCCCGTTGCTCGCTGCTCGTTCCGCTGCGGCTGCACATTGGCTGTTGACCCAGCCGGCAACGGGTCAGTTGCCGGTCGGGCTCTTTGGCGCCAGCACGGGCGCCGCGGCCGCACTCATCACTGCCGCGGAGATGAAGGACCAGATCGCTGCCGTGGTTTCTCGCGGCGGACGCCCCGATCTGGCCGAGGAAGCGCTGCTGAATGTGAAGGCCCCGACGTTGTTGATTGTTGGTGGAGACGACAAGACTGTTCTGGCCCTGAACCGCAAGGCGATGGCAGAGATGCGTTGCTTCAACCAATTGCACGTGGTGCGTGGAGCCACCCACTTGTTCGAAGAGCCGGGAGCGATGGAGCAGGTGGTCAAAGTCTCTGCTGAATGGTTCTCGCGCCATTTCGAGAAGCGTGAATCGGGCCCACAGCACCGGGCGGCGAGCTAAATTCAAAGGACGATACGCACGTTTTGTCGTAGAGACGTGGCACCGCCACGTCTCAATGCCGGCGCTGTTCGTAATGTGGCGTTCGGGCAATTCGTGGGATTGCCGACGACGTATCGGGCGGGATAATTTGAGACGCGGCCGTGCCGCGTCTCTACGAGCATGGTTTCTATGCCTCGCGCCGTGCTGTTGTGCCTTGGCCCTACTGGACGCGCAAATAACCAGCAAGGGTCTCCGCCTAATCGGCCAAACGCTCCAATCCCCCCTTGCCTCCCCTGATAGACTGCTAAATCGCAATCACACGGGTCTTCCGGGGAGGGCGCAGATGAACTTTAATAGGACAAGTTGGATCGCAGGCGCGCGTCTGGTGGCGCTGATTTTTCTCACAGCTTCAGCGGCAGCGGCCGGACCGGGCGAGAGCGTTCCCGCACGCGATCCCAGGCAAGCCATCGACGCCGAATACACCAAGAAGATCATGGAATACACAACGCAACCGATCTTCGCTTCGTCGTTGGTGGATTATCTGCCTGCCTCCAAGACCGTACCCACTCCCAAAGCGGTTCTGGGAGATATTGCCGGCGCGCCCGGCATTCTCCCTTATTCAAAAGATGTTTACCGATACATGCGCATGTTGGAGAAGGCAAGCCCTCGCGTGAAGGTTTACTCCATCGGACACACAGAAGAAGGCCGCGAGATGATCGCGGTGGCCGTCTCGTCGGAAGCAAACCTGGCTCGTTTGGAAGAGAATCGCGCGCTATTGGGCAAGCTGGCCGATCCTCGCACCATCAAGCTGGACGACACCGAAGCCGACCGCATCATTGACCTGGCGGTTCCGGTTTACTACATCACCGGGACGATTCATTCTCCGGAGACCGGCGCGCCCACCGCGCTGATGGAACTGGCGTACCGGCTGGCTGTGGATGAAAGCCCGTATATCAAGGACATCCGCAACGGCATCATTACGCTTATTACGCCGATCGTCGAGGTTGACGGCCGCGACCGCATGGTCGATCTCTATCGCTGGCACCTGGCTCATCCCAAAGACTTCTACCCGCCGCTGATGTATTGGGGCAAGTATGTGGCACATGACAACAACCGTGACGCCATGGCCGTCAGCCTGAAGCTGACCGAGAACGTCCTCAACACCTTCACCGGCTGGAACGCCCAGGTCCTGCATGATCTGCACGAATCGGTTCCTTATCTATACGACAACACCGCGGGCGATGGACCGTTCAACGCCTGGGTGGATCCGATCCTGACCAACGAATGGGAGATCCTGGGCTGGCGCGACGTCGCCGACATGACGCGCCTGGGCATGCCCGGCGTATTCACGCATGGAAATTTTGACACGTGGTCTCCGGGATACCTGATGTTCATCGCCGCCATGCACAACGGCATCAGCCGGCTCTACGAAACGTTCGGCAACGGCGGCGCCGATACGGTGGAACGCCAGCTGCGGCCCGAAGACTACGGACGCACGTGGTACCGCCAGGATCCGCCGCTGCCCAAGGCCATGTGGTCGCAACGCAACAACAATAACTACGAGCAGACCGGTCTGCTCACCTCGCTGCATTACTTTGCGGAAGAGAGAAGATTCTTCCTCAAGAACTTTTATCTGAAAGCAAAGCGCTCCATCTCCAAGCCGGACCGGGAAGGTCCCGCGGCCTATGTGCTTCCGGGAGACGAGGCACGCCCGGGTGCGCAAGCCGCCCTGCTTGAGGTCCTGCGCAAGCAAGGGTGCGAGATCTCCCGCGCGACGGCCCCGTTTACGGTAAAGCTGCCGGCAAAGAAACCGGCCAAGCCGGGTACCGCGCCTGACAAGGCAGCAAAGCCGGGTGAAGCTTCGCCTGCCGCGGAACAGCAAAAACAGGAGCAGGAGAAACCTGATCAGCCGAGAGAAGCCGCTCCTACCGCTACTCCAACTCCCGACAGCGCACCCAAGGAAGCAGGAGCCGAAGCCGGCAAAGATGCAAGCGCCAAAGATAAAGACAAAGCCGCAGCTCAGCCGACTATCGTCCACCTGCCGGCAGGCAGCTACATCGTGCGCATGGATCAGCCCTATTCGCGCGTTGCCGATGCGCTGCTCGATCATCAGTATTGGAGCCCGAATGATCCGCAGAAAACTCCGTACGACGATACCGGCTGGACCTTTGGCGAAATGTTCAACGTCCGCGTGCTACGGGTGGTTGACTCCAAAGTGCTGGAAACGCCGATGGAGCGCGTGAGCGATATCAAAGTCCGCGGGAAGGTCAGCGGAGGAAGCTCCGTCTTCGTGATCAACGCCAACGCCGATACCGCCCTGGGTACGCTTCGCTATCGCTTGAAAAATGCGGCAATCGAGGCTGCGGAGGAACCCTTCGAAGCCGCAGGCCGCAAATTCGCGCGAGGGTCGTTCATCATCAGCAAGGTTGATTCTGAAGCGCTGCGGCGGGAAGTTACCGACCTGGGGCTGGAAGCCGTAGGACTGGCGGCCGCGCCGGCCGTGAAATCGCATCCGTTGCGCGCAGCTCGCGTGGCTTTGCTGCACACCTGGCTCAGCACGCAGGCGGAAGGCTGGTGGCGTCTGGCGCTCGACCAGATGCAAATCCCTTACAGCTACATCAGCACGCAGCAGGTTGCACGAGAAGACGATCTCCGGTCCAAGTATGATGTGATCCTCTTTCCGCCCAGCGGCCGTGCCGACCCCATGACCGTGATCAATGGCCTGCCCATGAATTGGGGAAATGCACTGCCCTGGAAGAACACGCCCGAGACTCCGAACATCGGCAAAGAAGACTCCACGGACGATATCCGGCCTGGCCTCGGATGGAACGGGGTCGCTCATCTCCAGGAGTTTGTCCGGCACGGTGGGGTTCTGGTGACAGTCATGAATACGGCAAACCTTGCCGTCAGCCTGCGCATGACCTCCGGCGTGGCGATCGAAGCGCCGAAACAGATGAAGATCGTCGGCTCGATTCTCAAGTCGGTCAACATCGATGCCGCGAGCCCGATCGCCTACGGCTTCGGCGACAATCTTCCTGTTTACTGCGACAACGGCCCCATCTTCAACATCTCGAACCTCGCCACGGGCGGTGGCGGCCCGCGCCGTCTGGGTTCAGAGCCGGGCCCGCGCCCAACGGGACGCGGCGGCGCCGAAGATCCGGACTTCACGCCAGGACGCCCGGTGACCGAGGCTCCGGAGGAGCCGCACGCGGAAGCCTGGGAAGCGCAGCCTCTGACCGACGAGCAGCGTCGCAACAACCTCGGGGTGATTCCGCCGGCCAGCCGCCCGCGAGTGATCTTCCGCTATGCCGACAACAGGGATCTGCTGATCTCCGGCTTAGTCGAAGGCGGAAGCGAAATCGCGCAACATGCCACGGTGGTTGACGTCCCGGTAGAAGGCGGGCACGTGGTTTTGTTTTCCTCGAATCCTGTCTATCGCGCCGAAACCATCGGCAATTATTCGCTGGTGCTCAACACCATCATGAACTTCGACAACTTGAACGCTGGAAGGAAGGTGGCGGAGAAGTAGTGGGATGAACTGG
>DATFQZ010000007.1:0-21190 GCA_035263765.1 Candidatus Angelobacter sp. | reverse complement strand
TTTGGTTGGTCACCAGGCCAATGTTCAGCACGCGCTCGCCGGCGGATGGCGAATCCGTGGCGCAACAAGCTTGCTGCTTTCCGCTCTTGAGCGCGGCGAAGTTGTCTTTCTCCAAAACATCAATTCCCGTGAGCACGCTGCCGTTGCGCGGCCCGATCCGCCGCGCTGCGGGAGCCACTTCGTTGTACCCGGTGATGGAGAAAAGCCGGTCCCGCGCGGATGAGGTCACGTCCAGATTCAGCGCCGCGGCCACCGCCGTGGCCACGCGTCCGCGCAAGGAGATCACCGGTACGCTCGCGGAGCGCGGGCGCACCGAATTGGTCAACAAAATGATGTACGTGTTGGTGTAAGGATCAATCCAGATCGAAGTACCGGTGTACCCCGTATGCCCGAACGAGCCTACGGGCAACAGTGCGCCGCGGTTGCTGGAGAACGGCGAATCGATGTCCCAGCCCAGCCCGCGGACTTCCACGGCATTGGGGGGCTGCTGCGGCGTAGTCATCTTCTCGATCAAATCAGGCGAAAGAATCTTCTTGCGATCGATGAGCGCCTGCGCGTACAGCGCGAGGTCGCCCGCGGTGGAAAAGAGTCCTGCATCACCAGCTACGCCACCCATGCGCTGCGCGGTGGGATCTTGTACCTTGCCGCGCAGGATCTCGCGGTTGCCGATGGATAAGGTCTCAGCAATCTGTGAATGCCACACCGGAGGCGGCAGAAAGCGCGTATGCTTCATGCCCAGCGGCTCAAAAACGTTGGCGACAGCATAGCGGTCCAGGGGCAGGCCGGAAAGGCGTTGGACAAGTTCGCCTAGCACTATGAAATTGATGTCGCTGTAAACAAATTGCGCGCCCGGCGGCGTCTGCAGTTTTTCTTCGTTGGCCATGCGGAACGCTGTCTCTTCGCCGGCCCACGGCGGATTCAGATCGAGATCCGGCTTCAGACCGGAAAAATGCGTAAGCAACTGGCGGATCGTAACGTTTTCCTTGCCGTTCGCCCCGAACTCCGGAATGTAGCGGGCCACTGCATCATCGAGCCTCAACCTGCCGGACTGCATCAGATGTAACACGCTCGGCGTGGTGGCCACGACCTTGGTGAGCGACGCCAGATCAAAAACCGTGTCCACCGTCATGGGCTCGCGGCGCGGCGAGAGCGCGCGGTAGCCGAACGCCTTCTGGTGGATGATGCGCCCGTTGTGGCCCACTGCCAGCACGGCTCCGGTAATGCCTTCATCGTTGACCTGCTCCTGGATCAAACTGTCGATGGGCACGAAGTTGGGACCTTTGGAAGCCTCCGGCGCGGCCGTTGGCTTGTCCCCGTCCGCGGCCTGGCAGGCAAATGCAGGGAGGCTTAAGACCAACAGGCAAACAAGGGCGGGGATGCGGGCAAATTTCATCTCTGCTTTGAGTGTGTTATAAACCGAAAACAAATGCAACCGGGGATTCACACCAACCCGACTGCGAACCGCCTACTCTCCTACGACCTTGCCACGCAGGATGAAAAGTTCGCGCGCGCCTTTGCGATATTGGACTCCGGGGTCCAGCAGAAGGCGTTTCCGGGGGCCGCGGTTGCGGTGGCGCACCACGGGAAGTTGGTCGGGCTCAAAGGACTCGGGCATTTCACCTATGACGCGAATTCGCGCGCGGTCGGCCCGCGGACAATCTACGACCTTGCCTCGCTGACCAAAGTGGTGGCGACGACGGCCGTCTGCATGCGGCTGTACGACCGAAAGCAGTTTCACCTGGAGAAGAGGGTTCTCGATGTCGTGCCGGAGTTTGCAGGTAGTGATCCTCGGCGTTCGCAGGTTACATTGCGCATGCTGCTGGCGCATTCATCCGGGCTTCCCGCGTACGTGAAGCTGTTTGAAACCGCAAAGAACCAGGACGAGTTGCGGGCCAAGGCCTTTCAGATCCCTCTGGTTGCCGATCCCGGCGCGCATGCCGAATACAGTGATATTGGGTTCATTCTGTTGGGCGTCGCTCTGGAACGCATTACCAGTGAACCTCTCGACACTTTGTGCGACCGCGAAATCTTTCGTCCACTCGATCTCTCTTTAGGTTTTCATCCGGAAAAAACCTTGGAGGCGTCGATCCCTCCAACGGAAAACGACATGCGCTTCCGCCGGCGTGTGATCCAAGGCGAGGTCAACGACGAAAACGCCTGGGTGATGGGCGGCGTGGCCGGGCACGCCGGCTGTTTCGGCGCGGCGGAATCAGTCGCCACTCTTGCCCAGTGCTTGCTGAACGGCGGCGCGCCGTTGTTTCAGACCCACACTGTGGAACTTTTTACACGGCGCGAGAACTTTCCGGCCGGGACCTCCCGAGCTTTAGGCTGGGACACCCCTTCCCCGCCCTCGCAGTCGGGGAAATACTTCTCACCAAAGTCCTATGGCCATTTGGGCTACACCGGAACCTCCTTATGGATTGACCCCGAGCAGCAACTATCTGTTACGCTGCTGACCAACCGCACATGGCCCGACCGAAGCTCACAGGGCATCAAAGAGGTCCGGCCGGCGTTTCATGACGCGGTGGTTCAGGCGCTAGACGAAGGCAGCGGCATCTAAGTGAGCTTGAGTTCCATGAACATCAGAGACCTCGGCACGGAACGTGCAAATCCGGCGGCTGCTGAGCTGGACACCCTTTCCGCTCTCGACATCGCGCGCGTCATCAATCGCGAGGACAAGAAAGTCGCGGAAGCGGTGGAACGCGCTCTGCCGCAGGTCGCACAAGCCATCGACGCCATCGCCCAAGCCCTGAGTTGCGGGGGAAGGCTGATTTACGTGGGTGCGGGTACCAGCGGCCGTCTGGCTGCACTTGATGCGTCAGAGTGTCCGCCCACATTCAACACGCATCCCAAGACCATCCAGTATCTGATTGCCGGGGGCGAAAGAGCCCTGAGCCGGGCGAGCGAAGTCAGCGAGGATTCGCGCAAGGCCGGGCGTGCCGACATGGCCAAGCGCAAGCCCGGCAAGAAAGACGTGGTGGTCGGCGTGGCTGCCAGCGGACGCACGCCGTTTACCATCGCCGCCGTGGAACACGCGCGCAGCAAAGGCGCAAGGACCGTGGCGGTCGTAGCTAACCCCGGTTCGGAGCTGGGCCGAGCGGCGGAGGTCGAGATCGTGGTCGACGTCGGGCCCGAGGCCCTGGCCGGTTCCACGCGTATGAAGGCCGGCACCGCCCAGAAGATGGTACTCAACATGCTTACTACAGGGGCGATGGCGAGGCTTGGCTACATTTACGGTAATTTAATGGTGAACGTGCACACGAAAAATGAAAAACTGGTGCAACGTGGGCTGGGCATTCTGGAACAGGCCGCAGGTGTGGACCACCCGGCGGCAGCGCAAGCATTGCGTGCGGCCCGTGGCCAGGTAGCTGTTGCGCTGGTGATGCTGAAGGCCGGCCTGGGACGGGTCGAGGCGGAGAAAAAACTCAAGGCGTTTAAGGGAAACATCCGAAAAGCGATCGAGAACGCGTGATGTAGCATGGCTCGCGCGGCGCGGCGGCCGGATGAGTGACGCCACGCCACGGAGGAAGCTGTTTTGAGTAGCGCACGCCAGTTGAGGAAGTTATCCATTCCCATTCCGCAGCCGCGGGGTGAAAATGGAGGTGGGTCTCCTGAGGATCGTATGGATAAATTTGTCATTCGCGGCGGCAATCCCCTGGTCGGCACCATCCGTGTCAGCGGCGCCAAGAATGCCGCGCTACCGGCCATGGCAGCGGCCATCCTCACCGACGAAGCCGTCACTCTCGAAAACATTCCTGACGTACGCGACATCCACACGGAGCGCAACCTGCTGGTCTCGATGGGCGCGGAAGTCGAACTGGGCTACGGCCGCGCTTCGCATCGCACCACCATCAGTTGCCGGAACCTGGTCAATCCCGAAGCCGCCTACGAATTGGTAAAGACCATGCGCGCTTCCACGCTGGTGCTGGGCCCGTTGGTGGCTCGCATGAAGCGCGCGCGGGTTTCGCTTCCCGGAGGATGCGCGATCGGAGCCCGGCCCATCGATCTCCATATCAAAGGCCTGGAAAAACTCGGAGCCACCATCACGCAGGAGCACGGCTACATTGAAGCCGCTGCCGAACGGCTGCGCGGCGGGCAGATCGCGTTCGACAAGATCACCGTCACCGGCACGGAAGACCTGATGATGGCGGCGGCGCTCGCCGAAGGCCAGACGGTGATGGAAAACTGCGCCCGCGAGCCGGAGGTCTCCGACCTGGCCGCGCTGTTGAACAAGATGGGCGCGAAGATCGAAGGGGCGGGAACGTCCACCATCCGCATTCAGGGAGTGAGCAAGCTTCACGGGGCCAAACACAAAATTATTCCTGACCGCATTGAAGCCGGCACGTTCGTGATTGCCGGAGCGCTGACCGGCGGGGATTTGATCGTCTCCAACTGCGATCCCACGCACCTGGGCGCGCTGCTCCACAAGTTGGAAGAATGCGGCGTGAAGGTCAAGAGCAACGGCGAATGCGTGCGCGTTATGGGCAACGGTCAGTTGCGCGCGGCCGACGTAAGCACCGAAGAGTATCCCGGCTTCCCGACCGACATGCAAGCCCAGTACATGGCTCTGGCCACGCAGGCGGAAGGCGTCTCCGTGGTGACCGAAAATATTTTTGAAAACCGCTTCATGCATGCGCAAGAGCTGGTGCGCATGGGCGCGAACATCAAAGTGGAGGGCCGGCGCGCCCTGGTTCGGGGCAAGACCCCGTTGAGCGGCGCCGCCGTACAGTGTTCCGATCTGCGGGCCTCCGCCTCGCTGGTGATCGCTGCTTTGGTGGCCGAAGGCGAAACCATCCTGGACCGCGTGTATCACGTCGATCGCGGCTACGAGCGCATTGAAGAAAAACTGCGCGGCGTGGGCGCGCAGATTCGCCGGATCGGCGAGATCCTGCCCAAGAAGACCGCGGCCCCGGTGGGCGTGGCGTAGACGCAAGTCGCTCCTCGTCCTGCATCCAGCGAATCGAAACCACAGACGTAGAGACGTGGCACCGCCACGTCTCAATGATTGCGCCGTGATCATCTTTGGCTCCGAAAAGCACCGTGGCATTAAATGTGAGACGCGGCAATGCCGCGTCTCTACGGCCATGACCGTCTAATCGCGCCGCTTCCAAACTGCTAAGACCGCCATCACCAGTCCGGTCAGGGCCGAAAGCACAAACCCCACCGTGCGATCTCTAGTCCGCACAAAAGTAATTTCAATCTTGTTCTTGCCCGCCTCCACTGGAATCACCATCTGCCCGGTATCGGGCTGGGTCTCGGGGATTACCTGGCGACCATTCACCTCGACGCGCCATGCGGGATAGTTGAAGAGACGAACGACGACCTCCGTTTCGCGTCCCTCGTTAACTTCGAACTTTCTGTTTTGCGCCGACCAATTCTCGATTCGGACGGCATCCGGATTGCCGTCTGTGGCTGCAACTTCGGGAGTCTCGGGCTTGGCCAGACTGGGGTCAGCGTCACGGGGAACATACTCGTCCACGCCTTCGTAGCCCCGGGCTTCCCTCATGTCGTCGACCATCTCGGCGATATCGGCTGCCTTATCCCACCACGGCGCCTGGACTTTGTTCCACACCACCAGCAGCCCGGCCAGCATGAGCGCACACACAGCAGCTCTGGATTTCGAGCGGCGCATGCCCATCGCCACCAGCAAAGAGAAGGCTACGTTCAGGCAGAGCAGCCAGCGCCAGGGTAGTTGCACGAAGCGCAACTGCGGCAGGTATTCCCAAAGTATGAAAGTAAAAGGCAGCATCAGCAGCGTCGCCACGCCTCCCCACAGCGCCAGGGACCACCAAAACTCCGGCTGGTCCCGGCGGCGCTTGCGCGAAAGCCACATCGCCAGGGCCAACATCGCGATTTCAAGCACAGCGACGATCGAAACCAGAAGGTTGAAGCGGTTGTGGTCGGGATCGGCAATGCGCCTGAAGAGGAAATTGGATTCCGGCCGCACAATAAGACTCAGGGCTTCATTGATGTTCACCCACTGTTGTTCGTAGGCAGCGGGCAGCACATAGAAACCGGCCAATCCTGCGCCCAGCAGACACGCCGCGGCGCCAAGCAATACGACCTTCGGCGAACGCTGCACTCGACCCGCGACCAACACTAACAAGACCAATGAATAGTTCACCATCACCGCTGCCGGCGCGTTGGTGAGCCATGCCGCGGCAACCACCAGTGACAGGCCCACCATGGCTCTACGTCCATCTTCGTGGAGACGGAGAACAAACAATAGCAACAAAGGAAGCCATACGCTGGCCATCAGCTCCGCGAATGCGCTCCGCCAATAAATGATCAGCAAGTGATAGGGGTTCACGGCATAGAGCGCGGCGGCGAAGACGGCGTCTCTGCGCGGCAGCCAGTTGCGGGCCAGCGCGAACATCGCGCAACCCGACCCGGTGAGTACGATCCAGATGTACGCTCCTGGGACCAACTTCCAGGGAAGCACCTTGCCCAGCGCGGCGCCCAACATCCAGGAGGCAGGCGGATAAAAAATGAAGCGCGCCTCTCCGTATCCGTAATGCGCCAACGATGCCCAGCGCGGATAGAAAGTGCCGCCGTGCCACTGGCCGGCTACCTCCATCCAGGAGTTCATGTGGAACTCAAAGTCGTGGCCGGAAGCGTTGCCGAACCAGAACGTGGGAACGATTGCGGCGAGAGCCGCGGCAGCAATGATAGCGAACACAACCGCCGTGCCCGGAGCGGGCTTGGCGGCGGGCAATCCGTCCGATGCTGATCGAGTCTCAACGGGAAACATTCCGGCCATGCTACGGGAGCGATTCAGAATGAGCAACTATAAAGCCTGAGAAGCCGTCCGTAGAGACGCGGCATTGCCGCCTCTCACACTCAGGGTGAAGAGGCTGCTGGTACTGATTGAAGAACACGAGACACCATATTCGGCGTCAGATTTGAGACGTGGCCGGGCCACGTCTCTACGTCCAGATTGTGGTTGTCCGGTGTGATTAAATGGTCGCCATGAAAATGAGCAAGCATACCGCCCGGCTCGCCGACAGATTTCGCGTCACGGATGGGCGATCGTTTCGCCTGAAAGACTATGATTCCGGGGACACGCATGGCCTGCTCAATAAGGATAAGGCCGCTGAGATTCTCGAGCGCAACGTCGCGCACCTGCGGGATCTCCAGGAAAAACTCTACGCGCAAGACCAATGGGCCCTCCTGCTGATCTTTCAAGCCATGGATGCGGCCGGCAAAGACGGCGTGGTCAAGCATGTGTTTTCCGGCGTGAACCCGTTGGGCTGCGAAGTCGTGAGTTTCAAACAGCCGTCCACGGAGGAACTTGATCACGACTTCTTATGGCGGACAAACAAACACCTTCCTGCACGCGGGCGCATCGGCATCTTCAACCGCTCGTATTACGAAGAAGTGCTGGTCGTGCGGGTGCATCAGGAATTCCTTGTCAAACAGCACCTGCCCGCAAAGCTGGTCACCAAGACCATCTGGAAGGAACGCTTTGAGGACATCCGTAACCTGGAAAGCTACTTGACGCGCAACGGGATCGTGGTCCGCAAATTCTTTCTCAACGTTTCCCAAGAGGAGCAGCGCAAGCGTTTTCTCAAACGCCTGGACGAACCGGAGAAGAATTGGAAGTTCTCAGAAGCCGACGTTCGCGAGCGCGAGCACTGGCGCGAGTACATGAGCGCGTATGAAGACATGATCCGCCACACGGCCACCCCCGAAGCCCCGTGGTACATCGTGCCCGCCGATCACAAATGGTTCATGCACGCCGCAGTGAGCTCGGCGATCATCGAGACTCTGGATAGCCTCAAGCTGGCTTTCCCTAGCCTCGGCCGCACGCGGCGCAAAGAGCTGGAAGCGGCGCAGGCGGCGTTGGAGAAATAAACGCGGCCGTAGAGACGCGGCATTGCCGCGTCTCACACTCAACCCAATGACGCTGCATCAGGCACACATCGTTGGAACGGATACATTATTCACGGGGAAAGATTGAGACGTGGCCGTGCCACGTCTCTACGTCCAACGGTCTTATAACCGCCCCAATCTACGCCGACCCCTGGGCCTTCGTAGTCACCGCTTCGGCTCCCGACAGCGACTGCCACCCGCGGCGCGACAGGTCCCAGAAGATCACCCATCCGGCGATGGCGGCGACGGCGATCAGCAACAGGCCCGTCAGCCATTCGCCGAAGACCAGTTTGCCGATCCCAAAAAGCGAACAGTAGATCATCAGGCAGCCCATCAGCCAATCGACCGCGTTGCTCCGCAGGTCGCGGACTTCGGCGACTTCCGGCGCCAGCCGGGCAATCTTTTTCCATCCGTGCACCGTGGGACGCACGCGCCGGTAGAACGCAACCAGCTTTTCCTCTGACTCCGCTGGAGTCAGGAACGTAGCCAGCACCCAGGCCACGGTGGTGCAAGCAAGCGTGACCAGCAGGCTCTTGGCAAAGACCACGGGTTCGTTGCCAGTGAAGGGAGTCTCGCTCAGGTGGAGGGAGTGTCTTATCCAGGCGTTGCCTAAGAGCAACGTCGTGCCGGCCGCCACGATCATCGCAACGATCTCGCTCCAGGCATTGATGCGCCACCAGTACCAGCGCAGGATATAGACAGCTCCGGTGCCGACGCCGAGATTGAGCACGATCTTCCAACCTTCGCCGATCGACGTGAGTTGCCCAGCAACGTAGCCGCTGACCAGTACCAGCAGGATGGTGAACAATCGACCCATTCCCACATAATGATGCTCGCTTTTTTCGCGGACTAGAAAGCGACGGTAAAAGTCATTCACTAGATACGAAACGCCCCAGTTCAGCTGGGTGCCGAGCGTGGACATAAACGCCGCGAGAAACGCCGCGATCATCACACCGCGGAGAGCGGGTGGCAGGTAATCGCGGAGCACCATCACGTAGCCTTGCTGGGGGTCCGCCGCGAACGCAGGGTTGGGATGCAGGCCGCCGTTGGGGGAGTACACCGCCAGCGCCACCAACCCGGTGATGATCCACGGCCACGGGCGCAGAGCGTAGTGCGCAACGTTGAACCATAACGTTGCACCTAGGGAATTCTTTTCGTCGCGCGCGCTGAACATGCGCTGAGCCACGTACCCGCCGCCGCCCGGCTCCGCGCCCGGATACCACGCCGACCACCACTGCACGCCCATATAAGTAAGGAAGGTGAGCAACGGCAGGGTCCAGATGGCGCTGGTGGTCCAGCCGAGATGAAAATCGGGTAAGAATGCCAGCGGATCGGAGCTCTGCACGCCGTTGTGCCGGGCTGCGTCGCCGACCATCTGCAATTGCAGGCGCAGCGCGTGCATGCCGCCGATCTTCACCACCGCCACCCAGGCCAGCACGATCACCATGCCCATCTTCAAGATGAACTGGAAGAGATCGGTCACCAGCACGCCCCACAGCCCGCCGATTGAGGTGTAAATCCCCGTGAACGGAATCAAAACAAAGATGCAGATCAGCAACGCAGTGTGGTTAGGCGGGCCTAGCGTGTAATGCAGCAGAGTAGTGCTGCCCAGAGTGAGCTCCAAAACTTTGCCTTCAGGGATGAGAGGACCCAGGAGCACAGTGATGATGGAGACCATGGCGTTGGTCACCCATCCCAAAATCAGACAGTTCATGAGCAGTCCGAGATAGACGGCCTTGAAGCCGCGCAGGAAAGCCGCTGGACGTCCCCCGTAGCGGATCTCGGTGAGTTCGACGTCAGTCAGGACTTCCGACCGCCGCCAGTAGCGCGCGAAGAAAAAGACCGTCAACAGGCCGCCGAGGCAGGAGCTCCACCAAATCCAGTTGCCGGAGATGCCCTCCTTGGCGATGACGCCGCTCACGAACAAAGGCGTGTCGGCGGCGAAGGTGGTGGCCACCATCGACGTGCCGGCCAGCCACCAGGAGACGTTTCTGCCGGAGACAAAAAACTCCGCCGTGTTCCCGCCCGAGCGCCGGCGGTAGTAAAAGCCGATCGCGAGGTTTATGAGCAGGTATCCGGCGATCACCAGCCAGTCGATTGCATTGAGGGGCATGCGGCCTCCGGCGCGACTCTGATGGTCGCGCGTTAGTCCGGAAGTCTAGCAGATTCTGTCGATTCTCCACTCGGCAGAACTGCTTAGGAGCCGGGATGGGCGCCCGCAGCGATGGCAGTCTAGCGGGTCCCAAGATGCCAACGTAGAGACGTGGCACCGCCACGTCTCGCTTTTGACAGCCTCTCGTGGGGGCGAAACTGAGACGCGGCGGTGCCGCGTCTCTACGGAATACCTATAGTGGCGGTAGGCTTTTCAAACCCCCGTTGGAAAACGTGGGATTACCTTCAGCCTTTGAGCCTCGCCAAGTCCTCTTTCGCCTGCTTCAGGTTCGGTTTGGCCAACCCGGGCTTCGAATCGACCCCTGTCTGAATTTCCTTGATGGCTTCGTCTTTCTTGCCCTGCTTCTCCAAAACCAGGCCTAAGCGCCAATGGGCCGCGGCCAGCGGGGGCGATCCGCCTTCCGCCGCCTGGGTGAGATATTTGCGGAAGTATTTTTCCGCTCGCGGAAGGTCTTTGCCGGCTAGCAGCAGAGTCAGTGCCGCCCTGTAGTGCGGCGTGAAATCATCCGGAACAGCCTGTTCCGATAAAGCCAGACTTTGATCCAGTTCGGCCCACTGCTCCTTGGCGGCAAAGGCGGTGGCTAGAGTCACGTAGGGAGAGATGCGGGTGGGATCCAGCTGCACGGTCTTCTGCGCATACTGGATGGCCTTGTCGTAGTTCTTCCATCGCTCCCCGGCATACATTGCCGCGATGTCCGCGTTGGCGATGTACGACTTGGGGCCGGCCTCCAGCGCCTTGAGATAGAGCCCCTCAAACTGGTCGAAGTGCTTGTCTTGTGCTGCCAGGTCAATCTTCGCTAGATATCCGCGGACAGGGTCGAGCGCCATGATCTTGTCCGAAAACTCCCTGGCCTTGCTCGTGCTGCCTCCCGCAATGCCGGGAGCTTCAAGGTAGAACGACATCAGCCCCTCCAGGGCATCCAGGTTTTTGGGGTCGATTGCCAGGGCAAGCTCCAGTTCGCTCTTCAACTGCCTGGCAATGCGAACTTTCTCAAAAATTCCCGCGTCGTCCGCTTTGCGTGACACAGCGTCGGCAAGGGTTAAATGGGCATCCACATTTTTGGGGTCGATGTCGATTGCCTGCCTGGCCAGCTGAGTCGCGGCCTCGCTATCAAAAAAGGCCAACTTAACTTTGGCCATCAACGCCAAGGCTTGGGCATCTTTCGGGTTTGTCGCCAGGCTCTTTTCCAGAATTGACTGCGCCTGTTTGAAATGGCCGTGTTCGACAAGCGTTGCCACCGGAACCGGATCAGCAGCAAAAATGCGGGTAGCCGCAAGACTCAGAAGGACTACAAACCAACGCCTCAAAACGGACATAAAGACGCTCCTTTCAACACGGTCCTCTTCGAATCATTGGCCAAAGTCCTATACGCCGGTCGGCCAAGGCAGGTTCCGCCAATTCACGGGCTCATGAGAGACGGCTGGATGTTGCCAAGGTCACCCAACCATCACGCTTTTTCCGCTGTAAAGCCTATTCCGGCACTGTGGCTTCGACCAGCTTCAACACCGACGGCACGATGGTGTTGAGCACCTCCGCCTGCGGCTTTTGCGCGTCTTTCAGGAAGGCAAGCTGTTGGTCGCGCCAGGCCGCGGGGGCGCGTCCGGTTGAGGTGAGATAGCGCAGTGCCTGCAGTCCGGTTGCGGCGACGGCCGACAAGTTCTGCGACACCGGCAACGCCTCCTGCAACAGCGGATTGCTCTCCAGCAAAGGTGTCAGGCGCTGGCCGTTGTCTTGCCACGCGGTGAGCTCGCCGTTCAGCGTGGCGGCTTCGCGGATGGAATCCGGCTTCTGCAGGAAGCGCTGGGTCAGCGCGGCGAATTCTCTGCCGGCATCGCTCTCCGGACGCACGGCATCCACCAGCCGGTTCAACGGAGTCGTAGTCTCATACTGCCGGCTGTGGGGGCGCGCGTAGCCCTTCACCGGCTCGAGTACGTCTGCGAGAACCCGCAGCGGGTCCACATCTCTGCTTCCAGCCAGGCGCTCCAGCATCACGCGGTACTGCTCCTGGTGCAGAACTCCAATCGACGCCAGATAGTCACTTGTGGCTGCCAGCCGGCGATACATGTCGTCGGCGTCGCGCACATCTTGCGGCGACCACAAACGTTCGGCAACAGCCGCAACGCGCGGCCAGATACGTTCGTCAATGTTGCCGGCGGTCACGAACTCAGCCCACATGCAGGCTTCACCGCCGAGAACGCGCGCCTTTTCCTCCTCTGTGAGGCCTGCGGCGCTATCGCCCAGCGGATCGATCGAATAATGCTGCGCGGCCTGTTGCATCAGGTCGAGGTAGTAGCCATAGGACAGCAGTCCGCGGTAGCCCTGGCGCGCAGCGTCTGCCAGCGAGCGCTGGCCTCTCCAGGACTGCACCACGACATCCTTAGGCAAATCGCCATGCAGGATCTCATCCCAGCCCACCATGATCTTCTTATGCCTCTTGACGATCGTCTCCAACTTCCGGTTGAAATAGGCCTGCAGGTCATGATGGTTGGCCAGGTGATGCCGGCGCTTGAATTTGCGAATCGCCGCATTGGCGTCCCACTGCTTGCCGTTGACCTCGTCGCCGCCAATGTGGAAGTACTCATCGGGAAACAGCCGCGACATCTCGCCGATAAAATCGTCCAGGAAGTGATAGGTGTGGTCGCGCGAAGGGTCCATAGCGGCGTCGTTCACGCCAAAGCGCCGCCAGATCTGGTACGGACCGGGGCCGCTGGCCAGGTCCGGGTACGCCGCGAACCAACTGGTGGTGTGTCCGGGCATGTCAAACTCGGGCACCACGCGGATGCCGCGGTTACGCGCGTAGGCAATCACATCCCTGATTTCTTCTTGCGTGTAGTACTGGCCGTCGGACGCCAACTGCTGGAGTTTGGGAAATCGCTTGCTCTCCACGCGAAATCCCTGATCGTCAGAAAGGTGCCAGTGCAGGACGTTGAGCTTCACGGCTTCCATGCCATCGAGGTTGCGCTTGATCGCGTCAATCGGCATGAAATGGCGGGAGACATCGATCAGCAACCCGCGCCAGGGAAAGCGCGGGCTGTCTTCGATGGTGACGGCAGGCGCTGAAAGACCGTCCGGATCCGGGGTGAGGAGCTGCAAGAAAGTCTGCAAGCCATGAATCACGCCCAGCGGGGTGGGCGCACTGAGACGAACTTCCCTCGAGGTAACGTTCAGGTGGTATGACTCGTCTTCACCGAGTCTCTGGATATTCTCGCCCGGGCCAATGCAAAAGATGCTGATTGCCTTCCCTGCCGCATGATCACCGGCTTGAAGACCGCGGCGCGCAATGGCTCGTTGAAAGCGTGCCACCGCGCGAGAGACACGCGCATCGCCCGCGCCCGGGCCGCCGACCTCGATCACGTAGGATGATACGTCCAGCACAAAACGGCCATCGCCCGGCTGAACGTTGGCGGGCAACGGCATCAGCGGCAGAGTAGCACGAGTCTGACCGCGAACCAGACAGGTCCCTGCGAGCACCGCCGTCAACACCAGCCATGTCCACTGCAGGTTCACACTACCCATGATCCGTCGCCGCATCGCCCCACCACAATAGAAAGTGTGCGAAGTATAACATCGCCGCCGGCCGCTATTGTCCTCACCCCGGAGCTGTTCAGCACTCGAATTGAACGCAACCTTGCACCACGTGGTTTGATTCCAAGAGTGTGCGAGCACCATAAGAGCCCCTACCCGCAGGTTCCGCGAACCAGTGTCCGGCTTGGTGAGGCCCGGGCACTTAAAGGGAAGACCCTATGCCGGTGACCTACGAAATCGACAAGGAAAGGCGGCTGGTGGTTTGCACTGTAACCGGCATTGTCGGGTTCGAGGATGTCTTGCGGTTTCGCCAACAGCTCCTGGGGGATAGCGATTTTGATCCCAATTTTTCCGAGCTCGTGGACGCCACACGAATTACCAGGACTGACATCAGGCCGGACCAGGCGCGATCCTTCGCGGAGGAAAGTCCTTTTTCACTCAAGTCGCGGCGCGCACTGGTCGCAGGCAACGACCTCGGATTTGCCCTTTTGCGGGTGTATGAGATCGTGCGCGGCCTGCGAGGCGACAGGCAGGTGCGGGTCTTTCGCAACCGGGCAGCGGCGCTGGAGTGGCTCTTCGTGAAGGAACAGGCAGCTTAGTCTGGGCGGGAAAGGAATCATGCCGATATCCTACGTGATCGACAAGCAAAACAGGTTGGTGCTGACTACTGCGAAGGGAGTGGTGACTCTGGGTGACGTTTTGAAATCTCGGCGGCAGCTTTTGAGCGACCCTGATTTTGATCCAAGTTTCTCTCAGTTGGGAGATTTGAGCGCCGTCACCGGAATCGATATCACTGCGGACGAGGTCAGGATCGTGGCCGAAACCAGTATGTTCAATCTTACAGCGCGACGCGCGCTTGTCGGCGAGAGCCCCGAAGTCTATGGACTAGCGCGAATGTTTTCCATCGTGCGCAGCTTGCGCGGCGAAAGGGAAATTCGCGTTTTTCGCAGCCGGGACGAGGCTCTCACCTGGCTCCTCCTCGAGCAAGATCAGGCCGCCTGAAGGCTAGTACGCAAGAGGGCAGCCGCGGGGAGCGTTGGAGGGGCCCTTCGCGAAGAAACAGGCGGCTTAGAGTCCCTTGATCGCTTGAGGAAAGGAAAGATGCCGGTATCTTATGTTATCGACAAACAAAACAGGTTGGTGGAGAGTACTGCGACCGGAGTCATGACTCTGGGTGACATTTTGCGGTTTCGTCGAGAGGTGGTGAGTGATCCCAATTTTGATCGCAGTTTTTCTCAGTTGGGAGACTTGAGCGCTGCCACCAGGATCGATCTCACCGAGGACGAGATCAGAGTGCTGGCAGGAACCAGTGTGTTCTCTCTCACAGCGCGCCGCGCGTTCGTGGGGGAGAAGCAAGAGGTCTTTGTACTGGCACGAATGTATTCGATTTTCCGCGGCTTGCGCGGCGACCGGGCCATCCGCGTTTTTCGCAGCCGTCACGACGCCCTGGCCTGGCTTCTTGAAAAACAAGGCGCAGCATGAACTTGCGAATGGCATGGCGCGCCTGTACAAAGGAATGATGCCGGTATCCTATGTGATCGACAAGAAGAACGGGTTCGTCCTGGCCACGGCGACGGGAGTGTTGACCGTGGAGGATATTCTGCAGTTCCGCCGGCAGATTAGGAACGAGCCTGATTTCGATCCCAGCCTTGCGCAACTGGGAGATTTAAGTGCTGCCAGCATTGATCTCAGCGCAGACGAGATCAGGATCCTGGCGGAAACCAGTGTGTTCTCTCTCACAGCGCGCCGTGCTCTTGTGGGAGAGAGCCACGAGGTGTACGGACTGGCACGAATGTTCTCCATCGTGCGCGGCTTGCGCGGCGACCGGGCTATCCGCGTTTTTCGTAGGCGTGACGAGGCCCTGGCCTGGCTCCTCCAGAAAGACCAGGCCGCCTGAAGGCTAGTACGTGAGATTGCGCAAGAGCTGACGCCAGGATTCATCGCTATCGCGATTCGCGCCTTTGGCGGCGCGCACTGGTCGCAGCGACCTCCCATTTGCTCTCTCGCACGTGTGAGATCGTTCGCGGACTCCAGAGGCGACAAGCAGGTACACGTGTTGCGCCACCGCGCGGCGGCGATGGCGCGACCCTTTGCGAAGGAAAAGGCAGTCTGCCTGCGCTGGAAAGGAATTATGCCGATATCCTACGTGATCGACAAACAAAACAGGCTCGTGGTGGGCACAGCAACGGGAGTGTTAACAGCCGATGATATTTTGCAGGTGTGGCGGCTGTCTATGAGCGATCCCGACTTTGATGCCAACTTTTCTCAGTTGGGAGATCTCAGCGCGGTCACCAGGGTTGATCTCACGGCGGCCGAAGTCAGGATGCTGGCAGAGAGCAACCCGTTCCCTCGGACAATGTACAACGCGATCGTGGGAGAAAGCCCGGAGGTTTATGGACTGGCGCGGATGTTTTCCATCGTGCGTGGCTTGCGTGGCGACGAGCGGGCCACCCGCGTTTTTCGCACTCGCGAGGAGGCCCTGGCCTGGCTCCTCCAGAAAGACCAGGCCGCCTGATCTGTGATGGTTTATTGCAAAGCAAAATTCAGCGTCGTGGTTGCGCCGGTGTTGGCCGTCGCGCTCTTGCTCTGCGTAGTATGCCCGCTGGCGCTCACCGTAACCTTGTATGTGCCCACGGGCATCCAGTTGGAGTTGTAGCCGCCGCTGGAGCTGGTGGTGACATTCACCGTGGTGCTGATCGAGCCCCCGATGAGGGAAACCGATGCGCCTGCGATCGGCGTTCCGCTGGCATTCGTCACCGTGCCCGCGATCTTGCCGCCGGTGGCTAGAGCGAAGTTGAGGGCCACGGCCGCGCCCGAAGTCACCGTCGCCGAGTTCGTCACCGCGAAATAGCCGGTGTGGGTCGCAGTCACGTTGTAGGTGCCCGGCGTGACGTTGGTGAAGGTGTAGTTCCCACTGCTGTCGGCGGTCGTTGAGCCTCCGCTGAAGCTGACCGTGGCACCGGACACCGCGCCGCCGGTCGTAATGTTGGTGACGCGCCCGGTAATCGTCCCCGGAGTTGAAGCCGGACTCAACTGGAAATCGAGTGTCGACGTCGCGCCGGAAATGACGCTCACGCTGCCGGTCTGGCTGGCGAAGCCGCTCTGGGAAGCCGTAACGCTGTAGGTGCCGGCCGCAACGTTGGCGAAACTGTAAGCGCCGTTGCTATCGGTGGTGGTCGAGCCTCCACTGAAACTGACTGTGGCCCCGGCAATCGCGGCGCCTGTCGCAACATTCGTAACGTGCCCGTTGAACGCCCCCGGCGACGCAGCTGCGCTCAATTGGAAGTTCAGCGTCGCAGTCGCGCCGGAACTCACAGTCACGCTGCTGGTCTGGCTAGTGAACCCGGTCTGCGACGCGGTCACGCTGTACGTCCCTGGCGTGACGTTCGAGAAGGTGTAAGCACCGTTGCTATCGGTGGTGGTCGAACCTCCGCTAAAGCTGACTGTGGCTCCAGCGATCGCGGCACCGGTAGCGCTATTGGTGACGTGCCCGCTGATCCCGCCCGGAGTTGAGTTCGCACTTAAATGGAAATCCAGTGTGGAGGTCGCGCCGGCACTGACAGTCACGCTGCTGGTCTGGGTGGTGAAGCCGGTCTGCGACGCGGTCACGCTATAGGTGCCGGCCGTGACGTCGGAGAGGGTATATGCGCCGTTGCTGTCCGTGGTGGTAGAGCCACCGCTGAAGCTTACCGTGGCCCCGGCGATTGCAGCGCCGGTCGCGTTGTTGGTGACATGGCCGGCGATGGCCCCTGGGGTGGTGTTGGCGCCGAAGAACTCACCCATGCTGGTGACATAGATCGAAGCTCCGGGAAATCCCAGCCCGAGACCTTCTGCGATCGTGCGCAAAAGATTTTCGTGACGGTAGAAGGTCGTGGATCGGAAGCCGGGTTTAATCGTGGGGCCCACCAGAGTTACGGCAATCTGGCCGCCACCCTGGTTGGTGTCGGCGGCATTGCCTTCGTCCCACCAAAGCACCAGGAGTCCGTCCTTCTGAAAAGCCGGATTCGATAACAAGGGCTGGATGTTGCTCTGCAGCCATTGGTCCGCAGTGGCGAGCTTGGTGGAGTCCGAACAGCTGCCGCCACCCGGGCAATCTTCCGAGCAGTCGATGGCGTTCGGGACAACAAAAGAGAAATTGGGCAGCGTGTTGTTAGCCAGGTCCGTGGCGAACTGCGAGAAAGGCACGATGTTGTTGGCCTGGGATGTGCCCAGATTGTCGCTCATGTAAGCAAACGGGTTGTGCCGCTTGAGGTACGGATATTGGTCGGTGCCGGTGTAGCCGACCGAGGGAAGGTTTTCCG
The DNA here is from genome assembly GCA_035263765.1 of Candidatus Angelobacter sp. Lineage (GTDB taxonomy): Bacteria > Acidobacteriota > Terriglobia > Terriglobales > Acidobacteriaceae > Angelobacter. The sequence continues at coordinate 3,319 of DATFQZ010000007.1, read as the reverse complement.
CGTAGACCTTCCAGGTCTTGCCGGCCTGGATCAGTTCGCGCTCGATGTTGTCGATGCTGAGCGGAAAGTCGCTGGGAAGCCCCGCGCCATTTGCGGTGATCAACTCGCCGGAGGTCACCATGGCATAGTCCGGGAACGAGCCGTGGACGTTGGCAAAGAAGTTCTGCGCCAGCCCGTATCGGCTGATCAAGCTGTTGTAGAAGGGCATGGACGAGCTGCCCACAACATCGCTGTAGCTGTGGTTTTCCAGAGCCACAACCACGACGTGCCCAAGAGGCGGCGTGGAGGGCGCGTTTTGCCCGCCCATTCGGACTGAAGCCAGAAGAGTGGCCAAGACAAAAAGCGAGATACGGATCGACAAGCACATCCTTCGCATGGATTACTCCGCCGTGGAAGGAGCCCGTCGTTTCCCCTGGGACACTTCCAACACACAATTGAATTACGATGCGAGTAGCTGAATCCAGGATCTCTGGATTAGAGAGAAAAAATCGGACTGCGAGAATCACGCCGTAGAGACGCGGCATTGCCGCGTCTCACATTCAACCTGACGACGCGGTATTGGGACATAGACGCATTGCCGATCGGCGAAATGCATCTGAACAATTACAGGTGTTCGAACGACACATTGGTCACGGTGCAGGAATTGAGACGTGGCGGTGCCCATGTCTCTACATCTGCGATCACACAAAAAGGGCCGCTTTCGCGGCCCTTACCGTGGAAAACGCTCACGCCTAGTGTGCAACGAGGAATACATCATAGGCTTTCTTCCCGACCTCGTCGCTACGCGGGGCTCCTTCGGGGTTGACTCTCGACTTATAGCGGAAGACGTTACCGAACTCGTCTCGCCAGTAAGAGAGGGAGTATTTCAGGCTGATGGAATAGACACCCAGCTCAGGCAGAGTGTGCAATTCCTGCGGCTGGCAGACACCATCGTGGTTGGCGTCCACCCAAATCCGCAGCGAGGAGAAGATTTTGTCTCGCGCGTCGATGACGCCATCTCCGTTCCCGCCATTCTCCGGTTGGTCGTAAACAGCCAGCGCCAGGAAGCCATTGGGGTGGGCTGACGAAGGCTGAGGAGTGAAGTTGCCGAACAGCTCGGTGCCATCGTCGATGATCCCATTGCCGTTCCTGTCCAGCGCAAGGAATCCGTTTTGAGCTCCCGGCGAGGTCCAGGCAAGCTGAATCGGGTGACCCGTGCCGGTTATGTCAAAGCGAACGCCGTTGGCGGCGCTGGTCAGGGGGAAACCCTTTCCTTCCAGGTCAACGATGATGGGGCTGCAACCATCGCCACCAGCACCACCATCATTGGGGTTGTATCCGTCACCACCCACATTGGGGCAGCCTCCACCTCCAGTACCGCCCGGGTCTGGCGGTGGAGTGGGAGTGGGAGTGGGAGTTGGACTTGGTTTGGCCTGAGCCGCGCAGACTTGCCCCAAACCGTCATCTGCCGTGTAGAAGCCGTCGCTGGTGACACTGACATTGGCGCCATTGTTGGTGATCGAAACGGTTACGTTGCAGGCGCACAGAAGACATTCCTTGACCCCACCGCCGGCGCCACCGCCGCAGTCGGCTCCTGCTCCGACGGCGTTTTTGGTGTCATCCTTTGTGCTGAAGTTCGTCGCGTGGCAGAATCCAGTAGTTGAGCCGATATCGCCCATGGTCGTTCCCGTTTGGACGCTTACATTGCAGGTGGTGTCGCATGTATTGCTGGCACCATTGGCATAGGTGCACGACGAACTCGCTATATCGATCAGTTCGTGGTGGCCCGTATTGTGTTTCGTGCTGTCCAACTTGTCACCCAGGTGCGGAAATGATTTGTTGAACTGTGTGCAGTCGGTAGGGGTACTCTGCATAAAGTGACCTAACGGCCGGTGAAAGCCCGCATCGAGCAGGCGAGGCGCCCGTAAGGGAGCCTGGCGAGGAGGAGCGGTCTTCATCAGATGAATGTTGCGCGGCAGCGATTCGAGTTTCTGCACGTCTTGCCGGCTCACCCCGCACCGCAGCGTTGCCGGGTCGCAGTTGTCTTCATGGGACTTTCCCGTAGCCGCCTGCGCGGTAAGCCAGTCATGCACGGCCGGGATCTCTCTTCCCATCCCACCCTCGATCAGCGCCTCCGGGTAAGCGCTGTTCCTGATGAAGAAATGCAGACCACCGGTGAGGCCGGCAATGGTATCGACGGGGATGACATACTCCGCTCCAGTCTTCGGATCACGCCCGAAGAGGAACATGCCGCGATATTCGCGGGAACGGCCCTGGAAGCTGACTTTCACCTTAAACGAAGCATAGCGGCTGAACCAGCTTGCATTCTCAATCTGCGGAAACAGTGTCGCCCAGGGTTGCTCCCAATCCTCGGTGATCGTCTGCGACTTTTGCCATTGCACGGTCGCGACGGCGGATCGAACTTCTAGCGGAACAGCGGACCCATTCGGAGGACTGTCCGTCCCAAAGGTCCAGTGGCCAGTGGCAATACTGAGCGAATCGCCGGAAGGCTTGGTTACCAGAGCTGAGTACCTGGTCTTTCCGATCTCGGCGTCATTTACGTTGCCCACCTTGAAGTCGCTCAGCTCAAAATTCAATTCCACATCCTTCAAGCGGCGAGCCAGTGCCACCTGGTCGATCACCGTATTCTTATCGGCATCGGCCTCAGAAATGGCGCGATGCACTTCACTCACTTGGACGGCGTAGGAAAGCCGTGCGTAGGTGGTACGGACAATGCGTTCCTCATCGCTCATGCGCACCGCCTGTTGACCCAGTGTCAAGGTTACGACACAACCCAATGCGAGTACTGCCAACAGTACGCGCAGCCTCGACCCTTTCACAGTCGAGGCCATCGCGGTTGTCACCCAAAAGTTTCGACGTCTCATTCGTTCTTTCCTTTCTCCCTCGGGGGATAGAGAAGTTTTTGCGGCCCTAACATCTCCCGTTGACGCTGCTTGAAATAAAACCCGCTGAACGGTCCACAACTATATATTGAAGACTACTTTTATGGTAGTTAAATTGTAGTTATATATATAGTAAACAAATTAAACTATTTATTATCTGTAAGTTATATCTATATTATCGATATAGTTTTATTGTAGTTTGATAGTAAATTAATTAGCTCAAGCAGAACAAATGTGTGTCGGTAAATGACCTTCAAGGGGGCCGGCCTTCTCCCTGTGTCATGTTGAGCAGAGAGTTTGTGAGTCTTTTGAGAATGGGCGGGCTTGATGCTTACGTAGGCGTGCGAGGAATTCTTGCGCGAGACGAAGATCCGTTGTGGTAACCGTCACGGATCCTTCATCCGGGTACCGCTCTGGAAAATCACAGAATGCGCTTA
>DATFQZ010000006.1:0-30158 GCA_035263765.1 Candidatus Angelobacter sp. | reverse complement strand
TGATCAACGTGACCGGCGGTTTCCTGATTACGGACCGCATGCTGAAGATGTTCCGCAAGAAGGAAGCTGTTAAGGCGGAGGAGAAAAAGTGATCTTCGGCCAATACTTTCTCGAAGCCACCTACCTGATTGCCTCCTGCCTGTTTGTCATGGGCTTGAAGAGCCTGAGCCACCCCGATACCGCGCGGCGCGGCATGATCATGGCCGCAGCGGGCATGGCCGCAGCTTTATTCGGCACGCTGTTTCACCCGGACATTCACAATTACATCTGGATCATCGTCGGGCTGGTCGTCGGTTCTGCGATCGGCATTCCCATGGCCATGGTTCCCATGACGGCCATGCCGCAGCGGACCGCACTATCCCACGCCTTCGGCGCGCTGGCGGCGTCCATGGTGGGTTTGGCCGAGTACGTCATCCACGGCGGCAGCTTGGGCCCGATCAAGATGGGCGCACTGGGACTGGAAGTGATGCTCGGATCCCTCACTGTGACCGGCTCGCTTATTGCGGCCGGCAAGTTGCAGGAAGTGATCCGCGGAACGCCGATCATGTTCAAGGGGCAGCACTTTGTGAACCTTGGGCTATTCCTGGGGATGATCACCTGCTTTGTGCTGTGGATGATCAACCCGGCCGCGGGCGTTTATTTCTATACTCTGGTCGGCTTGGCGTTTCTGTTTGGCGTAATGCTCGTGATCCCGATTGGCTCGGCGGACATGCCGGTGGTGATGTCGTTGTTGAACTCCTATGCTGGTCTTTCTTCGGCGGCCACGGGTTTCGTGCTCGGCAATAACGTGCTGATCATCGCCGGCACACTCGATGGCTTCTCCGGATTCATCCTATCCATCCTGATGTGCCGCGCCATGAACCGCTCCATCACCAACGTACTGTTCGGCGGCTTCGGCTCCGTGGTTGCCACGGACACCGCTGTGGCCGGTTCCATGCGCGAAGTCACCTTGGACGACGTCGCGGTGCAACTGGCCTATGCGAATCAGGTAGTTTTCGTGCCGGGATACGGCATGGCCACGGCTCAGGCGCAGCACGCTTGCCGCGAACTTGGCGATCTGCTCGAAGAGCGCGGAGTCTCGGTGAAGTACGGAATTCACCCTGTCGCGGGACGCATGCCCGGCCACATGAACGTTCTGCTGGCCGAAGCTAATGTGCCCTACTCGTCGCTGTATGAAATGGAACAGATTAATCCTGAACTCGCCACCACCGACGTTGCGGTGGTGATCGGCGCCAATGACGTGGTGAACCCGGATGCTCGCGACAACCCCAAGAGCCCGATCGCCGGCATGCCCATCATCGAGGTTGATCGCGCTAAGTCCGTGGTGGTTTTGAAACGCGGGAAGGGAAAAGGCTTCTCAGGACTGGAGAACCCGCTCTTCTTCAAGCCGGTGACCGGGATGCTTTACGGCGACGCTAAAAGCAGTCTCACCAACTTGACCCAGGCGGTACAGAAGGTCTAAGTTTTTGGGCAGCGCCGAACGCAAAGGCGATTCCAGCCGCCCGCTCGACAACAGTCGAGTGGGCGGCTTCTTGCATGCTTAAAAGCAGGATTGGATGTTTGCGGCCTTAAAACTTCGCACCGCTACGGACCAGGTGAGGTCTCCGCGTCAAGAGACGTTACCTGGAGCCTTGGTTCCTGCCGGTTCGCGCGTTTCGTCGATTGACGTGCTACGCGGGGCGGTGATGATCATCATGGCTTTGGATCACGTGCGTGACTTCTTCCACGCCGGCGCCATGACCTTCTCTCCCACCGACCTCAGGCAGACGACGCCAGTTCTGTTCTTCACCCGCTGGATTACTCATTTTTGCCTGCCAGTGTTCGTGTTTACGGCGGGTCTTGGAGTGTTCTTTTACGCGCGCAGTCGCACGAAGAGCCAGGTTGCACGCTTTCTATGGACCAGGGGACTGTGGTTCATCGTGCTGGAGCTGACGGTGATGCAGTTCGCGTACACCTTCAGCTTTTCTTCCTCGTTTCTGATTTTTCTGCTGATCCTCTGGATTTTTGGCATTTGCATGCTCGCGATGAGCGCGCTGGTGTATTTACCGATGCGGTGGCTTGCTACCGTGAGCGTGGTCGTAATCGTTTGTCACAATTTACTGGATGGGATCGGCGCGGCGAAGTTCGGATCCGGCGCGTGGGTCTGGAATTTGCTGCACCAACCGGGAGTCATCTCCGTCGCGGGCAGGCCGGTATTGGTGACGTACACGTTCCTGCCGTGGGTTGGCGTCCTCGCGGCGGGCTTCTGCTTCGGCCGCGTTTTTCTCTTGGAGTCGGCGGCGCGGCGCCGAATCATTGCCGGGGTAGGTGTGGCTTTCACGATTGCCTTTTTCGTACTGCGCGCGCTCAATCGATACGGAGATCCCGCGCCTTGGGTCCGGCAGCACTCGCAGATATTCACGGCGCTGTCTTTTTTGAATTGCACAAAATACCCGGGCTCGCTCGACTTCTTACTGATGACTCTAGGGCCGGCGCTGCTGGCGTTGGCGTGGCTCGATCGGTGGACGCCCCGTGCCACGAATCCGCTCGTGGTGTTCGGGCGAGTCCCGTTCTTTTACTTTGTGCTTCACTTTTACCTGATCCACCTCCTGGCAGTCCTCGCGGCCTGGCTACGCTACGGAACGTCCGCAGCTAAATTCACATTCGGCCCGTGGCTTTCGATGGGCGGCTCCCGCGCTTTATTCCCGGCAAATTTTGGTTACCCACTATGGGTTGCGTACGGCGTGTGGATTCTAGTCGTAGTCTTGCTTTATCCGCTCTGCCGCTGGTTCGCAAACGTCAAAGCCACCCGCCGAGACTGGTGGTTGAGTTATCTGTAGTGCGGCTTGGTCTGCAAGCTTGCAGGATCTTTGGGCAATTGAGGTAAAAGCCAAATTCTGATGTAACTTCAGCCCGGAGGCGTCTTTTTAGAGTGTCGCGGTACAGGGAAGCGCACTACAATACACGGAGATTCATTTCCCTTGGAGGCATTCACCCTCATGACCAGAGTCGACGTGCAAGACCTGGTTTCCAAACTCCGATGTTGTACCGACAAAGACTTTCTCAACGTCACACATGTCTACCAACTTCTCCGCCAGCATCCCGTCGATCCGAAATCCATTGAAAAATATCTTATCTGGGACTGCCAGCATTACACCCGCAACCTGATTCATAAGACCCCGCTCTTCGAACTGATGGCCATCTGCTGGGACATTGGCCAGGTCAGCTCCATCCACAACCATAAAGACCAGAATTGCTGGATGGCTGTGCCTATAGGCAGGCTGTTGGTTCAGAATTACCGGTTGCTGCAACAGGACCTGAAGGCCGGCACTTGCGACATTGTGCCCACGGACTTGATCGAGATGAACCCCTCCAGTCCGTGCGCCGTCGATCCCGGCAACCCGGTGCACAAGGTCTACAATCCTGCGGAATTCGGCCAGCGTGCTGTGAGCTTGCACGTTTACTCACGTCCTTACGATAGCTGTGTCGTCTATTCCGACGAACAGCATAAGTGCGGTGAGATCAAGCTAAGCTACACGTCTGAGTATGGATTAGCGATCAAGTGATACGGGGCGCACAGCTTCGTTGTGTGCCCTGTCGTCACCTTCGCCATCGTCGGCAGTCTACAATCTCAATGCATGTTCGCTGATCGCACCCATTGGAATCTGAGTCCCAATCGTCTGGCGGAAGCGCTGGCCCGCCATCGCGACGGCGAACGCAAGCTGCTGGACCTGACTGCCTCGAATCCCACCGAGTGCGGGTTCCATTACGGCGAAGATGCGATCCTGGACGCGCTGCAGCAACCGCAAGCGCTCTGCTACCGTCCCGACCCCCGCGGGCTGGCCAGCGCGCGCGAAGCGGTGTGCGACTATTACGCCGCGCGTGGTGATTCGCCGATTGCGGCAGAACAGATCCTGCTTACCACCAGCACCAGTGAAGCTTACTCCTTCGTATTTCGCCTGCTGTGCAACCCCGGCGACGAGGTCCTGATTCCCGCGCCGAGCTATCCTTTGTTTGAGTTCCTCGCCGACATCCAGGACGTCAAGCTGACGCGCTACCCGCTCTTGTATGATCACGGCTGGCACACCGATTTCCATGCTCTGGAACAGGCAGTTACCCAGCGCACCCGCGCGGTGATCGTGGTGCACCCCAACAATCCCACTGGACACTTCCTCAAGCCGGACGAGGCCGGGCGCCTGAACCTGATCTGTTCACAGCGCGGTCTGGCAGTTCTCACCGACGAAGTCTTTCTGGATTTTTCTCTGGGGATCGGACGCCAGGCGAGCCTTGCCACAAATCAGAAAGCCCTCACTTTCACTCTCAGTGGGTTGTCGAAGATTGCTGGCCTACCGCAGATGAAGCTGGCGTGGCTGATCGTCAGCGGCCCGGAAGAGAGTAAGAGGGAAGCGCTGGCGCGGTTGGAAATTATCGCCGATACATATCTTTCGCTCAGTGCACCGATCCAGCTTGCGGCAAGTCAATTCTTAGCCCAGCGCCAGCCGTTTCAGGAGCAGCTCATCGGCCGGGTGCATAAGAACCTGGCGGAACTCGATAGCCAGTTGGCGCATCAGAAGACATGCAGCCGTTTAGAAGTCGAAGGGGGATGGTACGCCGTGCTCCGCGTACCGGCTACGCGCCCGGATGAAGAGCTCGCCATCGAGCTCCTGGAGAAACACGATGTCTACCTGCATCCCGGACATTTTTTCGGATTTCCCACTGACGGCTACCTGGTGGTAAGCCTTATCACGCCGGAAGAGGCATTGAGCGAAGGAATACGCCGCGTTCTGTCACGGCTGGGGGGCGACTGACGGCTTGGCAGCGCCCTGAGCAGCTTGGCGCAGCTTGAAGCGCTGGATCTTGCCGGTGGCGGTCTTGGGCAGCTCGTTTACAAATTCCAGGAGCTGAGGACACTTGTGTGCCGCCAGTCGCGAAGAAAGATGGCTACGGATGCTGTCGCCCATTTCCGCCGACGCCTTCTGCCCGGACTTGAGGACCACGTACGCCGCAGGCTTCACCAGATGATTGTTGTCGGCGAAGCCGATGACTGCAGCTTCCTGCACCTGGGGATGCTCGAGCAGCACGCCCTCGATCTCGACAGGACTTACCCACATGCCTTTGACCTTGAGCATGTCGTCATTGCGGCCCACATACCAGTAATAGCCGTCGGTGTCGCGGTAGTACTTATCCCCAGTGCGAAGCCACTGCCCTTGGATGGTCTCTTTGGTCTTCTCGTGCTGATTCCAGTAGCAGGAGCAGACCGCGTCTCCTTTGATCATCAGGCTGCCGATCTCGCCGTCAGGGACATTTTGACCGTTTTCGTCCACGATGCGGGCCTCGTAACCAGGCAGAATCTGCCCGCTGGAACCTGGGCGCACCGCTCCCGGCCGGTTGGCGATGAACATGTGCAAAGCTTCCGTCGAGCCGATGGCATCCAGAATCTCCACGCCGAAGCGCTCTTTGAAGCGGTGGAAAATCGTGGCCGGCAAAGCTTCGCCCGCGGAGACCGCGTGGCGCACGGTGCAAAGATCAAAATCCGGGCCGGACTCGCGGCGATAGCTCAGCAGGGTCGAGTAGTTGGAAGGCACTGAGAAGAATAGCGTCGGTTTGTGGCGATCGATGACTGAGTAAATATTGGGCGGTGAAGGGGAGCCCGGCCACAGAATGCTGGTGGCGCCCACCGAAAGAGCGAAGTAAAGACCGTTGCCCAGACCGTAGGCAAAGAAAAGTTTGGCCACGCTGAAGAAGCGGTCGTTCTCCGTGATGTTCAGGATGGCTTTGGCGTAGTACTCCGCGCACACCACCATGTCGTGTTGCAAATGTACGCAGCCCTTCGGCCGGCCGGTGCTGCCGGAGGAATACAGCCAAAATGCGGCATCGTCTTTGCCGGTTTGCCGGGCCGCCAGTTCTCCCGAGTTCGCCGTGAGGAGTTGCTGTAATGAGTCGGCTCCCGAAGCCGGCCCGGAAACGACGATCTTTTCAAGGTAGCGCAGGTTTTCTTTTGGGATTTCCTGGATCTTGGGCAACAGCGATTCGCTCACGACAGCGACGCGCGCCCGGCAGTCGTTGAGGATGTACTCATACTCCGGCGAAGAGAGCATGGTATTCATGGGTACGGCCACGGCGCCGATCTTGATCGCGCCGAAGAAGCAGTAGGCGAAGTCGGGAGTATCCAGCAGAAGCAGCGCCACGCGTTCTTCATCGCGGACACCCAGCTTGCGGAGGGCGTTGCCCGCCTGGTTCACGCGATCGAACAGCTGCCGGTACGTCACGCGCTCGTCACCGCATTCGAAGGCTATTCTCGCCGCGCGGCCTTCGCTCAAGTGGCGGTCGACGAAATGTGCGGCAGCATTGAAGATCGCTGGGATTTGCTCAGGCTTCATGGTCGGTCAAACATGATGTCTAAATATATATAAATCAGTTAGTTACATATTACTCATAAAGAGGTACTTAACGTTTAGAACCGCTTCCAGCCTTTGGGAACTTCCGCCCACCAAAAACCGTATTTCAGTCCAGCACGGCACGCATGAAGATTTTATCTTAGCGTTGCCGTTAAGAAACAGGTCCTTCTCTCGTCGCAGTAGAACAGAGGAGCACCGTACCATTGCAAGCCACAATGCAAATCACGCAAGCAAACATGGCGGCCCTGGCGGAAAGAGAAGTGCGCCCAGGGCTGGAGCAGGCCTTTCTCGAGCACAAAGACCGGGTCTTTCGCGCGGCGTACCGCATCACTGGCAATGCCGGAGATGCGGAGGACGTCCTGCAGACGGTCTTTTTGCGGCTGGTGCGTCAGGAGAACCTTTCCGAGGTCAGCAACCTGGCGGCGTATCTGCACCGTTCGGCGGTGAACGCGTCGCTGGATCTGCTGCGGCGCCGCAGAGACGCGCGGACATCATCACTCGACGACCAAGAGAATCCGATCGAAGTGGTGTCCGCGAATACCGCAGGGCCGTCCACGGAAATCCGCGACTGGCTGCGGCAAGCGCTGGGCCGGCTCAACCCACGCTGGGCGGAAATGTTTGTGCTGCGTTTCATTGAGGACTATAGCAACGGCGAAATCGCCGGCATGATGAATACTTCGCCGGCCGTGGTTGCTGTGTTGCTGCATCGTACGCGTGCTCAGCTCAAAAGGGACTTCAAGAAACAGGCGAGGGGAAGACGATGAAGCATCAGGAAAAAAATTCGAAGCAGATTCTTGAGCAGGCGGTTCAGGAGCTGCGCGCAGAACAGCCGGGGCCGGAGATGTCGCGTGATGCCGGGCAGAGAGTCTGGCAGCGCTTGAGCGAAGACCCAGCGGGAGCGGCAGTGAGTTCCATCCGCGGCTGCGTGGACGTGCGGGCTTTGTTGCCGCAGTATCGCAGCGGCCAGCTCGCGGAAGCGCGCAAATTGCTGGTGGAAGCGCATCTGCATGAGTGCGTGGCCTGCCGTCGCGAGGCTGACGCCGAAAAGCCCTCGCCGGCATTGCAGCCTTGGCAGCACGAGCTGCCGCGCGCGAGCGGGCGACAGTTCCGCTGGGTGATGGCCGCGGCAGCGGTCGTGATCATTGCCGTGAGCGCCTACTCTATCCAAAACTGGATCTTCTCCGGTCCTCCTGGGATGCGGGCCCACGTGGACTCGTTTGACGGCGGGCTGTACCGGGTCAGCTTCAATGGCGAGCGTCCTCTCAAACCTGGCGATGAGCTGGTGGAAGGCGAGAGGGTACGGAGCGGTCCAGCCTCGCGCGCGATCCTGCACCTGCGCGACGGCTCGACCGTGGAGATGAACGAGCGCGCGGAGTTTGGCGTTTCCATGCGCCGCAAGGACACCACGATCGAACTGGAGCGCGGCAACATCATTGTGCAAGCGGCGAAGCGCCGCGAAGGACACCTCTATGTTGCCGCCCGGGATTGCCGTGTTTCGGTGACGGGCACGGTATTCTCTGTCCACAGTGGCATGAAGGGATCCCGCGTGTCCGTGATTGAAGGCGAGGTGCGCGTAGCCCACTCCGGTTCCACCAGCATTCTGCATCCGGGCGATCAGCTTTCGACCAACGCTGCTGTAGCCGCGGTGCCGGTACAGCAGGAGATTGCGTGGAGCCAGGATCGCGACAAGCATCTCGCGCTCCTCGCCGAGTTCGTCCATCTGGAGCACAAGCTGGAAGCCGTGCAGATGCCGGATCTGCGGTACCAGAGCAAAATCTTGCCCGCCTTGCCGGCCAACACTGTGTTGTATGCCAGTCTCCCCAACTTGGGCAACGCGGCGCAACAAGCCAATCAACTCTTCCAGCAGGAGCTTGAGGAAAGCCAGGTACTGCGCGATTGGTGGGAGCAAGTTCAAGCGCGGCGAAAAGGGCCGTCTCTTACCGACGTCATTGCCGAAGTACACGCTTTTGGCGAGTACCTGGGTGATGAGATCGTCTTCTCAGTCGCGTTGGACGGAACTCGCGGGGCGCCGTTGGTGGTGGCGCCCATCCAGCGTCCTGGCCTTGATCAATTCATCGCTGGGGAACTGGCCCGGCACGGTCATGCCGGCGATTCTCGCGTCCACGTGGTCAACGAAGCACAGTTGAACACTGTGTCCGGCCAGAGCGAGAAAGAGTTGTTCGTCCTGGTTCGCCCGGACTTCGTGGCGGCCAGCGGAAACGCGGCCGCGCTGCAGCGCTTTAATGCGGCGCTGAACCGCGGAGCCGGCGGATTTGCCGGAACACCGTTTGGCCGGCGCATCGATGCTTCGTATCAAAGAGGCGTAGGCATGTTGTTCGCCGCAGATCTCGAGACCATGGCCGCGCGGCGCGCTGCGGAATACCCCTCGCAACATCGCGAGCAGATGATGGCGCAGAGCGGACTCGCTGACGTGCAATTCCTGGTCGCGGAGCGCAAAGGCAGTGGCGAGAAGACGCAAAACCAGGCCGAACTTACTTTCACCGGACCGCGGCGCGGATTTGCGTCGTGGCTGGCGGCTCCGGCGCCGATGGGCGGCCTCGATTTCGTCTCCCCAGACGCGGGAGCGGCGGCTGCCTTCGTGGCCAAAAATCCCAAGGACATGCTCGACGATGTGCTCAATATCGCGTCCGTCTCCAATCCCAACGCGGAGGAGAACCTCGCCAAGGGAGAATCCGAGCTGAAGATAAGCTTCCATCAGGACCTGGTGGACACGCTCGGCGGAGAAGTCACCTTAGCCCTGGATGGTCCCCTGCTTCCAAACCCATCATGGAAAGTCATTGTTGAAGTCAACGATTCAACACGGCTGCAGGCTACGATTCAGCAGTTGGTGGCCGACGCCAACGAACACAACAACGACCAACCGGAGAAGCACGTGTCGCTGGAGCAAAGCACGGCGAATGGGCTCACCTATTACACGCTGAATTTTCAGGGCGCTAAGCTAAGCGAGGTTGATTACACGTTTGCTGACGGCTACATGATCATCGCGCCCAGCCGCGCGCTGGTGATGAATGCCGTCAATATCCATCGCAGCGGAAATTCGCTGGCGCGCTCCGGCAACTTCAAGGCATTGCTGCCGCAGGATGAACATGCTGACGTCTCGGGGCTGCTGTACCAGAACCTGGCGCCGGTCGTGGGCCCGGTCTTGCAGCAGCTTTCACCGTCACAACAGCAATCGTTTCAGCAATTGGCTGCGGAGAGCAAGCCCAGCGTGGTGTGCGCTTACGGTGAGGGCAATGCGATCCGCGTAGCCAGCAACAGCCGCCTGTTCGGCCTGGATCTGAACACGTTGGCGCTCACCGGGTTGTTGCGCTTGACGCAACCGCGGCGGGCGGTCCGCTTCGACTAAGAGGGAACATTGCGGATGAGAATCACGTAGTACATGTTGCATGGCAAAAGTGATCGAACTCGATAACCTCCAGATTCGGCTGGGCGGCCGTGTGATCCTGGACCGTCTGGCCGGAACTCTTTCAGGAAAGTGCATCGGCTTGCTGGGGCCTAATGGCTCAGGCAAATCTACACTGATCAACACGCTGCTCGGCTTCTACCGTCCGGATGCAGGCAGCGTGCGGATTTTCGGCAAGGATGTCCAAGGCCACCTGCGCGAACTACGCGCGCAAATCGGCTACATGCCGGAAAGCGACGCATTTATCGCGGACATGACCGGCGTTCACTTTGTCCGCTACATGGCGGAGATCTCGGGGTTGCCACCGGGCGAAGCCATGGAGCGCGCGCACGAGGCTTTCTTTTACGTCGGCTTGGGCGAGGCCCGCTATCGCAAGCTGGGGACGTATTCGCTCGGCATGAAACAACTGGCCAAGCTGGCGCAAGCCATCGTCCACGGGCCGCGGCTGCTGCTGCTCGATGAACCCACGAACGGGCTGGACCCGGAAGCGCGGCAGCGCATGCTGCACCTGGTACAGGAGATCCGCGACACCGGTGAGGTCAGCGTCCTCATCTCCTCGCATCTGTTGCGGGACGTGGAAGAGTGCTGCGATGAGGTGATCATCCTCAAAGAAGGACGAATCGCCGCGCTGTCCAACCTGGAGGAAGAACGCAAAGCCAACCTGAAGTTCCTTGAGTTGGATGTCACGCAAGGCAACGGCTTCATGGAATCGGTCCGCGCGCTGGGGTGCGAATGCGCCAGCTTCGGCACGGGAACACTCAAGATCGTGCTTCCGGACAATATCGACCTGCGCCAACTCTATCGTCTCGCTGCGGAGCATTCCGTACAGATACGGCGCATGAATTACCGCCGCGATTCCCTGGAAGATATCTTCCTGAAGGCGATGGCTGCCGGCGCGGCTCCGGCGGCAACGCCTCCCCCTCCACCACCGCCGAGGAGCGCGCATGGCAGTCTATAAGCGCACGTACAAAGCGTATCGTGGGCCGCTGACGCCGGCTTGGTCGCGCTTTACCGTGCTTTCGCGATACGGGTTTTCCACGCTGTTCGAGTCGCGTTTTTTTACTGCCTTTGTGGTTTTGTGCATGGTGCCGTTTTTGGTATGTACGGTGTTCATCTACTTTGTGCACAGTGCGACAGCGCAGGCGATTCTCAACTTGCGCTTCGGCAACAACATCGTTAATAGCGGCTGGTTTCTGGGATTTCTCGGCGTCGAAGCCTGGCTGGGATTCATCGTTGCGGCGTGGGCCGGGCCGGGAATGGTGAGCAAGGATTTCGCCAACCAGTCCGTGCAACTGTACCTGAGCCGGCCGCTTTCGCGAGCCGAATATCTGCTGGGCAAGGTCTCCGTGCTAGGCAGTCTCCTCTCCGGCACCACGTGGATTCCCGCACTCATTCTTTTCGGCCTGCAGGCCGAGCTTGAAGGACACGGCTGGGGTTGGAATAACCTCTGGCTCGCCGGCGCGATCGTTGTTGCCGGCCTGCTCTGGATAGCTCTGATTTCGCTGCTCTCCATGGCCTTGTCGGTGTGGGTGAAGTGGAGAATCGCAGCCACAGCGCTCATGATTGGCACGTTCTTCCTGTTGCCCGGGTTTGGCGCGGTGGTGAGCGCGGTAATGCGCACGAGGTGGGGCAACCTGCTGAATTTCCCGTATCTTATCACCCTCGTATGGGCGCATCTGTTCCGTCTTTCACCACGCCACATCCACGTGGTTGGAGATCACGTGCCGTTATGGGCAGCGTGGGCGGTTTTGCTCGCGGTTTGCGGCTTTTGCATCTGGATACTGAACCGCAAGCTCAAAGCCCGCGAGGCAGTGCGAGGATGAGCCGATGAGCAGCCCGAACAACAGAATCGTCTTCGAGAACGTCTCCAAATTCTACGGCGAAGTTCTGGGTGTGAATCGCGTGAACCTGTCGCTTCCACCAGGCATCACCAGCCTGGTAGGACCGAACGGGTCGGGCAAGACCACGCTGATGAACCTGATGACCGGGCTGGTCCGCCCCACACAAGGAACGGTGAGTGTGCTGGGGCTCACGCCGGACCAACCGGAAGAGTTCTTTCGCCACGTCGGCTATTGCACGCAATTTGATTCCTTTCCTAAAGGATTGACCGGCTACGAGTTCATCTACCAGGGGCTGATGCTCCGCGGAATCACCCGGCAGGAAGCGCACCGGCTGACATGCGAGGCCATCGAGCGGCTGGGCATGACAGAAGCCGCACCGCGTAAGGTAGCGGGCTACAGTAAAGGCATGCGGCAACGTATTCGCCTGGCGCAGTCCATCGCTCATCATCCCACCGTTTTAGTACTTGACGAGCCACTGAATGGGCTTGATCCCATGGCGCGCGCTGAGACCATTGCGTTGTTCGAAGCCCTGGGAAAACAAGGGCTGCATGTGATCATTTCCAGCCACGTGCTGCACGAAGTGGACAAGATCTCCGACCAGGTGGTGCTGATGAGTTACGGCTACGTTGTGGCCGAAGGCCAGATACATGGCGTGCGCAGCGAAGTGAAAGAACATCCGATGCAGATTCTGGTGCGCTGCGGCAATCCCAGCGGGTTGGCGGCGCGGCTCTTTTCTCAAGACCACGTGGTTGAAGCCAAGCTCAACCGCGACGGCAAAGGCGTTCTGGTGCGCACGCGCGATGCTGACCAGTTTTACGTTCTGTTGAACCGCATCGTGGTGGACGAAGACTTCGGTTTGGAAGCGGTAACCCCGGCCGACGATGATGTGAACTCCCTCTATCAATATCTGATCGGGGGAAGTGGAGGCCAGGTATGAGCGTGATGGCATCCCTCCGCAAATCTCTGCGCGAAGCGCCGTGGCAATTGTGGACGGCGCAGGTCTTCGCGGTTGCCCGCATCGAACTCAAGAAGATTTTGTGGATGCGGCGCAGCGTTTGGATCTACTTCACGGCGTTCGCGCCGGCCTTCGTCATCGCCCTGCACGGTCTGAACAGCCCGATGGGAAGCCATTGCAACCTGGCTGAAGATACTGCCGTTCTTGCCGGCATCTTCCAGCTCTTTTACCTTCGTTTCGGAATCTTCTTCGGCTGCATGGGACTGTTTACCTGGCTGTTTCGCGGCGAAGTCGTGGAGAAGAGCCTGCATTATTATTTTCTTGCTCCGCTGCGGCGCGAGGTCCTGGTTGCAGGAAAGTTTCTAGCAGGCTTTGCGGCTGCGGCATTCATCTTCGGGCTCTCGGTTCTGCTTTCCTTCACCTTCATGTACGCGCACTTTGGCGCTCCCGGTGGCGCGTTCGTGTTTGACGGTCCCGGACTCGGCCAGCTGGCTGCGTATCTCGGCGTTGCTGTTCTGGCGTGCGCAGGTTACGGTTCGCTTTTCCTCGCGTTGAGCCTGGTGGTGAAGAACCCGATTCTTCCCGGTATCGCTGTGCTGGGATGGGAGACATTCCATGCCGTGCTGCCGTCATTGCTGCAGAAGTTCAGCGTGATGTTCTACCTGAAACAACTGTGTCCGGTTTCGATTCCCTCTGACGGAATCCTGGCGCTGTTCACGGTCGTGGCGGAACCGGTTTCTCCGTGGATCGCAGTTCCCGGACTGCTGATCCTGTGCGCCGCGATTCTAATCTTTGCCTGCGCACGTATTCGCAGGACAGAGATCAGCTATCTGGCCGATTAACAAAGCGTTACAGCATCCGCACCCAGGTAACATTGAGCATAGTCAGGGGCTGGAGTACTCTATCTCACGTGGTTCCATCCGCATGGAGGTGCACGTTGCCTCGGTTTAGATTCCTGTTATCGTTTGCTGTCGTTCCCGCCTTCTGTCTTTCCACTCTCGCGCAGCCACAAAGCCCACCGCCGAAACTGCAAACCGCACGCCAGGCGCTGATTGAAATGATCACCAAGGGCGGCGATGCAATACAGAAGCACTTGACCATAGAAGTGCAGGACTTGCTGAAATCCCGTGGGAAGGCAAATCCCCTGCGTGCGTACATGGCGGCTTTCAAGGCGGACTCCGGTGCAGAAACCTTCGACAGCGGCGACGTCCTGCTTGCGTACTCTGACCCATCCAAGAAGCTGAAATATGAACTCCACGTGGATAGCGATGACTTAGCCGGTAATGAAGAAACCTTGTTGCTTTCCATCCACACGTTCAGCGACGGCAAGGAGCAGGAGGATATGTGGGGACTGTTGTCTTCACATTTCAGCGTGTCGATGCAACTGCAGGAGAATGTCTGGCGTTTGAATAAGATTTCAATCGGAGCCGAGTTTCCCCTCGGCGATCCTAACTTCATCCAAAAGGCGCTGCTGAGCACCGGCAGTGCGTTGACGAGCGCCGCGTTTTATACGCCGCAGACTGAACTTCGGGTGGAGTCGGCTTCCGCTCAGCACGAGTCACCGCCCATGGCGCCCTCGCAGGTCGTCACCCTGCTAGGCTTCGGCGAAACCATCTTTGCACGGCTGCATCCCGAGATGGGCTTCACTTGCTCCTTATCCGATCTAGCCGAAGCCTCCAAGATGATGGGTGTTGATCAGCAAGTCGTCAGCGGGGTTTATAACGGATACCGCTTTGCTCTCTCCGGATGTGAAGGTAAGCCTGCAGGCAGCTTCCAGATCAGTGCGGAACCTCTTGTACCAAAACCGGGAATGAAAGCTTTCTGCACTGATGCCACGCAAAATCTCCGTACCGAGGAAACGGGTCGCGCCCCCGCCTGTCTTGTCTCCGGCAAAGTTGAGAACAATCAAACGGGCGAAGGCGGCTCGGTAGATTGGACCTCCTACACGCCGTCAAGCGATCGCAAGAAGTAACCGCGATCACTTCTGCAAAAACGGGTTCGTCTCGCGCTCTTCACCGATGGTTGTTTCCGGCCCGTGACCGGGGAGGACTTGGGTCTCGTCCGGCAAAGCCAGCACGCGCGTATGAAGGGAACGGATGATTTTTTCGAAGTTGCCGCCGGGTAAATCGGTGCGCCCGATACTGCCGGCAAAAAGCGTATCGCCGGCGATCAGCTTCTTCTGTTCAGGAAGGTAGAGGCAGACGCTGCCTTCGGTGTGACCCGGCGTGTGGATCACGCTTGCGGGAATCGCGCCGATCTTCAGCACTTGGGAGTGGCTCAACGCGTCATCCACCGTGACCGCGCCGGGCGGGCGCATGCCGACCCAGGCGGCCTGCATGTCCAGCATCTTCAGCAGAGCGTGATCGTCCCGGTTCATCAGGATGGGCGCGCCGGTTGCAGCCTTGAGCTTCATGGCCCCGCCCACATGATCGATGTGCGCATGGGTAATCACGATGTGCTTCAGCGTGAGCCGCTCGCTGTGCAGGATCTCGAGAATGTCCTCGATCTGATCGCCAGGGTCGATGACCATGGCCTCGTGCGTCTGCTCGTCGCCCAGGATCGAGCAGTTGCACTGCAGGGGGCCAACGGGAATGATTATGTGGATCATAAGAAAGCAACTAGCAACTGGCAAATAGCAGCTAGCCCAGCTAAAAGCACGCCTAACAAGGAACAGCGGGGCATTCGGTGAATCCGCGGTTGGCTTTAGCTGTGCTAGTTGCCAGCGGCTACTTGTTAGTTGCGGTTAGCTACTTCTTCGCCGGCGTGCTCTGCGGAGTCTTTACGTTCTCCATGATCGAAGACGGCCTGTTCCGGCTGGAAAGAATCGTCAGCGAAATAGAAGTAAGCATGAAGACGATGGCACACCAGGTGGTCAGCCGGGAGAGTACGGTAGCAGTCCCGCGCGGCCCGAATGCGGTCTGGCTGCCCATACCGCCGAAGGTGGCCGCGATTTCGGCGCTCTTGCCGTGCTGAAGAAGGACCACCACAATCAGCACCGCGCAAACAAAAACATGAACAATCGTGATTAAGACGATAAGCATTCTTCCTCGCAAATCCTTTCGAACTTCATGGTGCGGAAGGGGGGATTTGAACCCCCACGCCTTTCGGCGCCACCCCCTCAAGATGGTGTGTCTGCCAGTTCCACCACTTCCGCACTTGGCCCGGCGCACCTGACATGGCGATTTGCTGCCAGTTTTCGGTGAGAAAGCCGAAAAGGAGGTCCCAACCGGGAAGGGAATAGTCATTATAACAAACCCGAATGGGCGGCCTTTTCTGGAACAGGACAGGTACACACGTTCTTCGATCGCCAGTTTGAGCTTGCGCCGGGGAGCGTTCGGGTACAATATCGTGCATACTCCCGCGTTTTGGCGTTGTGGTAGGGCGCCGGAAGACTCCCCCAACTGAGGACTAGAGTGCCGGAACCTAAGCCCAGCCTGGAGCAGATCACTGAGCAGCTTCGCCAAGCCGAAGCCGCGGGGGACCCCTGGAAACAGGGCATCGCGCTCAATAATCTGGCCGACTATTACAAGGACCAGCGGGAGACCACCAAGGCCGTAGAGCACTTTCAGAAAGCGTTGGTGTTTTTCAACGCGCTCGATGATCGCGAGAAAAAGGCTACTGTCCTCAACAATCTGGGCGGCGCTTACGTCGACGCCAAGCACTACCCACAAGCTCTGGAGCAGTTTGCCATGGCGCTCGGCGTCTATGGTGCAATCAACCAGCCCTTTGGCCAGGCGATGGCGTTAAACAACATGGGCGGCGTGCATATGGCCATGCGCTCCTACGAACAGGCCCGCAAACAATTCATCCTGTCGGCGTCGTTTTTCCGCTCCGCCGCCGCCCCTGCATGGGAGGGCCAGGCGCTCGAAAACCTGGCAGCGGCGGAGGCGGGTGCGGGCAACAGCAAAGCTGCGGTTGAAAGCTACGGGCGCGCGCTGATCATCTGGCAGCAACAAGACCAGATTGACCGCCAGGCCATGATCATGAATCGCATTGCTACCATGCACGCAGCTACGGGGGAAACCAAAGGGGCCGTCGAATTGCATTCCCGCGCTCTGGCCCTGGCGCGGAAAGCTGGGAACGTCGCGCTGGAAGCGGCTACGCGCGGCAACCTGGGCCGAGTCCATTTCGAGTGCAAGAACTGGGCAGCGTCGCGGCAGGAATTCGAGAATGCTTTGCGCCTGTTTAAGGACATGGGCGACAAGCGTGGCCAGGCCCTTTCGCTGTTGGGATTGGGGCGTCTGGACGTGGCGACGGGTCATGAGTTCCTCCGGTCCGCTGCGGCTATGTTCCATGAGATCGGCGACACGGCCGGGGAGCAGACCGCGCTCGACCAGCTGCCGGAAGTGGAGCCGCCACAGGAGGCGAAAGTAAAGCCCGCCTGAGGCTGTGGTCACAGCTGACGGAACCCCTGAAAAGAATTTCTATCCATGCGCCTCCGACCTCATCTATGCTGGGCAGCCATGAAACTCAACTCATCCCGAACGGCAATCCTTCTCGCGTTGCTGATCACTACAGCTCCCGTTTTCACTTTCGCGCAGCAGCCGGCGCCTTCGCCTGATAAGTTCTTCTTCGTGCTGCTGAAGCGGCCTGCCAACGCGCCGGAACTCGACAAAGACGCAGCAGCCAAGCTCCAGGAAGCACACATGGCCAATATCCGCAAGCTGGCCGATGAAGGGAAACTGGTGATGGCTGGACCCTTCACCGACGACACTGCGCTGCGCGGCATCTTCGTGCTGAAAGCTGCTTCCAAGGCGCAGGCTGAAGAATTCGCTAACTCCGATCCCGCGATTAAGGCCGGCCGCCTGGCCGCTGACGTCCACGGTCCCTGGCTTGTCGCGCCCGACGCGATCCACACCAAGGATGCAGCCCAGTCCATGGAGCAATACACTCTCGTTCTGATGTACAGCACGGAAAAATGGGACAAGAACTCGCCGGCGTTTCTGGAAGTGGCCAAGCAGCATCCGGCCTGGGTGGCCAAGCAGGTGGAGCTACGTGTGATGGCCCTGGCTGCCCCGTTCGCCGACGGCGGGCAACTGAAAGGCATCTTTATCTACCCCCTGGCTCCCGCGGACGCTGCCAAGGCCGTGAAGGAAGATATATACGTCAAGGGTGGCTTCATCGCTCCTGAAGCACATCCCTGGATCACGGCCAAAGGCGTCTTGCCGCCCGGCCTGCCGCTCAAAGTGGCGCCGTAGCGATCCTTCCTCGCGATTCCGGCTTGCCAGCGGCCGGGTGCGGCGATACGATGCCTTACGAAAATTCAGTCCAGCCGGAGGTGGGGTATGAAACGCCAGTGGATCGCATCTCTTCTCGTTCTGGTTGCTCTTGTCGCGGCTATCGCCGCTCCAGCCCAAGTCGCGACCATTTCCATCGCGGCAGGGACGCCAGAAGACAAAGATCTTCAGGCTGTCACCGTCGAGAACGACGGCCAGAAACGGATCGCAATGCTCCAGGACTACCTGCAAAAGTATTCTGGCAACCCGCAGGCCGTGATCCTGGGGCAGTGGCAACTCGCGCAGCAGTATCTGGAACAGGGCGACACGGCCAAAGCATTGGAGTACGGACAGAAGGCTGTGACCGGTCAGCCGAACAATCTGGACATCTTGGTTTTTGTCGTGGGAGCGGCACAGAAAGCCAAGGCCGCGGACGTGATCATGGACTGCGCGGAGAAGGGCGGCAAAGCGTTCAACGGAATCGCTAGCCAGGCCAAGCCAGAAGGAATGGATCCCGAAGCTTTTGCCCTGAAGGTAAAGCAGGAACAGGAGGCGCCGCGCTCGAACTACGAGTATCTGGAAGCTTCCGCGTTGAACGCCATGGTCGGGGAGCAGAACGCGAAGAAGCGCATGGGATATATCGAACGCTACTTCGCGGCATTTCCCGGATCGCGGTTTCAGGACCAGGCGACGGAACTGGCGGTGTCTACGCTCGGGGAGCTAAAGGATTCTGCGCGCATGAAGAGCTTCAGCGATAAGGCGCTAGCGGCGAATCCCAACAGCGTGAGCCTGCTGGTGGTGCTCTCGGATGCCTACGGCAGAAGCACCGATCCTACAACTGGTCCGCTCGCGGAGAGCTACGCCCGCAAAGCCCTGGACCTGGCGAAGACGCAGACACCGACATCCGAAAACCGGCTTGCGCTATACGTAGGACTCGCTCACAACGCTTTGGGATTCGCACTGCTCAAGCAGGACAAGAACCTGCCCGCGATTACAGAGCTAAAAACTGCGTGTGATCAGCTCAAGACTTACCCGGAGGGTTACCCTTCCGCTCTCTACAACCTGGGCTATGCTTACGCCAAAACCGGCAAGTTACAGGACGCGAAAGTCGTGCTCACGGAACTGGTGGCCATCGCGGGTCCTTACCAGCAACCCGGACGCGATCTTCTGGCCAAAGTGCAGGCGGGACCGCCAAGGCCTACCCCAAAGCGGACGAAATAGAGCATTGCTCAGGCAGCAACGTGACTATCCTCCGGCACGAAGCGTCGCAAGAGCGCTTTGAGACGGGAGTTCAGCTGCAGCTGTTCGCTCTCCGCGTCGAACCTTTTCACGGGATCTGGCACCGCCTTGAGAACGAAACGAAGGTAAGAAAGACGCAACAGCCACACGGCGTGGTTGACATCAATCTCCCCGCGAACATGAAACATGACACGACCCGAGTCCGGAGCGGAGCGGTGCTTTTCCGCGAGGCCTTGGGCCAACAACTCATCACGCAGAGGGCGGGGGAAGAATATTTCCAAAACCCCGTCGTTATGCATGTGTCCTATCTCTGATCTTCCCAGGCGAAAGATCCGTCCACCGAAACGGTGCGTTCCGGCGGAAATACCCGGCCACTGGCAAGCGTAGGCCTCGAGCTGCTTCAGGCAAGCGTTCATGACTCAAAAACACTCCCGCACAAAAGTGGATTTTGAATCTCTTCCAGCATTCGATGCTCCAGCGCGGCCGTCGACTCATGCCCTAGAAGGAAAATTTTTGTTTAGATTCGATGAAAATTCTTTTGGAGGCCGTCAAGGGTTAGGGAGGGGAGGTTAAGAGACAGCCACCCCGGCCGGGCTTCCCGGCCGGGGTGAATGGGGGAGGGAATACTGTTAAGGCTTGCTGTTAAAGCTGACGTTGACCTTGGTCCCGTCGTCTTCGCCGCCGGCCATGACTACCACGGTCCGTTTGTCATTGTCCGCGGTCCCCGAAACCAAGCCGCTGAGCTTGCCGTTGGTGTTGTTGGTGGTGCTGGAGGTCTTAAATCCAGCGCTCTTCAGGTTGCTCTCGTAATACGCCAGCACCTTGTCGACAGCGTCCTTGGTCACGAACGAATAATTGCCCGTCTGCTCGCCATTGGCGCTCGCGGAGAAGTTGTTTTGTGGAGTGACGCCGGGATAAACCGGGACCCAGGAAGGAGCCTTGTCGGCGTTCGCGCCCATTTTGAAGTTTCCGTCAGGACCCTTGATCTCCAGATTGCCAGCCTGCGCATCCGCCGTGATGGTTGCGGTCTTACCCGTATCGTCAGTCACAACGAGTTTGTTGGTGCTGGGATCGAGTTTCATGGTGACCGTCTTGCCGTTTTCGTCGGTGACCGTCATTGTCTTTTTGTCCGGGTCAACCTTCATGGTCGAGACCTTCCCGGTCTTTTTGTCGCGGACGACGATGGTGCCAGAGGAATCGTCGCTGGAAACCATCTCCGTATCCGGATTCGTAGCCACCGACAACTTGGCGACCGCCAAAACCGGGTTCTTCTTCATCAACTCCGGATCAAAACCCGCTTGCTTAGCTTTATGCACACCGTACCAGACAAGGCCGCTGACGACCAGAATTCCAAGTACCACGATGGTCGCGCATCCTCCAAGAACCCAGAGGAACACTTTGGCGCCACTGCCTTTGGCGGGTGGCGCGGTTGGAGGGCTGCCTGAAGGTGGTTGTGGCGTCGCTGCTGGCGTTGATGACATTGAGTGATCTCCTGTTTGTAATAGCTTGATTGGGGGCGAGAAAGTGCACACATTATACGTGCGCCCGCAAAAAGCGTATAGAAATTATTTTGAAGATCGGAGGGGCTTTGCGCCGCTGAACGGTCTGCGCTAGTACTTCACGATTGCGGCGAACGATTTAGGATCCAGGCTGGCGCCGCCCACCAGCGCGCCGTCGATTTCCTCTTGCGCCATCAACGCAACCGCGTTCTCCGGCTTGACGCTGCCACCGTAGAGAATACGCATGGCGGCCGCTGCCGGCGCGCCGAAGGCTTTTGCCGCTTCGCCGCGGATCACCTCGTGCGCCTGCGCAGCCATCTCTGGCGTGGCCGTCCTGCCTGTGCCGATGCACCATACCGGCTCGTAGGCAACCACGATGGGACGCGCCTGCTGGCCGGAGATCTCGCGGAAGGCGATGCTCGATTGCCGGCGCAGGACTTGCTCGGTCAAGCCGGCTTCACGTTCTTCCAGCACTTCACCCACGCATACGATCGGCTTTAGCCCGCCGGAGAGCGCAGCGCGAAGCTTGCGGTTGACGCTGTCGTCGGTCTCGCCAAAATACTGGCGGCGCTCGGAATGGCCGAGTATGACGTGAGAGCATCCCGCGGCGCGCAGCATAGGAGCGGAGATGGCTCCGGTGAATGCGCCTTCCTTCTCCCAGAACATGTCTTGGCCGCCGACTCCGATCCCGCTTTCACCTACAGCTTGAACGACCTCAGGGATGTCCACGAACGGAGGGCAGAGAACAATCTCATCGCGGACGTGGCCACGCACCAGCGGCAGAAAAGCCGCTACAAACTCCCGCGCCTGTTGCGGCGTCTTGTACATCTTCCAATTGGCGGCGATTAGTTTCTTTCTCATGACGGGTCGTCGCGCACGATCTGCAAGTACGGGAAATCGATGGCCAGAGCCTGGGCCGCCTCAGTGTAAGTATTGTGGCTGTACAGATCAAAGAGTACAAATCGAGCCTGGCGAACCGAGCGGAGGCGATGCAAAAACCCGGCCACCGAGCGGACCGCAATTTGTGCTGCAGGCTTCACCGGATAACCAAACGCTCCTGTCGAAATGGAAGGGAAGCTGATACTCACACATCCCAGCCGCTCGGCTTCTTCCATGCAGTGCGTATAACAGCTCTCCAGCAATTGCGGCTCATTTTTCTCTCCGCCGGTCCAGACCGGCCCCACAGTGTGGATCACATGCCTCGCCTTCAAGCGGCAGCCAGGTGTGCTGACAGCCTGGCCCGGAGGCAAGACGCCGCGCTGTTCGCGGACCTTGCGACACTCTTCGAGCAACTGCGGCCCAGCCGCTGAATGGATAGCGCCATCCACCCCTCCGCCGCCGACCAGATACGAGTTGGCGGCGTTGACGATCGCGTCAGAAGTCTCTTCCGTGATGTCGCCCAGCACTAGCTCCAGCGATGATCCTTTTGCGATTCTGTAGCGTATATGGGGACCCAATGTCTTCACCGTTTGTCGGTCAACGCTTCTACACCGGGTAGTTTTTTGCCTTCCAAAAACTCAAGCGATGCCCCGCCGCCGGTTGAAATGTGCGTGATCTTGTCCGTCACACCTGCCTGATGCACCGCAGCCACGGAGTCGCCGCCGCCGACGATGGAGGTTGCGGCGGTGTTGGCCGCGATAGCCTGTGCGATCTGGGTGGTGCCCTTGGCGAACGGCGCTACCTCAAACACCCCCATAGGTCCGTTCCATACAATGGTCCTGGCGGCAGCAATCTCTTTGGAGAATGCGGCAACGGTATCAGGGCCGATATCCAAACCCATCTGACCGGCCGGGATGCCCTGGTCAGCGCTGACGACTTGCGTCTCTGCCGCGGGATCGATCTTTTCCGCAACCACGTGGTCCAGCGGCAAAAGCAGCCGCACTCTTTTACTCTGTGCTTCCGCCAGCAACTCCTTCGCCAGGCCAATTTTATCCTCTTCCACCAACGACTTACCCACTTGTTTTCCTTGTGCTTTCAGGAACGTATAAGCCATGGCGCCGCCGATGAGCAGGGCATCAACCTTACCGAGCAAATTGCGGAGCACGTCAATCTTGTCGGAGACTTTAGCGCCGCCGATGATGGCGACAAACGGCTTTTCCGGATTAGTAACCGCCTTGCCCAGATATTCAAGCTCTTTTTGCATGAGCAGGCCGGCTGCGGACTTCTCGACGAACTTGGTGATTCCAGCGGTGGAAGCGTGGGCGCGGTGCGCGGATCCGAACGCGTCATTGACGTAAACATCCGCCAGCGCGGCCAACTGGCGCGCGAAGCTCTCGGCGTTGGCCTCCTCTTCGGCATGAAAACGCAGGTTCTCGAGAAGCAAGGTCTGCGATTTCTCAAGCTTTTTGGCCATCTCTTCCGCGCCCAGTCCAATGCAGTCTGGAGCGAAGCCCACGTTGCAGGCGCGTCCCATCTTCTGGTCCAACAGCATGCGCAAGCGCTCAGCGGCGGGCTTGAGGCTCATCTTGGCGTTGAACTTGCCCTTGGGACGTCCTAGGTGGGAAGCCAGAATCAGGCGCGCACCCTTGCGCAGTGCGTATTCGATGGTGGGCAAAGTTTCGCGAATGCGGGTGTCGTCCGTGACCCGGCCGTCGTCATCGAGCGGGACATTGAAGTCCACGCGCATGAAGACGCGGTGGCCGTCGAGGTTCAGGTCTTGAATGGAGAGCTTTGCCATAGCGTTACAAAGCCTCGCCGAGCTTTACAAGCCTTTCTTGGCGATGAAATGGATGAGATCGCGCACGCGGCACGAGTAACCCCACTCATTGTCGTACCAGGAGATCACCTTCACGCAGTTGCCGGCGACCACGCGGGTGAGCGGCGAGTCTACGATAGACGAACGGTCGTCGCCCTTGTAATCGGACGACACCAGTTCCTCGGTTTCATAACCGAGAATGCCTTTCATCGCGCCGCCGGCGGCGGTTTGCAGGGCTTTATTGACCTCTTCCACCGTCGTGTTCTTCTCCACGAACGCCACCAGATCGACCACGGAAACGTTGGGCGTGGGCACGCGCATGGCAAAGCCGTCGAGCTTGCCCTTGAGTTCGGGGATCACCAGATGCAGAGCTTTGGCGGCGCCGGTGGAAGTCGGGATCATGGAGAGCGCGGCGGCGCGAGCGCGGCGCAGATCCTTGTGTGGAAAGTCGAGAATGACCTGATCGTTGGTGTACGAGTGGATCGTGGTCATGGTGCCGCTTTGGATTTTGAAGTTGTCGTGAATCACCTTGGCCACGGGAGCCAGGCAGTTCGTGGTGCACGACGCGTTGGAGATAATGTGGTGCTTCGCGGCGTCATACTTGCCTTCATTCACACCTAGAACAATCGTGATGTCCTCATTTTTGGCGGGCGCGGAGATGATGACCTTTTTCACCGGCCCGCGCAGGTGTTTCTTGGCCTGGTCGGCTTCGGTGAATCTGCCGGTGGATTCCAGTACCACCTGCGCGCCGACGGATTCCCAGTTGATGAGCGCCGGGTCTTTCTCGGAAAAGACCTTTATGCACTTGCCGTTCAAGTTGATGCAATCGCCGGAAGCCTTGATGTCGTGCTTGAGGTTGCCGAGGATGGAGTCGTACTTGAGCAGGTGTGCCAAGGTCGCCGGACTGGTAAGGTCGTTGACGGCAACGAATTCGAGATTAGGATCGTCAATCGCGGTGCGCAACACATTGCGCCCGATTCGGCCGAAGCCGTTAATACCAACTTTAACTGCCATGAATGCACACCCCCGGAGAATTCAGGATTTGAAAAAAGTGAGCTGAAGAAAGATGTCGGTGCACAACAGACACTGAATCAAAACTCATTAGGTTAGCAGACGGCCTGACGCGCCTGCAAACCGCGGGAAGGTCAAACTGCTGAACGCTCGACCTTGTTTCTTATTGGAAGGACTTGACCGCCACGGCTTCGTCATCTCTGATGTCGAACACCGTGTACAGCTTGGTGATCTGAACTGCATCGCGAACTCTTTTGGTGAGTTTGAGCAGCTTCAGCTCGCCGCCCCGGTTGCGGGCAGACGTGAACGCGGCCACCAGCTCGCCGATTCCAGCGCTATCGATGAACCCAACATCGCCGAGGTTGAGAAGTATCTGTTTCTGTCCCTCATCGAGCAAGCGCTGGATGGTATCGCGCAGCAACTGTGTTTCCTGGCCTAAGGTAATGCGGCCGCTCGCGTCTATGACAGCGACGTTATCTACTTTCCTGGTTCCGATCTTCAGGTTCACGGGATTCGTCCTCCCCACACTTGGCGTTTGGAAGCCGGCCTGTGGTAAGAGGGATGGCTTTGGCCGGTCTCTTCGGGAGGAATCTTAGCACAGGCGAGTCTACTTGCCCGTCATTCGCAGCCGTCTCTCGGATCAACGCCCTGCACACACAACCAAATCAACGGCGGTAGAGATGAAGGGTGTACTCCACATTGCCTTCCGACTTTACTTCCGCAGTCTTCTCCTCCCGCCATCCAGGAACCGGGTAGTCGAGCGCGACTACCCGGACGCCCTTGGCTAACTGGCTGGCCATACGTGGGCCGAGGTAGCCGTTAACCTGCGTAAGCAGATAGAGAGTTACGACGGTGGCGTCGCGCAAGTCGCATTTGAAGAAATCCTCAGAGCGAAAGCTGACGCGCTCGGTTAGGCCGTACTCGCGGACTTTTTCTTCGGCATGGCGCCGCAGTTTTTCGTCCAGCTCAATCCCCACGGCGCGCGCGCCGAATTCCTGTGCCGCCATGATGGGAATCCGGCCGTCGCCGGAACCGAGATCGTAGAGAAGATCATTCCGGCCGACTTCAGCAAACTCCAGCATCTGCCGGCAAACGGCCCAGGGCGTGGGCGCAAAGAAGGCCGCCGTCCGCATTTGTTGGAGCGCTTGCTCCAAGCCGGTGGAGGCGGTCCGCGACCGCCGGAAGAAAGAAAAGCCCATAGAAATAAATATGCCGCAGGTTGTCTGCTTTGTCAGCTCGCCTGCGGCTTTATGTCGAGAATTTTATTTGGGTGTTGCTTTGTCGACCTTCTTCTCCAGGTTTTGCTGGGCTGCTTTTGATTCGGCAGCATTCTTCTCGAGTTTGATTTTGCCGGCGTTGCTCGTGGCTGGCTTCACTGAGCCGTCGCCCATTTCCGCGTTGGCCTTGCTCAATTTGTGCTTGTCGGCAGCTTCGCCGCTCACAGCAGTGTTCTCTGTCCCGGCCTTTCGCCACTTATCTTGGGTCCCGCTCTTGACCGCACTCGACTCGCCGGTCGCCGTCTTGACTTTCTTGATTTGGCTGTCTTGGATCGCAGTGTTCTCTTTGGTGGCCTTCTTCAACTTCGCGGCGTCTTTCGATGCAGCGTCGGCCTGGGCCTTGGTCAACTTGACTGTCGCCTGAGTCTTGCCGGTATTGGTCTCGCCCGTCTGTTTTTCGTATTTGACGCCTGCAATGTGCTTGTGGGCGGTTTGATCGGGGCCAAGTTTCTCGGTGACCACATCTTTATTAGCCTGCTGTTCGCCGCCGGCCTTCCTCAATTTTTTCGACGTATCATTTTGTACGGCCGTGTTTTCCTGGTTGACCTTGTCACCTTTCATTTGACTTTCGTTCTTGGTTTCGGGCGCAGCGCTCGAGCCTTTCAGTACCTGAGACGTTGCCGGTGTTGAGGAACTAGCTAAGCCAACGAGGGAAAGTAACGCTACCAGTCTCTTGCGCATGATGAATCCTTCTCCTTGTACCCGGAACCAAGATCCCACCCCGCCACAGACAGGGACTGGTCCTGCCGGGAGTAACGAAGTGGCTGGTGGTTTGGCGCCGCGAATTATAGCAACTTGGCGTCAGCACGCAAGAAATTGTTGTAAGAAAATGAAATAAAAGTGAGCGAGCCTCGCCCGCGATCACCGGCCCGATGAGTCGGCCTATGGGGGGAGGGAATCAGCCTCGACAATAGGGGTGCCCGGGCGAACAACCCCAAAGTTGCAAGCTTTCCGTGGCGTATGGTACACACGATCTATGCGCAACTGGATGCGTGAGCGCATGAAGCGCCGAAAGAAGAAGCAGGAGAATGACTCGGAGGCCACTGGCAAAGTCGGCCAGCAGAAGCCTCCGGTCGACGAGCACCACCCCGAGCCCATAGTCCCTACCTACGATGAAGCGCCGGAGGAGCGGCAGGAGGCTACGGAAACCCCCGCTCCGCCACGGGGCAGGCGGATCGAGACTGAGGTTCAGCCTGAGCACCCCTCTATGCCGCCGTCAGGCACACCAGAACAGCGGCCGGTACAGAGCGGCAAGACCGCCCGCGCCCCCAAAGGAGTGGTGGTGTTGGCCATCGGACTGCCGGGATCGGGCAAGACGACCTGGTTCAAACGCCGCGGCGTCACCCCCCTCTCCAGCGACATGCTGCGATCTATCCTTTTTGACGACATTACCGAGCAGCGGTACCAAGGCCTTGTGTTTTCAACGCTTCGGTCGCTACTGCGGGCGCGGCTGATCGCCCGTATGCCCTGGAACTACGTGGATGCCAGCAACCTGGCTCCCCACGAGCGCCGGCAATGGATCAAGATGGCCAAAGGCTTCGGGTATGAGGTCCACGCCGTGTTCTTTGACGTCCCCATTGAAGTTTGCCTGGAACGTAACCGAAAACGAGAACGCCAGGTAAAGGAGGACGTCATCCAGCGCATGGCTGCCAAGCTCAAGCCACCATCCTTCGAGGAAGGCTTCGCCAAGATCACCGTGGTAAGGGTGAAACGGACCTAGCGGTTAATCCCGAGCGCCTGCGCGGGGTCTCTGTGCCGATTCTGAGCCAACCGCCCAACCGTCTTGGCGACTAACCACCGCCAAGGTTGCCCGTCAAAGGAATGAGGCGAAGAAGGGCTATGCGCAGGGCATTTGCGGTCTCCTTTGCACTGGCGGTGTCCTGGCTGTGCGCGACGGCACAGGAATCAACGAGCGTACCCGATCGAATTGCCGGCATCTGGGCCAGTGAACAACTCTTCGGACCACGCGTAGGTGGCACCCTGGCAATCGATGCGCGAGGCTCCGAATGGCACGCGCGCATCGCCGGCTTCGATGTTCCAGTCCAGCGGAACGGCAACGAAGTTCGTTTCTTGCTTCCGTCGGCCCAGGGCGAATTCCGGGGTCACGTCTCCACTGATGCCAAGGCCATCGTCGGGCATTGGATTCAGCCTGCCAGTTCCATCTTCTCTCAGCGTTACGCCACACCTGTAGACTTACGCGAGATTGCCAAGTCGGCATGGCAAGGACAAGTCGTCCCACTACCGGAAAGGATTTCCTTCTACTTTTCGATCCATAAGACAGGGGACGGGATCACAGCAGTCGTGCGCAATCCGGAGTTCGGGTGGTTCAATGGTCGATACCAGGTGCAAGTGAACGATAAAGCCATTGTCCTGAGCAATGGAGGGGGCCAACTTCAAGGTACGTATGACGCCGCTACCGACGCGCTGTCCTTCCTTCTCCTCAACGGATCAGCGGCGCCGGTTGTGCTCACAAGGCGCAACAACACCAATGCAACCGCCTTAGTCCCGCGCGTCGGGCATCAACATGAAACATACGCATACGCGCCACCCCTTCCGGAGAGCGACGGATGGGAGACCGGATCGCTTACAGACGCGGGACTGGACCCCAAGCCGGTTACCACACTCCTTCAATCCATCCTTGATGCTGATCCTGACGATCCCAAGGCGGTTGCCATTCACAGCATCCTCATCGCGCGCCATGGCAAGCTGGTGCTGGAAGAATATTTCTACGGTTTCGACGCCGCGCGCACGCACGATATGCGCTCGGCAGGGAAGACCCTGGGAACCATCCTGATCGGTGTGGCTCGCGACCATGGAGCGAAAGTAGAGCCTTCGACGCCGCTGTCCGCGGTTTTCGCTCGATACAAGCCTTTCTCCAACTGGGATGACCGCAAGGCGAGGATCACCGTGGAGAATGCGATGACCATGACCCCCGGCCTGGCGTGCGACGACAACGACAATAATTCACCCGGTCAGGAAAATACCTTTCAGTCCCAGACGCAGCAGCCTGATTGGTACAAGTACGCGCTCGATTTGCCGATGGCCCGCGATCCCGGAGGAACGGCGGCCATCTATTGTTCGGCGAGCCTGAACCTCACCGGCGGCGTAGCCCAAGAAGCTTCCGGCAGGTGGAACGCCGACCTCTTTTATGACTTCATAGCCCGGCCGCTGCAATTTGCAACGTACCATTTGAACCTGATGCCGACAGGCCAAGTGTACACAGGTGGCGGCGCATATATTCGCCCGCGGGATCAACTGAAGTTAGGCCAGGTCTATCTCTCGAAGGGAATGTGGAACGGCCGGCGAATCGTGAGCGCCGCATGGGTCGAACAGTCAACTGCAACACATTCCGGATTTGCGCGCCCCGTGGTGGAGACAGACTTGAATCATCAGTATGGCTATGGCTGGCATATCCATCACTTTTCGGTCAACGGACACGAATATCGTGAATACGCGGCGGAGGGAGCCGGAGGCCAGATGGTGATGGTTCTGCCCGAGCTCGACCTGGTTGTCGCGGTGAGCGCCGGAGATTATCGCAGCGGTAATTGGTACCGGTGGATGTTGGAAATCCTGCCGAAATACATTATCCCCGCAGCAACAACGGCGCGTTGAGAGTGAGCATTCAAGAGGTCCGTTCGGGATCTCGAAAGAATTGTGTTTGAAACAAACCCGCGTTCCTAATGGAGCCTCATAAGGGGGCTCTGAGTGCTGGCAACATCGCCCACCACCATCTCTTCTAAGTTACGGGAAGCGCACGGGAGGACGCCGCTCCCGACGCATCGCTTACACAACTCTCAACAGGTCGATACTGTAGTGGCTCGAAAGGCCTCTACGGATTTCGGCGCGCGGATCCGATGACCGAATGTGAATCAAGAACCGGTCAAGGAGGGCCTTCAGACTGAAACAAAGTGTTGGAACTATTTAAAGAAATTGCCAGCTACGTTGCCCTGGGCGTTGAAGTCGCGGCGGTTTTCATCGTCGCTTACGGAGCGGTCGAAGCGTTTTACGGATCGATTCGTTCTATCGCCGGAACGCGCCCCAAGATTGGCCAGCGCAAAGAAGTCTGGCTGCACTTTGGAATGTGGTTGTTGCTGGGTCTTGAATTTGAGCTGGCTGCCGATATTGTGCGGACGGCCATCTCTCCCACCTGGAACGAGATAGGCCAACTTGCGGCCATCGGCTTCATACGCACGTTCTTGAACTTTTTCCTGGAAAAGGATTTGGAAAGATACCAACTGGCAGAGGACGCAACTCAGCAGACAAGTCCAGGAAATATGGCGGCATAGCAGACGGCCTGCACATCCACCAGCCTTGCGAGTCAACCTTTCGCAAAATGTAGCAGAGCAAAGATCCCGAACCACAGCACGCCCAAAAAGTGCCAGTACCAGGCTGTGACTTCCACATTAATGCGCTGGGATTCGAAGTTCATCCGAAACCAGTGGCCGAGCGCGGTGTAAAAGAGGACCAGAAGCCCACCCGCCAGGTGCACGCCATGGAGCGCGATATAGCCTACGAAGAAATAGCTGCTGGGGTTATAAATCCGAAATGCCCCTTGAACGCGCAAGGTGTTCCAAGCCACCAACTGGCTGCAAAGAAACGCCAGCCCGAGCACCATGGTGAGAGT
>DATFQZ010000005.1:0-10160 GCA_035263765.1 Candidatus Angelobacter sp. | reverse complement strand
CTTTCGAGATCTGTGGTTATGTAGCAACCTTCTTCCTCCCGCAAAATCGCTGGACGGGAACAGCGGGCGGGTTCTCTCACGGCGTTTTGAGAGGTATCCGCTGGTTCCATGGCGCCACACTTTCCTCATACTCCATGGGATCGCCGAAACCTTCGGTTTGGACTTCGAGTTGCGTCCAAGGCCGTCAATCGGCGATGCGCGTTGAATGTCATGATATGAGCGAAGACGCCGCCGAACGTGAAGGTCTCAGCCGGTTCGCACAGAGCGTCGACGAACGTATCATCCCAGGCGGAGCGCTTTCGGACGTCACTGAAGATCCGATGCAGTTCAGCATCTGTCGTTTCGAGCCTTTGCAACATGGCTTGCGGGGAGCGCCGCGATTTGGGAGGGCCGTTCATATCCATGTCGGCTCCGGACAGCGCGGCGGTCCAGACTTCTTTAGTGAAGATAATGTTTTCCAGCAGCTGCCTTAGAGTCCTATTCGACTCCCGCCAGGGCAGCAGCTCCACGACCGTGGGCAGCGGCCGATCCAACTGTTCTTCCGTCAAAGTACCCGCATATTCCAACAAACGCCGGGTGTGCCAGGAGTCGTTCCCTGCAAAACGATCGAATAAATCCATGTCCGTTCCTCCTTTTGTTGAAGAACCAGGGGCAAAAAAGTGAATTTTGTTGGACGCCGGCAAGTGAAAGTGCGGATCACGCATACGCCGGTAGAGGCTGGGAGAAATCCGAAAAGCTTTTCGGAAAGCGCGAGTGAACGCCTCCAGCGAACCGTAGTTGGCGTCCAGGGCGACGTCCGTGACCGACATTCCGGTATTCGCCAGTTGATAGGCTGCTCTTTCCAACAAGAGCCGTCGTCGCATGGCTCCCGGAGTTTCTTCGACAACTGTTCGGAACAATCTGTGGAACTGCGTGCGGCTTTGGTACGCCTGGCGCGCAAGGTCCTGTGTCTTCGCCTGAGTGTCCAGCGAGTTCGCGACAATTGCAGAGAGGCGGTCTGCCGTGTCCCGACCATCCGCTTTATTCATGCGTCCCGTTCCTCATCAGGAGCTAATCATAGACAAAAGATGACGCCTCCCGCCTGATCGTACGTACCAATCTTCTACCTTTGGAAAGACGCCGACCCTGATATCCCCTATCCAGGCGTTCCTTCACTTTGGTCCCGGCTCTTAGCATTCTAGGAGGAGTGTCATTGTCAGCGAGAGATCGCCTTGGCGGGTAGCTAAACGGTCTAACTGCCCTTGTCTCAAAGGCAACCGAGAATACTCCTTGGGAGTCTAAAAGTGCTTGATTGCCCCCGGCCAGAGGCAAGTAGCTCATTGTCGCCCAGGAATCTCCCCAAATGCCATCCACGTCAGGGCTCCAGCCGGACACAGTTCTACACGCCGTTCTTGATGGCGTGGGCGTGGCGTTGCTCGTCATTGACAGTGAGGGTAAGTTCGTCTTCGCCAATAAGGCTGCTCATCATATGTTCGGGTCGGTCGAAAGCGTGAACAGACTCTCTTTTGAGAAGGTGCGACGCAAGTACGTGTTCCGCGACAGCCAGAGGCGACTGATTCCCCCGAAACAGGCCCCTATTATGCGAGCGCTCGCAGGTGAGAAGGTCCCGCCCCAACACGTGGAGGTGACCCTGCCTGATGGTCGCACAAAATGGCTGTATGTGGCCGGACATCAGTTCTCGGCCTTCGGCCTCAGAGGAGTGTTCGTCATCGTCACCGACGAAACTGAACAAGTCGAGTTACGCCTGGCCTTGGAGCGAGCCCAGCATGCCGAGACACTAGGGCTAATAGCGGGAGGGCTGGTCCACGATCTTAACAACGTGCTCTCGGTCATCTCGGAGAATATTGCCCTGCTCCACGCTGACAAAGAGGTTCGGAAGACTGCGAACGCCCGGTTGCAACAGATGACGGTTGCGGTGAAGAGCGGAGCGGCGCTGGCGCAAAGACTCGCCCGCTACAGCCGCGCGCCGAAACCGCGAACTCGCTCAGTGCAGGTCAATGACCTTGTGAATGTCGCGTTGGAACTGGTAAATCCTTTACTGAAGAACCACGTAAGTGTCAAAACCAAGCTTGGCTTTGTACCCGCAGTGGAAGTTGACCCATCGAGAATTGAACATGTGCTCGTTAACCTTATCTTCAACGCCCTGGATGCCATGCCGGAAGGCGGCGAGCTAACGCTTCGTACTGCACTGGTTGAACATCTCGCAGTGGCAGAGATCGAATTGCACGAGAGCGAAGGACGACGAACAACATCGTTCGTTTGTGTCACAGTCGCCGATACTGGAATCGGGATTCCAAAGAATCTTCAAAAGGTCATCTTCGATCCCTTCTTTACCACGAAGCCGAAAGGTAAAGGATCCGGCTTGGGACTGCCAACCGCTTACGCCATCGTGCGCCAGCACAACGGATTCATCAACGTCCAAAGCACTCCGGGCGCGGGA
Source organism: Candidatus Angelobacter sp. (assembly GCA_035263765.1). GTDB lineage: Bacteria > Acidobacteriota > Terriglobia > Terriglobales > Acidobacteriaceae > Angelobacter. The sequence continues at coordinate 7,720 of DATFQZ010000005.1, read as the reverse complement.
ACCAAATTTAGTATTTATCTTCCGGTGAAAGAAGAAGGTAGATTGACCGTTCCAAAATTCCCTTTGCCGAGGGCCTCGTAATTGGCTGCTTTCTCACTGTTTTTTTCCAGACGCGAGTCCAATTTGGCCGCTGAACAGCCTCGCACGCAAAACGATTATGATTCTCATGTCGACGCAAGGGGATGAAGGTGGACAACGATCGCGTGGAAAGAATTCGCACCGCGAGGCGCAAACTCGCCACTGAGGGCCCAATTCGTGTCCGATCCGCCGGTGACTTCGAACGCGTCTCAATTGGGACGTCAGACGGCGATGTCCTGCGCGATCTTGTGCTCGCTGAGAAGGCGCACACAGTAATCGAGATCGGCCTCGCCTACGGAAGTTCTGCGCTCGCAATCGCAGAAGCACTGGTTTCCAACGGGTCGGACCAGCGGCGCCACCTGATTATCGACGCTTACCAGAATCGGTTCTACGGCTCCGGATGGAGCGCCATCGTCGAAGCAGACATCACTGACCTGTGTCTGCTGTTTGAGGAGCGTTCCCAGACCGTTCTACCCCGTCTTCTGAGCGACAGCTTTCTCGCAGATGTCGCTTTCGTGGACGGCAGTCACATCTTTCACAACCTGTTCGTTGACTTGTTTTACCTACGTGAACTGGTGCGCCCGAGTGGGCTGGTGATCTTAGACGATTGCAGTTACCCATCAGTCGCTACCGCAGTCCGATATTTCCAAGTGAATGCCGGATGGGAGCCAGAGCCGATCCCAGTGCCTACGCGGCTTCGCGCATTTCGACTACCGGATCCTCGTACTGAACCTAACTTCGAGAGCTTCAAGCCATTTTGAGCCTCATCATCATCATCAAGAACACACGATCGTTTTTAATTCGTACGTCACCATTTCTGAGGGGGCGCTCCGAGGGGGTCTCTTTTCCTCCTATCCCAGACGCGGTTTGCCGACCTCCGCCATGCGCCTGTAATATCGGTATTTAGTCCCTTCAAGCGGAATGGCACACGAACTCCCAAAGACATATGATCCCTCAGCGATAGAACCACGCTGGGCGGAGTACTGGGTCAAGGAAGAGCTGTTTCATGCAGCTACCCCCGAGCCCGGCTCGAAGCCGGCCCAGACGCCCGTCTTCTCACTGCTGCTGCCCCCGCCCAATGTGACCGGAAGCCTGCATATCGGGCACATGCTCGAGCACACAGAGATCGACATCGTGATCCGCTGGCGGCGGATGCGCGGGTTCTTGACGCTCTGGCTGCCCGGCACCGATCACGCCGGGATCGCCACCCAGATGATGGTCGAGCGGCAGCTCGCGAGCGAAGGCGGCAGCCGCCAGACGCTGGGGCGCGAAGGCTTCATCGAGCGTGTCTGGGAATGGAAGAAGCTCCACGGCGGCATGATCCTCAAGCAGATGAAGCGCCTGGGCGACTCCGTGGACTGGGACCGCGAGTACTTCACCATGGACGACAACCTCTCCCGTTGCGTGCGTGAGGTGTTCGTCCGCCTGTACGAAGAAGGGCTGATCTACCGCGGCGAGTACATCGTGAACTGGTGCCCGCGCTGCATGACCGCGATCTCCGATCTCGAGGTCAAGCACGAGGAATACGCGGGAAAGCTCTACCAGATCAAGTACCCGCTCAAGGACGATCCCACGCAGTTCATCACCGTTGCCACTACGCGGCCGGAGACCATGCTGGGTGATACCGCGATTGCCGTCAATCCCAAGGACGCGCGCTACACCAAGTTGGTCGGTAAGAACGTCGTTTTGCCGCTCATGGAGCGCGAGATTCCCATCATCGCCGACGACTATGCCGATCCTCAGTTCGGCAGCGGCGCGGTGAAGATCACGCCGGCGCACGATCCCAACGACTTCCAGGTCGGGTTACGCCACAAATTGCCCGCTATCAATGTAATGGACGAGCAAGCGCGCATTAACGAGAACGGCGGCGCTTACCAGGGCCTCGACCGCTACGACGCGCGCGAAAAGATCCTGAAAGATTTGGAACAGCGTGGGCTGCTGGCCGGTATGAAAGATCACACGTACGCGATCGGCAAGTGCGATCGGTGCAAGACCATCGTCGAGCCGCGGCTCTCCAAGCAGTGGTTTGTCGCCGTCAAGAAAAAACCGGAGAAAGGCGGTGGTATTAGCCTGGCGGAAGCCGCGACGCGCGCCGTCACCGAAGGCCATATTCGCATCACGCCCGAGAACTACCGCACCATCTACCTGCAATGGATGGAGAACATCTACGACTGGTGCATTTCACGGCAACTGTGGTGGGGACATCGCATTCCTGCCTGGTACTGCGCGAAGTGCGGCAACATGATCGTATCCCGGACGGTTCCGTCAGAGTGTGGGCAATGCGGCTCGCACCAACTGCGGCAGGATCCCGATGTCCTTGACACCTGGTTTTCCTCGGCGCTGCTGCCCTTCACCACGCTGGGCTGGCCGCAGGCGACGCAGGACTTGAAGGTGTTCTATCCCACCACCCTGCTGGTCACCGGCTTTGACATCATCTTCTTCTGGATGGCGCGGATGATCATGATGGGCTGCCATTTCATGATGCCACCGCACCGCCCGTGCCTGCCGGGAGACGAGCAGCTGAGCGGCGACGCAGCGTTGCGCGAGAGTGTTCCGTTCCGCGAGGTTTACATTCACGCGCTGGTCCGCGATGCCGAGCGCCAGAAGATCTCAAAGACCAAGGGCAATGTGATCGATCCCATCGAGATCACGGAAAAATACGGCACGGACGCGGTGCGCTTTACGTTGGCGTCTATGGCCTCGCCCGGCACTGACATCGCTTTTAACGAGAGCCGTACCGAAGGCTATCGCGCTTTCGCCAACAAAATCTGGAACGCGGCGCGGTTCGTCTTCATGAACCTGGACCGCGTGGGCGGCAGTCTGACCACGGGAGCACCGCAGCAGGAACTCGATCGCCTGGAGAACCGCTGGATCTATTCGCGCTTCCACCGCGTGGCCGGCGAGGTCAATGAGAGTTTAGCCGCATACCGCTTCGACGAAGCTGCCAACACCGTCTACAAGTTCTTCTGGGGTGAGTTCTGCGACTGGTATCTGGAGATCATCAAGCCCCGTCTTTCCGCTCCGGAAGCGGAAGCCCGCGCCGCCCTGGCCTTCCTGGGCGGCGTCTTTGAAGGCGCGTTGCGGCTGCTTTCGCCCTTCATGCCTTTCATCACCGAAGAGATTTGGCATGCCGTGTACGAAGGCAAGCCGCCCCAAAAGTCGATTGCTCTGGCCCGCTTTCCCGAACTGGACAAGAAATGGCTTAATGATGAAGCTGAAGAGCAGGTGGCCACTCTGCAAGAGCTGATCGTCACGGTTCGTAACCTGCGCGCTGAAATGAAGGTTGAACCCAAGGCCAAGACTCCCCTCCAGATTCATACCTCCGCGGGGGTGCAAAAACTGGTGGAAGAAAATCGCGGGATGGTGGAGCGGCTGGCGAGTGTGGAGGGCATCGAGTTTGTCGGCAAGTCCCTGGCGCATACTCCCGGAGCACGCGCCACGGCGAAGTTTGAAGTTGCCGTCGTTTACGAACGGAAGGTTGACGTTGCCGCCGAGGGCGAACGTCTGAACAAAGACCTGAAGAAGCTCGAAAGCCAGTTGGCCAACACCCAGCGCCAGCTCTCGAACCAGCAATTTTTGAGCAAGGCGCCGCCCAACGTTGTGGAAGGTCTGCGCAAGCAGGAGGCGGAACTCAAGCTCCTGATTGAGAAGATCAAAAAAGCGTTGGACAATCTGGGTTAAGCTGTTAAAAAACAATTTCTGCTCGGGCCCTGGGTTTTTAGTGGAGAGATCATGAACGCACTTCAGAAAACCCTGGCAATCATTGCCATGCTGATTCTTGTCTCGCAGACGATCAGGCACGCTTATTTGATTTGGGTGGAACCCCGAGGATCCGTGCTCGACAAGTACGACCAGCCCCTAAAGAACGAAATCACCGGCGCCACCTCGCTCGATGAACTACTGAAGCGCTACGAGCCAATACGCAAGCAAGTTGACGCCGCCAAGGAAGAATTGGCGAAAGCCGGTAAGCCGTACGGCTGGCAAGAAGGTGTGGAACCCTATAAGTCAGAGAGCGCGCTCCGAGCTGCCATCAAAGACTGGGAGCAACAATCCAAGGAAATCCACCAACTCAGGTTCTATTGGCTGATCGGATTGGTCCTGTATGTGTTGGGATTGCTGAGCTACAGTAAGTTCAGCCGTTGGCTAGGTCTTACTCTTGTCGTAGCCGGGTTTGCCGAGTTCATCTATTGGACCAGCCCGACTTTTTTCGGACCGGGCACTCGCGAGTATGACAGGCTGCTCATCAATAAATTTGCATTTTCTCTTGTTTCACTTGCTTTGCTACTCGTGGTCATCAGGTTAAACCGTATTTTTGCTAACGCTCAGGAACTACCAAAGCCTTAAGAATTATGGACTGGCACAGCCGCAGAATCACCGGCATTCTCGAGCACGCGCTGCTCGAAGATAAGGCCACCAGTGACGCCACGTCCCGCGCTTGCATTGATCCGCAGCAGCGCGCCACGGCAACGATTCTGGCCAAGCAGGACTGCATTCTCGCCGGCGTTGGGTCGATCAGCCGCATTCTGGAAGTCTACGAGCAGCTCGACCCACACATGATCGGCCATCCCGAAGTCATCAGCCACGGCGAGATCTTTGACGGCGTCCGTCTGCACAAGGGTCAGGCGGTCGCCGTCATCCGCCACAACGCCCGCGTCCTGCTTTCGTGCGAGCGGGTCATCCTGAACGTTCTGCAGCGCCTGAGCGGGATCGCCACGCTGACGCGGAAATTCGTGGAAGCCGTGCAGGGCACGCGAGCGCGCATTCTTGACACGCGCAAAACTGCGCCGGGTCTTCGCGTGCTGGAGAAATATGCCGTTCGCTGCGGCGGCGGGCACAATCACCGCCTGGATCTTTCCGACGGCGTGCTGATCAAGAACAACCACATTGCGCTGGCGGGCGGCGTCGCCGCGGCGCTCAAGAAAGCACGGCAGAGCCGCCGCGAGGAGCAGCCCATTGAGATTGAAATTCGCAACCTGGTGGAACTGGAGGAGGCGTTGAATAACGGCGCCGAACGCCTCCTGCTGGACAACATGAGCGTAGACGTCGTGCGCGAAGCTGTGGCGAAAGTCCGCGGCCATAGCCGCCAGGTGCCGGTCGAAGTTTCGGGTGGCATTCGCCTGGACAACGTGCGCGCCTACGCCGAGGCTGGCGCCGACTTCATCTCTGTGGGATCCCTGACCCACTCCGCACAGGCCGTGGACCTGAGCATGCGCATCGTGCCCGCTTAGGCTATCGCCGTAATCGCACGTCATCGCCGACATCGCGCGGGATCGGGGATGACCGTATCGCCTGCGAATCAGCAAGGCCCGGACCCGTATCTCCTTGCAATTATGGAATCAACGATCAGATGACGGCGATGTCGGCGATGGCGTGCGATGTCGGCGATCTCGGCCCTGTGGGTGTCCGTTTGCTGAATATAAAGTAGTATCATTTCCAGGTCTTACCGAGTCCAATAACCAAGATTTTTCCGAGGAGATTTGTATGCGCACGCGTAGGTTCATGGAGTTGTTACTGGCGGTGGTGGCGATCGGCGGTTCTGCTTTTGCCGCCGACGAGTACAAGATTGATCCAGCGCACTCGACGGTCGGCTTCAACGTGAAACACATGATGGTCAGCACCGTGCACGGACGCTTTAACGACTTCAGCGGCCAGATCGTTTACGACGACAAGGACATTTCCAAATCTTCCGTCAAAGTGGCCATCAAGACGGCGAGCGTTAACACCGACAACACCGCGCGCGATAATGACCTGCGCGGCGCCAACTTCCTGGACGTCGAGAAATTTCCCGAAATTACCTTCCAGAGCAAGTCCGTTGAAAAGAAAGGCGACGGCTTTGTTGCCCATGGCACGCTGACCATTCACGGCGTTGCCAAAGATGTGGACTTGCCGTTTACGCTCAACGGCCCACTGGCCACAGCGCGCGGCAAAGTCATGGGCGCGGACGCAGGCCTGACCATCAACCGTATGGACTATGGTGTTTCCTGGAGCCGCTCCCTCGATGGCGGTGGCATGGTGGTGTCCAACGACGTAAAGATCGAACTCAATGTGGAGGCCAGGACGCCGCCCCCGGCGCCTCCCGCGGCAAAGTAATTCTGTGATCAACTGGGACCCCCTAACGCCGGAAAGCATCGCGCCGCTGGTGCGGAACACGATTTTCTCCGGCAACATCCAGTGTTTCCAGCAGGTTGAATCTACGAATTCGCTGGCGCTGGCAGCCGCTGCGCGGTGGCGGCAGGCTGAGCCTGCGCCCGAGGGCGCGGTGTTTTTGGCCGAAGAGCAAACTGCGGGACGAGGCCGCGCCGGCCATTCGTGGTATTCCGAGCCGGGAACCGGGATCTATTGCTCGTTTCTGCTTCGCCCTTCCTTGTCGCCCGCGGACGCGCTCTGGTTCTCGCTCAGCGCCGGGGTTGCGGTCCATGACGCGGTTCACGAGACTACCGGTTTCTCACCGGATCTGCGCTGGCCGAACGATGTGCTTCTCAACGAAAAGAAATTCGCCGGTATACTGACGGAGATGAGCTCGGAAGCCACGCGCATGCTGCACGCGGTGATCGGCATCGGCATCAACGTGAACCAGAAGCGCTTCCCGGGTGAACTCGGCGGCCTGGCGACATCACTCTACCTGGAGTCGGGCAAGGAGTGGTCGCGACTGGAGCTTACCGCCGCGCTGGTGCGGGCCGTGGATCGGGAAATTCGCGGGCTGATGCGGGCCACATCCGGTCCGGTGCGCACGCCGAACCTACGCTACGAGCCTATCATCAAGCGCGTGGAAGCACGCTCCTCGTACGCGCTCGGCAAGGCCGTGTACGTGGACGAAGATGGTGGCTACAGCGGCGTGACGGACGGCCTGGACCCGCGCGGCTTTCTTCGCGTGCGTACTGACCGCGGGCTGCGCATCGTGATTTCCGGCGGCGTGCGCCCACTCGAAAGGGGTAGGGATGCTGCTGGTTCTTGACGTCGGCAACACCAACACCGTGCTCGGCGTGTACGAGATGGGCCTGCCCGCCATCACGGCCAAGAAGAATGCGCCACGGCTGATTGCCCATTGGCGCGTGGCCACCATCAAAACCCACACCGTGGACGAATACGGCGTGCTCTTCCGCAACCTGTTTGCCATCGGGAAGGTTGAAGCCGGAGACGTGCGCGGCATCATCATCTCCTCCGTGGTGCCACAGATGGACTTCACACTGCGCGAAGTCTGCGAGCGCTACTTCCACTTGAAGCCTTTGTTCGTGGAACCAGGCATCAAGACAGGTATGCCGGTGCTTACGGACAACCCCGTGGAAGTCGGCGCCGACCGGATCGTGAACGGCATTGCCGCCTTCGAGAAATACGGAGGGCCTTGCGTGGTCGTCGATTTTGGCACCGCCACCAATTTCGATATCGTGAGCCGCAAAGGTGAATGGATCGGTGGAGTCATTGCGCCGGGCATCGGCATCTCGGCGCAGGCGCTGTTCGAGCACACCGCGCGCCTGCCCCGCGTCGACATTCGCCGGCCGGCCAAGGTCATTGGAACCAACACCGTGGCCAGCATTCAGTCCGGCCTCTACTTCGGCTACTTGGGACTGGTGGACGGCATTCTCGATCGATTGCTTGCCGATCTCGGCCCTGAGACTAAAGTTGTAGCCACTGGAGGTCTGGC
>DATFQZ010000004.1:0-3619 GCA_035263765.1 Candidatus Angelobacter sp. | reverse complement strand
CCGGCCAGCGCCATGAACAGCCTTCCTTCATCTCGCCAATTCCTGGCGTTTGCTGAGCCGAACCTCGACAATGCCACTTATCTGGCCCAGGCGACGGAAGGAATGGATTTCACCAGTGAAGACCGGGTGAATGCAGCTTTGTTCAACCGGATTCTCTGGCAAGTCATGAAATCTGACGCGCCGTATCCTACTCAGCGCAATCAGCGCGACCTGCGGATGAACCGCAGGCAATTGCTGGAACAATACAGGCAGGTCAGGGAGAATCCAACCTCGACTGACGTAACTCCCGGCGGCAACTAGGTTTCAGTGCGCTACAACAGGGGCAGAGCAGGATTGGTCCTCTCTGCCTCTGGAATTTCTAAATGGGCTTACGGCAGTCCAGCAGCGATCGCTGCTCCCGCCGAATCTGCCTGTTTATTTCATCGAGTTTTAACCTGCTATTAACTTTTCATTTTCCAGGCCCGTGTATCGTCCCTGCTCATCTTTAACATTCTGGAGCGCGCAAGCGCTCAGAGGCCAGCCTGGGACTCTCTGCAAGAGAACCAGAGGAGGACATAATGCGCCGATCTGTAAGTAAAGAACTCAACCTTGTAATATTGGCATTTGCGGTTGCGACGACCGCACAAATGGCTGTGGGCGCCAACCGTGCCGCGCAAGTGTCCACCCCTTCCAGTCTTACGGCTTGGGTGGAACTCGGGGCGGACGGCGAGATTATTGCTCGTGTGATTACCACGGACCTCGATTGCCCCTTCATCAAGGTTGACCATTCGCGGCATCAGATGTTGCTTCGCGCCGCTCCCGAGACTGTCCCACAACGGCCGACCACAAGTCCCCCGTCGGAATCAAAACCCTCTGAGTTCCCTGTAACCACGTGCGAGTATTCGATTCCTCGCGGGACGCGGGTCGCAGCGGTGATTGTCAGACACCAGGAGGACAATGACGGGGCGAAGGAGAGAGAACGCGGCGATGGCGAGGACCGGGAAGGTCACTCAGTTCTCCTCCCTCTGCCCAAGCGCAACCCACACAGAATTGTGATCCTGGGTGACACCGGCTGCCGGCTCAAGATCGGCGACCCCTTTCAGGCGTGCTTCGATCCGGTGGAGTGGCCACTTCAAACAATTGCCAGGACTGCGGCCGAGTTCCATCCCGATCTCGTGCTCCACGTCGGCGACTACCACTACCGTGAAAACAAATGCCCACCGGACATTGGCGGTTGCCAGGGCAGCCCTTGGGGATACGGATGGGACGTGTGGCAGGCCGATCTCTTCCAGCCCGCGGAGAAGCTGCTGGCCGCTGCACCCTGGATCATGGTGCGTGGCAATCACGAAGAATGTGCTCGCGCCGGGCAGGGATGGTACCGGTTCCTGGATACGCGCCCTTACGAGCCAGCGCGAACCTGCAACGATCCTAAATTTGACGATATCGCGAACTTCAACGATCCCTATGCGGTGCCGATCGGCAAGGACGCGCAAGTCATCGTCTTCGACAGCTCCAAGGTGGCCAAGACGAAGCTCAAGCCCACCGACCCAGCTTTCACAAAATATAAGGATGAACTCAATAAGGTGGAGGCCCTTGTAATGGCCAAGCCCGATGTGCTCAGCATCTGGACGAACCACCATCCTCTCCTGGCTTTTTCGCCCCTCCCCGGCAACGCCGTCACCGGAGGAAACCCTGCGCTACTCTCCGTGATGTTCGCAACCTACGGAAAGCGTTACTACCCTCCGGGAATTAGTCTGGTATTCAACGGACACACACACATTCTTGAGGCCCTCAGCTTCTCGACGGACCATCCAGCCACGCTGATGTCCGGCAACGGCGGAGATAACCTTGACCTCAACCTGCCCGATCCGTTTCCGGCCAATGCGCATCCGGATAGTGATTTTGCGAACGCCGTGGACGTTGAGCAGATCGCGCATACGAGCACGTTCGGCTTCGCCGTCGCCGATCGAGGGCCTGCGGGCACGTGGAAGCTTCGTGCATTTACGCGCGACGGACATCTGCTCACCAAGTGCACGTTTGCCGGTTCGAAGATGTCATGCTCCAAGACCGGATTCCTTCACTGAATCGCTATCGCATGAGCGCGGAGGTGAAAGCAGGATTATCAACCGTGCGGCTTGGCCACGTGGCCTTGGTGGCGCTCAGCGCGGTCGCGCTGATTTTTGCCTTAAGTTGCCTCGGCCAATCGCAGGTTAAAGGCGATGTTCAGGGCGGGTCCGGCAGTAGCGGAACTGCGTCACGCATCGCTCTTGGCAGAGCGATCTTCTTTGACCCGGCGCTCTCTGAACCCCCTGGTACGAGCTGCGCGAGTTGCCACGCGCCTGAGCGAGCCTTTTCCGGGAACCACGGTTCGTTGATCGGAGTCGCGCGCGGCAGCCGTCCTGACCACTTCGCAAGGAGAAACACGCCTTCTCTGCTCTACCTGCGATATGTGCCGCGCTTCCATTTTTACGCAGACGACGACGCTTTTCAGCCTTCGCCCTTTGGCGGCTTCTTCTGGGATGGCCGCGTGGACTCGATCGTGGAGGTTGTGAAGGAACCCCTGCTCGGCCCTAATGAAATGAACAACCGCGACCTTGCCCAGATCGCGCACAAGATTGCCTCAGCGTCATACGCGGATGACTTTCGCCGTGAATTCGGCGCTGTGCTCGGCGATCCGCAGGCGACCGTGACAGCGGTAGGGCGCGCCCTGGAGGCTTTTCTCACCAGTGACGAAATGGCGCCGTTTTCCTCCAAGTACGACGCCTACGTGCGTGGCCAGGCCAAGTTGACCGCGCTGGAGGCGCGCGGTCTCAAGCTCTTCAAGGATCCGGATAAGGGCAACTGCGTTTCCTGTCACCGGTTTTACTCGACGTCCAGCAACCCGGAGCGCTCCCTGTTCACCGACTTCGGCTACGATGCGGTCGCGGCGCCGCGTAATAGAGAGATCTCCGCCAATGCCGACCCGCGACACTTCGATCTCGGCCTATGCGAACGTCGAGACGAACGCACACCGTCGAACGACGAAACATGGTGCGTGAGTTTTCGGACGCCGTCGCTGCGCAACGTCGCCGTGCGCGAGCGTTTCATGCACAACGGCGTATTCAAAAACCTGCGCGACGCAGTGGCATTCTATGCAACGCGCGCCACGGACCCGAAGCGCTGGTACCCGTCGGGAGTGAGGTTCGACGATGTGCCGCCGAAGTATCGAGACCTGGTCAACATCAATTCCATTCCCTACAATCGACGGCAAGGAGACAATCCCGCGCTGACGGACGCCGACATCGACGCCATTGTCGCCTTTCTCACCACCCTGACTGACGCTGCCTATCGCAACTCGACGCACTCGGCTAACCGTCAATCGGCGCGCTGAGCTCGCCTCCCCGGAAGATTGAGGCAAGTAAGTATTTTATAAGGGTCTTAAATGGACAGGATCGAGGCCAAGAGCCAAAGGCCAATTGCTAAATGCTGTTTGCTTTTCTTATTGTCTTTTGGCGTTAGGGTTTGAGGCTGGGGTGGTGGAGGCTACTGCATCGCTGTTGGGTTTGGCGTCAAGTTTGATCAGGTCGCTCTCGTGGTTGGGGCCCAGGCCGAGCTTGATGAGTGCCCGCGAGTCGGGTGTGACCTTGGACTGCCAGCCATT
>DATFQZ010000003.1:0-12526 GCA_035263765.1 Candidatus Angelobacter sp. | reverse complement strand
TGGCGGCGATCATCGGCGGCCTGAACAAGTTCGTGCAGGACAAGGTGGAGTCTTTGGGCTCGCGCACGTATTTCATCTCGCGCTTCCCACCCGGCTCCGATCCCACGCGCTGGCCGGAACGCATTCGCACAAGAAAGTATTTTGAGTACAACTACGCCGACTATATCCGCGGGGCGGCGCCCGACGTGAAGATCGTTACCACGGTGGGCACGCGCGGCTTCTTTTTCGGCGATACCAACCTGATTACCAGCGGTGACCGCAGTGTAGAAAAAGTCATCGTGCGCGGTGCCGAACCGCCCTACATCGACGCCATCCCGCTGTTTTCGATCGAACGCGGCCGCTTCATCAGCGCTTACGACCAGGAGCATGCGCGGCCCGTAGTCGTGCTGGGCGCAGCCATTGCTGAATCGCTTTTTCCGTACACCGACGCCTTGGGCAAGACTGTGCGCATCAACGGCGGTAATTACGAAGTCATCGGCGTTTTCGAGCACGACCAGGGACTGTTCATCGGACCCGGCGTGGATGCCTTTGCCGTCATCCCGCTCAGCGATTTCAAGAAAAAGTACCCGGAGGCCAAGGAGCTGATCATGGTCTACACGGTGCCCGAGGGCGTGAACGTGGAGAAGGCACAGGACCAGATCGTCCAGGCTATGCGCCGTTTGCGGCGCGTTCCACCCGATAAGGAAAATGACTTCGAAATAAGTTCACCCGATTTCCTCAGCAATTTGTGGAACCAGCTCACCGGGGCGCTTGTAATCCTCACCGCGGTCATCAGTTCCGTGGGGCTGGTGGTGGGTGGCATCGGCGTGATGAACATCATGCTGATCTCAGTGACGGAACGCACCCAGGAGATCGGCGTGCGCAAGGCCATCGGGGCGCGCCGTGCCGACGTCCGCCTGCAATTCCTGCTGGAAGCTGTAGTCCTCACGCTAACGGGCGGGGCCATCGGCATCCTCATTGGCGCCGGCGTCTCTGCCCTGGTGCGCAATCTGGTGCCCTCAGTCCCGGCGATGCTGTCGTACCTCTGGGTCACGATCGGTTTCGCGCTCTCGGTGGGTGTGGGTGTGGCCTTCGGCTATTATCCGGCAAACCTGGCCGCCAACCTTGACCCCATTGTTTGCCTGCGGTACGAGTAAAATAAGCCAATCGAAAGGAAATCCATGCCTCCAGCCTTAAGCCAGCGCGCGGCGCGTACCGTACAGTCTGAAATCCGGGTAATGACGCTCGAATGCGAGAAGGTCAAAGGCGTCAACCTGGCGCAGGGCGTCTGCGATACCGAAGTCCCGGCGCCTGTCCGGGAAGCCGCCAAGCGCGCCATTGACGGAGGGACAAACAGCTACACGCGCGCCGAAGGGCTGGCCCCGATTCGCCACGCGATCGCCGAAAAGATGCGCCGCTTCAACGGCCTGGCTTGCGATCCCGAGACGGAGGTGATCGTCCATTCCGGTTCGACGGGCGCCTTCTACGCTTCCTGCCTGGCCATGCTCAATCCTGGCGACGAGGTCATCCTGTTTGAACCGTACTATGGCTATCACCTCAACACCGTGGTGGCCGTGGAGGCCGTGCCGGCGTTTGTTACGTTGCGCGCGCCGGAGTGGAAGTTCTCCGGTGAAGATCTGGAGCGCGCGGTCACCCCCAGGACCCGCGCCATCATGATCAACACGCCTGCCAACCCTTCGGGTAAAGTTTTTACCCGCGAAGAGCTGGAGTGGATCGCCGCGTTTGCCGTGAAGCACGACTTGCTGGTCTTTACCGATGAGATCTACGAGTACTTTGTGTACGAAGGCAAGCACATCAGCCCAGCCACGCTGCCCGGCATGCGCGATCGGACCATTACCATCTCGGGTTATTCGAAGACCTTCAGCATCACCGGCTGGCGCGTGGGATATACCATCTGCGACCGCAAATGGGCCCAGGCGATCGCTTACTTTCACGACCTTATCTATGTGTGCGCACCGGCGCCGTTACAGATCGGCGTGGCCGAAGGCATTGCCCGGTTGCCGGAAAGTTTTTATGTGGGCATCACGCAAGAGTATGTCCGCAAGCGCGATCTGCTTTGCGACACCCTCAAGGGGATCGGCCTCACGCCGTCCGTCCCCAAGGGCGCGTACTACGTCCTGGCCGATGCGTCCCTGCTTCCCGGCAACAGCAGCAAAGAAAAAGCCATGTCCTTGCTGCACACGACTGGTGTGGCCACCGTGGCCGGCAGCGCCTTCTATCACGGCGGCGACGGCGAGAACCTGGTGCGCTTCTGCTTCGCCAAGAATGATGCGGATTTGGAGGAGGCATGCAGGAGGCTGCGGGGCCTGCCGGAGAAATTAAGCAGGATAACATTGGCTACTTCCACTCGGTAGTCCGCACCCCCGAGCACAGTGAGCATAGCCAGGGGCGAGGACGACAAACCCCGGTGAATGCCCGATTGATTTCCACAACCCGGCTGCTCCATAGTAATCAATGACAAACTAAGTGCACCCGGCGGCGCAGAGTATCAACTTGGGCGCCGTTTTGTTTTCTATAATGCCTGCAATGAACTTCTCCGAACTCCTGCGGGGTACGGGCGCGACGCCCAACGGCGGTGATCCGCCTATTTCCGGTCTGGACTACAATTCGCGGCGCATCCAGCCTGGCTGGTTGTTCGTAGCCATGCGGGGGGAGAGTACCGACGGCAATCGTTACATTGACGCCGCGATCGAGAACGGCGCCGCAGCCGTGGTCACCGACGCGAAGCATGAACACCGCCGGCGTGGCGTGCCCTGGGCCGTGGTCCCGCACGGGCGCCGGGTTCTTGCCCGCCTGAGCGCGAATTTCTACGGGCGTCCCGCAGAGCACTTGCGCATCGTCGGCATCACGGGCACCAACGGCAAGACCACCACGGCGTTTCTTTGCGAATCGATTCTCCAGTATTGCGGCAAACGGTCCGCGCTCATCGGGACCATTGAATATCACGTTCCTGGCGCAGTGTTGCCCGCGCCGCATACCACGCCGGAAGCGCTGGAGTTGAACCAGATTTTTGCCGCAGCTGTCGATGCAGACGCGACGCACGCGGTGATGGAAGTCTCGTCGCACGCCCTGGCCCAGGAGCGCGTCTGGGGAGTGCCGTACGAAGTCGCGGTTTTTACAAACCTCACCCGCGACCACCTCGATTACCACAAAGACATGCCGTCCTATTTTGATGCCAAGCGGGTGCTTTTCGACGGCTGCGGCACGAGGCCGCCGCGGACTGCCGTCATCAATGTCGATGACGAATATGGCGCGAAGCTAGCCACAACGCGCGCTAACACTAACGAGAGGGTTATTCTGTACGGAATCCACAGCGGGCATTTTCGCGCGAAAAACGTCGAGCTCAAGCCTGACGGCAGTACGTTCGATCTGGTTAGCGCGCAGGGAAGTTTGAAGGTTGAGACAGCGCTGATCGGCGGCATCAACGTGTACAACATTCTGGCCGCGGCGGCGGCTACCATGGCATGCGGGTGCCCGCTCGAGCAGGTGGTTGCGGCCATCGCCGGGTTCAGACAAGTGCCAGGACGCTTCGAGCGGGTGGATTGCGGCCAGCCTTTCACGGTGGTGGTGGATTACGCGCACACAGACGATGCGCTGCGCAATTTGACAAGTATCGCCCGCGAGTTCGTGAGGCGCGGTCTGGCCATGGGACGCGTGATTACAGTGTTCGGCTGTGGTGGCGACCGCGATCGCAGCAAGCGTCCTTTGATGGGCGAGGCTGCCGGTAAGGGCAGCGACTTTGTCGTGCTGACCTCCGACAACCCTCGCAGCGAGGATCCTGCCCGTATCATCGAAGACGCCCTCCTGGGCCTGCATAAGACCGGAACGCGTCACGCAGTGGAGTCGGACCGTCAGAAGGCCATCCGCCTGGCGCTGATCGAGGCCATGCCCAACGACATGGTGTTGATTGCCGGCAAAGGGCATGAGAAATTTCAGATTACACGCGAAGGTACATTCCCCTTCGATGATGTTCAAGTCGCGCGCGCGGCGTTAGAACAGTTGGGCTATATGGCTTGTGCCGGAGGAAAGAAATGAAGCTGCCGCTGTGGCGGATCGCCGAATTTGCCGGCGCTAAGGGCGAGTTCGACCAGGAACTGGTAGCGATGGGCTACTCCATCGACTCGCGCACGCTGAACCCCGGCGACCTGTTCATTGCGCTGGCGGGCGAGCACTTTGATGGCCATGACTACGTTGCCTCAGCGCTGGAAAAGGGCGCCGTGGCCGCCGTCGTGCAGGCTGGCCGATCCGTGAATGGCGATCCCCGGCGGCTGTTGCATGTGGAGGACACCCTGCGCGCGCTACAGTTGCTCGGCGCCGCGGCCCGCAGACTTTGGGGCAAGCCGTTGCTGGCCGTGACCGGCTCGGCGGGAAAGACCACGACCAAGGAGATCCTGGCGCACATGCTGGCCACGCGGTTTCGCGTGATGAAGAGCACGGGCAATCTCAACAACCACATCGGCCTGCCCTTGCAGTTGCTGAAGCTGGAGCCGGAGCATGAACTGGCGGTGGTAGAGATGGGAATGAACCACGCCGGCGAGATCCGGGCGCTGGCCGCGATCGCGCAACACGATCTGGCGCTGGTGACCTGCGTAGCGCCGGTGCACCTGGAGTTTTTTGCGACCCTCGGGGACATCGCCCGGGCAAAGTACGAGATTGTGGAATCGCTGCACCCGGGCGGCGTAGCCGTGTTGAACGCCGATGACGATTACGTCAGCCAGTTTGGCCGCAACTTCAAGGGCAAAGTGATGACGTTCGGCATCCGCCGCGCTGCCGACGTCTCCGCGGAAAATGTGAAGCTGCGCGGCGTGGCCGGCTCCACGTTTGATCTGGTGGCGGGCAGCGTACGCGAGCCAGCGCGGCTGTCGCTGGCCGGCGAACACAACATCTACAACGCCCTGGCCGCGGCCGCGGCGGCTGTCGAACGTGGGGTGAAACCATCAGAAGCAGCTGAGGTGCTGGCTACCCTGCGTCCCAGCGAGAAACGAGGCCAAGTGCTGGAGCTGCGGGGCGCTACCATCATCAATGACTGCTACAACTCCAACCCCCGCGCCCTGAATGCCATGGTGGATACTCTGGCTAGCATGAAGGCCGTACGCCGCATCCTCGTTGCGGGAGAAATGCTCGAACTGGGTGCGACAGCCGAAGACCTCCATCGCGAATCCGGGCGCCACGCTGCGGAGAAGAAGATCGACCTGGTCATCGGCGTCCGCGGCCTGGCCCAGGCTTTAGCCGAAGCGGCGTGTGGCG
The DNA here is from genome assembly GCA_035263765.1 of Candidatus Angelobacter sp. GTDB lineage: Bacteria > Acidobacteriota > Terriglobia > Terriglobales > Acidobacteriaceae > Angelobacter. The sequence continues at coordinate 7,279 of DATFQZ010000003.1, read as the reverse complement.
CCGGCGTCCAGGCCCAGTTCGTAGAGACCCCGGAGCAGGCCGGCGAGTGGCTGGCAAGGGAGATACGGCCCGGTGACGCTGTCCTGCTCAAAGCTTCCCGCGGGGTGAAGCTGGAGCGCGCGCTGGAAGTGTTGAGAGAAAAGGTTCCGGCGGCTGAGTAGTAGTTAGTATTTAGTACTTAGTATTTAGTATTTAGTGTTCAGAGACGACTGCATCTCGGAGGACGGATGAGGAATTACCGGGACTTGCAGGTTTGGAACAAAGCCCACAATTTGACATTGGAGCCGTATCGAGTCTCTCGAGGCTGCCCGCGAGAAGAAATGTATGGCGTCACAAGTCAATTGCGGCGGGCGGCAGCGTCAATCGAACCACTAAGTACTAAATACTAACTACTAAATACTATTTGCATGCTCTACTGGCTCCTTTATCAACGGCTGTTCCTGCATTTTCAGCATCAGCTTTCTCCTTTTCGTATTTTTCGTTACGTCACGTTTCGCACCGCATTTGCCAGCCTGACGGCGCTGTTCATGGGTCTGATCATCGGCCCGGCCATCATCCGGCATCTGCGCGAGTTTCAGATCGGCCAGTACATTCGCGAAGAAGGCCCCAGCGCTCACCAAAAAAAGGCTGGAACGCCGACCATGGGCGGTGTGCTCATCGTAATCGCGGTTGTTGTGCCCACGCTGTTATGGGCCGATCTCTCCAACCCATATATCTGGCTGGCTATTTTTGCGACCATGGCTTTCGGCTCGATCGGCTTCGCCGACGACTACCTGAAGGTTGTCCACCGCCGCAATCTTGGCCTGACCGGGCGCAGAAAGCTGGTGTTGCAGTTCCTGGCTGCGGGCGTTGTTGGGATGGCGCTGGTGATCCTGACGGCCACGCGCCAATACTCGACCCACCTGATGGTCCCGTTCATCAAGAACTTTCGTCCTGACCTGGTGATTGAAGCCCTGCGCCACTATCCTCACGTCTGGTTTCTGGCTTTCGCGCCGTTCGTCCTTTTTGTAATGCTGGTAATCGTAGGTTCAAGCAATGCCGTCAACCTCACCGACGGCCTGGACGGCCTGGCTATCGGATGTACCGTGATTGCCGCCGGAGCACTGACGGTCCTGACCTACGTGAGCGGACACGCCGTGTTGGCCGAGTATCTGGAATTGCAGAAGATGCCGGCGGTCGCTGAGGTGACGGTGTTCTGCGGCGCCATGGTGGGATCGAGTCTGGGATTCTTATGGTACAACGCCCACCCCGCAGAGATTTTCATGGGCGATGTGGGTTCGCTGGCGTTAGGCGGCGCCATCGGCACCGTGGCCGTGATCATCAAACAGGAACTGCTATTGCCGTTCATTGGTGGAGTTTTTGTGATTGAAGCTCTCTCCGTGATCCTGCAAGTGGGATCGTACAAGCTGCGCAGGAAACGCATCTTCAAAATGGCGCCGATCCATCATCATTTTGAGCTGGTAGGCTGGTCGGAGTCCAAGATCATCATCCGCTTCTGGATTGCAGCGCTTATCTTCGCTCTTTTTGCGCTCACCACGCTGAAGCTGCGCTAGCAACAGGTTCTCACCATGTCGGCTTAGAGACAGAGCGCGACAAGCCTCAACGGCATATCCACCAGGGAGAGACTACCTCTGAAATTCCGAGCGGAGCGAGGAATCCATATTGTCTGAAAGACAGTCAGTGAGGAAAAGACCTCGCCGGGGGTATGGATCCCTCACTGCGTTCGGGATTTCAGAGAAAAGCCCTCCGTGCCTCCGTGACTCCGTGGTGGGTTTTTGAAGCTGCTGCGCGGCGAGGAATCCGGGGCAATATAGGCTCAAGCGCGCGAATTCGTGGCACAATGGACATCGGAACGGTATGGAGTTGAAAAACAAACGTGTGCTGGTGGTTGGACTGGGCCGCTCCGGCGTAGCTTCGGCATTTTTCTTGCAGGACCACGGCGCCAGAGTCACGGTTTCCGACGAAAAAAGCGAAGCCCAGTTGCAGAATGAGATCGCGGCGCTTTTGGACCGCGGCGTCTCGATCGAAACCGGACGTCACGGCGAGCGCACGTTCCGCGATCAGGATCTGATCGTCGTCAGCCCGGGTGTTCCTTCGGACCAGCCGCAACTCCAGCATGCGCGCTCGCTGGGCATTCCTGTCATCGGCGAAGTGGAACTGGCGTTTCGCTTTCTGCAGGGCAAAGTCATCGCCATCACAGGATCGAACGGCAAGACCACCACAACGACATTAGTGGGCGAGATACTATCGAAGAGCGGCAGGAAGACCCTGGTGGGCGGCAACATCGGCACGCCGGTGATTTCCCTCGCGGCAAAGTCCACGCCAGAGACGCTCAGCGTGCTCGAGATCTCCAGCTTTCAACTGGAGACCATCCAGCAGTTCCGGCCGTGGATTGCCGCCATACTGAACATAACGCCCGACCACCTGGACCGCCATCGCACGTTTCAGGCATACGTTGACGCGAAAGCCCGGATGTTTGAGAACCAGCACGCCGGTGATTTTGCCGTGCTCAACGCCGACGATCCCACCTGCGTGTCTCTGGAAGCCAAGGTCAAGAGTTCTCTCCATTGGTTCAGCCGCAAGCAGCCTGTCGAAAACGGCGCGTTTCTCCAGGGCGAACAGATTGTTTTTCGTCAGCGAGGAAGAGACCAGGCCGTGCTGAGCCGCCCGGACATTCAGCTCAAAGGCGCGCACAATCTGGAGAATGCCCTGGCCGCGGTTGGAATCGGCATGCTGGCCGGATGCACGCCGGAACAGATCAAGAAGGCCGTGAGCGAGTTCCGCGCAGTGGAACACCGGTTGGAGCTGGTGGCAACGATTAACGGCGTCGTGTTTTACAACGACTCCAAAGCCACCAATGTCGATGCCACCGTGAAAGCTCTCGAATCCTTTCCCGGCAACATCCACATCATTCTCGGCGGCAAAGACAAAGGCAGCGACTACACAACTCTCAACCCACTGCTGCGCGAACGCGCCCGAAGCGCATATCTGATCGGGGCCGCCGCGGAGAAGATTGGCTCGCAGATCCAGGGTGCAACTTCCATCGTTCGTTCGGGAACGCTCGACCGGGCCGTGCGCCAGGCGTTTGAAGCTGCTAAGCCCGGCGATGTGGTTCTGCTGGCCCCGGCTTGCGCCAGCTTCGACCAATTTGAGAACTACGAGCACCGCGGCCGCTTCTTTAAGGAACTGGTGCTCGCTCTTACACCCGTCCCGCTGGGAGAGAGATCGTAGTGGCCAAACGCGTCGGCATTGATAAGTGGCTCTTCGGGTCCACTTTGTTGCTGGTGGTGTTTGGCGTGGTGATGGTCTTCAGCGCATCGGCGGTCATGGCCGGCGAGCGTTTTGGCTCTCCTTACCACTTTCTCTTCCGTCAGTTGAGCTGGGCCCTGGCAGGTCTGGCGGCCATGGCGGTGATCATGCGAATCGATTACCGCCGCTGGAAACATCCTGCAGCAGTTTTTTCTTTGCTCGGCGTGACGACCTTGCTTCTGGTCGCGGTTTATTTCCTCGATCGCTCGCACAACACACATCGTTGGATCCGGCTGGGAGGCTTCTCATTCCAGCCCTCCGAGCTGGCCAAGCCTGCGCTGATCTTGTTTCTGGCGTTCTTCCTGGCGGATCGCGTGAAAGCCATGAATGATTGGCGGCGCACCCTGGTGCCGGCCGTGATTCCGTCCGCGCTGTTGACGGTCTTGATCGCGATGCAGCCGGATCTGGGGACCGCCATGGTTTGCCTGGGTGTGACCGCGGTGGTCCTTTATGTCGCCGGTATGCGCTTGCGATATTTTGCGTACGGGCTGGTGCCAATTGTCCCTGCGCTTTTATATCTGATTGTGTTTGTGCCCTGGCGATGGCAACGCATTCTCGCATTCTTCTTCCCCGACCGCGACCCGCATGGCATCACCTTCCATATCAACCAGTCCTTGATTGCCGTCGGCACAGGCGGAGTGACCGGGCAGGGATTGATGGAAGGCAAACAGAAGCTTTTCTTTCTTCCCGAACCGCATACTGATTTCATCTTTGCCGTGACCGCGGAAGAGCTGGGATTGATCGGCGCGGTGCTGGTGGCCGCGCTGTTCTTCGTTTTTGCCTGGCGTGGACTGCGCACTGCGCTGCGCGCCCGCGATCCCTTCGGCCGGTTTCTCGCATGTGGGATTACCGCCATGATCGTGATGCAGGCCTTCTTCAACATGAGCGTGGTGCTGGCCTTGTTGCCGACCAAGGGAATCCCCTTGCCGTTCATCTCCTACGGCGGATCGTCCTTGTTCATCATGCTGGCCAGCGTCGGCGTGCTGTTGAACATCACCCAGCAGGCTGAGTAACAATCTCGGCGGTACCAAAGTAATGTGCAAAAGCCTCAAGAATCCCTAATACTACGGGAACTCCTCCGTTCGATTTGAGCCCAGAACCACCACAAAATACGGTCCCAAAGGAGAAGAGCTTTTTATGGCCCGTAGAACGTCCGTGCACCGTTTTTTGAGCGTCACACTCAGCGTGCTCATCGCCCTCGCAATGGCCGCACCGAGCGTTATCGCAAAACCCCGGCACAGCAAGCCCGCCCCCGAGCCGCTCGTAGCGGTTGTGGCGCACCTGGCGCTGCCGGGACCACCCGCCACGAAAACACTGGTCCAGGAACGTGGCGGCCAGCAATACCTTCTGATCGAGCAGGCCTCGAAAGAGGGTTTCACCATTATTGATGTCACTAAGCCGAGCGAAGCCAAGATCGTCAAGCAGGTAGCATGGCCGAACCAGGCTTCCAGCGGAAAGCTGCAACTGGTCAAGGCAGGTCTCGTACTCAGCGCCACGCCTGAAAAAGGCAACGAGAATGCGGCGGGAGGAGTCGCCACCGAATCCCTGAACTTACTCGATCTGCGCGACCCCGCAAATCCGCAGACCATCCAAGGGTTCACTGGAGTCACTACCGTTTTGCAGGATGAAAGCCGCAGCCTGCTCTACATCACGAACCCGGAAGGGTTATGGATCTTGAAATACAAGCAGGAAGAACAGCCATCCAATCCGTTCGGATGCCCTGCTGACCACATTTCCACTGACCCGAACTGCTCGAATTAGCGTATCCGCGATTTGCCCGGCGTGGTCATTGACACGCCGGGCATTTTTCTTTTGTGACGAATCAAGCATTTCTTTTCCTCGCCTGTAGTGCATACCCGACAGTCCGGGGCTACCCCACGGCCCATCACCTGGTGCACAATAGGTGCTCTTTCCTGCAGAGGGACAATTGCGGGCTAACACGCCATCCGAAACTGCGCCGCCGGTTCGAGTGAGAGACGCGACGGTGTCGCGTTTCTACGTTCAGAGCGCCTCCTGTATCTACACTCTTTCGAGATCAAACATCAATGGGCGTAGAGACGTGGCATGGCCACGTCTCACTGCTTGCGCTTGCAGGAGGTAGTACGGAGGAACCCATGAAGATTTGGATCTTGACTGGCCTGGTCTTTGTTCTTTCGTCTTTCGCTGCGTCGCAGACGAAACCGGGTACGGCTCCGCCAACTCCAAGAGCGACAGTTCCATCGCACGTCGAGGACCTTCTGGAAGCCAATGTCAAAGCTGAATGGGATGCCTTTAAGAACAAGGACAAGAAGGCGTATGCGGATCTGCTGGCAGAGGATTTCATCGCCGTGGAAGATGATGGCCAAGGCATGCGCAAGAAAAGCACGGCCGTGGAGGAGGTCGACCGGTCTGTTGTCAACAAGTATTACCTGGTTGCTCTCAAAGTCCTGCCTGTAGGAGCGGACGCTGCACTCGTGACGTACGAGCTGACGATAGAGTTTCCACCGAAAGCCCCGGTACGCATCAAGCGAGTGCTGGTGAGCGAGCTGTGGTTGAAACGCGAAGGGAAGTGGAAGTTGCGTTACTACCAGGAGACGCGCGCGCGGTAACAAGAGCTGTTCCATAAGAAAATCAGTGCTGGTTCGTCCGTCGTTGTTATAGACAAGATGACACAGGGAAAGAGGCTGGGCTCCCTTTAATCCCTGGCCGAGTTACACCATTTCCTAAACTGGGCTGGATCCTAATTAAAAACTGAGGGGCTGAAGCCCGCGTTCTTAATTGAGAGGTCCAAACGGCACGGTTTAAAGCCATGCCCCTTCAAACACGGCTTCTGAAAAAGCCAAGCCCGGAACAATGTCCGGGCTTGGTTTTCATCTTGCGTGATCCTCACTGTCGAGCGTACACGCCGATACAGCCATTCGAGCTTTGTGTCGTGCATATTGGGCCCGCTTGGAGAGGCACAAAGACATGGTTGTTGCTGGGGTCCACGGCGACGCTATGCGAGTTGGTGTTGGTGGTGACGTTCTGCAGCCACGTATTGGTCTTGGAATCGATCACCCCCAGCACCGGTCCGTTAGGCATGTCACGGGCCGCGAGGTAGTAGTTGCCGTCGCCAGGGTTGAACCAGGTTTCGTCCACACCGCCGACGGTGGTGATGGTTGCCAAAATGGCGCCAGTCTTGCCGTCAATCACGTATTCGTTGGGCGGGAAAGCCACGCCATCGTGGTCGGCACAGCCCACCAGGAACTGGTTGCCCGGGCCTTGCACGATGCTGGTCGGCATGCAGTTCTTCATAGTGAAACTGTTGACGACCACCGGCCCGTTGGGGTTACCGATGCGCGGATCGATCTCATCGACGGTTCCTATGGTCAGATCGGCCGTGGCATTGCCGTTGGTTACCAGGAAATGCCCGGTATTCGGATTGAACGTTGATCCGCCCAGTCCCGCAGGGGAGATGGCGGTTGTTCCCAAGCTGGCGATGAAGGGGCCATGATGGCAGGGCACATTCTTGCCGCCTGCGCCCTTGCCAGTCCCGGAAACGCCCGAAGGCGCCGTGGTGGAGGGATCAGGGCAAGGTAACTGGTTAGTCGCAGGAGGGTTAGAGAGGGTATCATCCACTGGCACGTTGATGTTGTTGATGGGCGCGCCATCGTAGTAAATCTGGCCCAGAATGCAGGTCGGGAAGTTCGTGGGGCTGTAAGGATTCGCGGGGTTGACCGGTAGACAGTTGCCGGTTCGCGCAACCACCGCCGACATGTCAATGAGAGTAGCGAAGGGGAGCCCAGGATCACCGTTGGTCACCAGGAGGATCTTGTCCTTTTCGTCGTAGGACATTTCATCGGCACGCATATCGCCGCAGGTTGGGTCAGACAAAGCACGCCCTTGGGCGGAAGCGATACAGGGTGCTACGCCCACCGGTCCGTCGAAATCGGGTGACTGGCCCGTAGGAATGTTGGCAATGACCGTGGGCGGAGTGGTCGTGAGATCGAAG
>DATFQZ010000002.1:0-8902 GCA_035263765.1 Candidatus Angelobacter sp. | reverse complement strand
AAGAAGCCACCGACCTGGGCCTTGCCCTGGAGATCGCCCGGCGGCAAATTGAAGAAATGCGGACCCACGTGACCAGGGCCAAAGAAGCCAATAACATCGACGCGGCTGTGAACCTGGCCGCAACCGCCAAACGCCTGCTCGCGCTGCTGGACGAGGGCGAGAAACTTCACGGGTGAGATTCGGATCCCGCCGTCGGCTCAGAGCGTCTTCGGATAAATTGACAAGCCTTGTACGTAGAGACGTGGCACCGCCACGTCTCAATGTTTACGCTAAGACGGCGTGTCCCGCCTTACAAAGCGTCTTGAGGTTAAGTGTGAGACGCGGCAATGCCTCCACCCCAGCCCGGGCAAAACCGGCCCGGTCCGGGGACCCCGGTGCCGCGTCTCTACGGCGGGCGATCATTTATCACGCGCGCTTCGCCGGTGCATGATGGTCCCGATCGATCGACCCGTTTGCCGCGGCTGTCATCTTTTACCTGTGGGAACGGTTTTACCGTGAGAACGTCTCAGGATGAGACAATACCACGTCTCAGGCCTCCGAAAGAGACTCCACAATCCTTGGTTTGCAGAAGATAAACAAATGATTGTAAAAGGTTTACCGCAATCTCGTTCCTATAGCGGATCCCCAAAACCTTGGCCGGACAATTGCATTACTCTGGGCGGAGATATCTGCCCCGAGGCTTGTGCGCTTGACGAAGATTCTGATTGTCGACGATTCGCCCGCTGAAATCAGGTTGATGCAGTCCGTTTTGGACCGTGCCGGGTATTCGTCCGTGGCGCTCCACGACCCGATGCGGCTGGAACAGATAATCGACGCTGAGCAGCCCAGCTTGATCTTGCTCGACGTGGTCATGCCGCAACGCAACGGATTCCAGGCGTGCCGGGACCTCAAAGGCAGGGCTGAGTACGCAAGCATCCCGGTGGTGATGGTGACTTCGAAGAACACGCAGAGCGACAAGTTTTGGGGAAAAGAGCAGGGCGCTGACGGCTACGTGGTCAAGCCGTTCTCGAGCGACGAACTCGTGCGCACGGTGCGAAGTTTGGTAGGGAAAAAATAGTAAGAAAGCGTCTGGCTGCTGGCCTCTAGCTGCTAGCCAGAAGCTGGAATCAGGCGTTAGGAGCCAGAAGCTAGAGGCTAGAAGCTAAAACATGCCGGATGAACCACAAGTTGAGGCGCTAGCAGGCGTGAGCGGAGCGGGAGCCTGCTGCCGAAATCCCGAGCCCGCAAGGCACGGGGCGTTCCCTCTCTGACACTAGTGCGGGTGAGGGAACTCTAGCAAGTCGATGTAGGGTTGGAAATAGATGCCTGACGAACCACAAGAACTCGAACCACTAGCGCCAGACGCGGAGCAATTGGAACTTCTGCCGCAGGCGGAGCAGCCGGAGCGCCAGTATTGCGTGTTCCGTTCTGGCCGCGAGCGCTTTTGTCTCTCCGTGCTGGATGTGGAAGAAGTGGTGGAATGGCCTACTCTGACTCGGGTGCCGCTGGCCCCGAATTTCTTGATGGGCATTTTCAACTTACGGGGATCGATTGTTCCGGTGGTGGATATCGCTTTCAGCGAAGGCCGGCGTCCTGACCTGCCGCCCAAACACGTGGTGGTGGCCAGCCTGGCTGCGGATGATGACCATGACTACATGCGGCTGGGGATTGCGGCCGACGAGGTGATCGGCACTTACAGCACGGCCGATCCGTTGCTCATCGAAGAAGCGCCGCGTGATGTTCCCCATTGTTGCGGCATGCTGCGCCATCAGGACCGTTTGGCGTTGGCGCTGGATTTGAGGAGATTGACCGAGGCGTTTCCCGTCCCGGTGATTTGAAGAACTGATTTTTGACAGTTAAGAGCCGCCGTCAACGGCACAGGATATTGGAGGAAGTATGAAGGGTCGTTTGAGCTCGAAACTTTGGATGTTGGTGGGAGGCGACGTCATCGCCATGTTTGTCGTGCTGTACCTGGCATTTCATGGCGGGCAGCAGGCTCATACCGCTTCCGGCCTCACGGACTTTAGCGGGCTCAACGCCTTGGTGCTCGGAGCCGTCGTCGTGTGGGCCGGCGCCAGCTTCGCGACGTTCTTCGTGATCGCCAACAACGTGATCGAACCGGTGCGGAACCTGACCTCGTTTGCGGAACGCTTCGCCCAGGGCGATTACCGGGCCCGCGCCGCGGTGGAATCCTCGGACGACTTCGGCTTTATCGCCGAGAACCTGAATCGCGCGGCGGAAGCCTCGTCGCGCGTGCTGTTCAACCAGGAGACCCAGGAGAACCTGCAAAAGAGCGTGACGGAGTTCCTGACCATCGTCAGCCAGATCGCCCGTGGCGACCTGACGCTGCGCGGCCGGGTCACCAATGACGCTCTGGGCAACGTGGTGGATTCGGTCAACTACATGTTGGACAACTTCGTGAAAGTGCTGGAGCGCGTGCGTAAGGGCGCTCTCGACGTGCAATCCAGCGCCAACGAAATTCTGATCGCGTCGGAAGAGATGTCCACCGGCGCCATCCAACAGGACCAGGAAATCACCAACACGTCGTCCGCCGTGGAGCAGCTCACGGTGTCGATGAAGCAGGTGTCGAACAACGCCGAAGCCAGCGCGGAAGCGGCGCGCCGCGCGCTCGACGCCGCCGAGCAAGGCAACCGCTCGGTGCGCGACACGCTGGAAGGCATGCAGCGCATCCGCTCATCGGTGCAGGCCACGGCCAAGCGCATCAAGGCGCTGGGCGACCGTTCGCTGGAAATTTCCGAAATCGTCAACGTGATCAACGACATTACCGAGCAGACCAACCTGCTGGCGTTGAATGCGGCCATCGAAGCCGCGCGCGCTGGGGAAGCCGGCCGCGGGTTCGCCGTGGTCGCCGACGAAGTCCGCAAGCTGGCCGAGCACTCGCGCAACGCCACCAAAGACATCGCCGCACTGATCAAAGCCATTCAGGCCGAGACGAACGACGCTGTGGTGGTCATGGAGGAAGGCACCAAGGAAGTGGAAATCGGCGCCAAGCTGGCCGATCAGGCCGGACGCGCACTGGACGCGATTTCGAGCGTCGTGCGCCAGTCGGCCGAACTGGTGCAGGAAATCTCCCTGGCTTCCAAACAGCAGGTGCGAGGCACGGAAGGCGTGGCCAACGCCATGCAAATCATCTCCAACATCACCCGCCAGACTTCTCAGGGCGCGCGGCAAACGGCGCGCACTGTGGAGCAGATGGTGCACATGTCGGAGCAGCTCAATGAGGCCCTGTCGCAATTCCGCGTCGCCGCCGCCGGTCCGAACGAGGCGAGGCCTGAACTGGTAGCCGCAGCAACGCGACGTTAGTTGGTTAACCGGGTACCCAGGAGAACAGCGGAATGGCGACCACGCAAGTCACAGTTAGCGAGCACGAGTTGAGCGAGATTCGCGGTCTGATCGAAACGCGTTCCGGGATCCTCTTTGATGCCTCCCGCGACCGTTTCTTTTCGACCCGGGTGCGCGAGCACGTGGAGTCCCGCAAGCTGTCCCACGGCACGGATCTGCTGCGCCTGATCAAGAATTCCAACGTGGAATACGACTCGCTCTTGCAGCGCCTGCTGACGCAAGAGACTTCGTTCTTCCGCTACCCCGCGGCGTTTGAGGCGCTGGAGAAGAAGGTCCTGCCCGAGCTGCACATGAAGAAGTTCTGGGAGAGCCCGCGGTCGCTGCGCATCTGGAGCGCCGGTTGCGCCACGGGAGAAGAAGCCTTCTCGATCGCCATGACGGTGGCCGATGCGCTGGAGTTTGCCGATGCCTGGAACATTCACATCCTGGCCACCGACATCAGCCGCAAGGCGCTGGACCACGCCGAGCACGGAGTGTACGACCCGCGCTCGTTGGAGAGCATCCATCCCCGGCAGCGCGAGACGTATTTCTCGCGGTCGAACGGCCACTATGTGGTCAAGCCGCGCATTCGCAACCTGGTGACCTTCGCGCCCATGAACCTGGCGCAAGTGGTGTACATGGGAAAGTTCGACTGCATCTTTTGCATGAACGTCCTTATTTATTTTTCTGAAGAGCGGCAGGCGCAGCTGATGCAGCGTTTTTACGAATACCTGGAGCCGGGCGGCTATTTGTTTCTGGGCCACGCGGAGACCATCAGCAAGGCCGATGTGAAATTTGAAACGCACGTTTACCGCGACGCGCGCATTTACCAGAAGCCGGCGGCTTCGCGCACGGCAGCGGTCGCACAGGAGAGAGCTTGAACGAGCAGCGGGCAGAATTCGCCGAAGTCTTTCTACAGGAGGCGTCCGAGCGCCTGCAATTCCTGCGGGAGTACTACGGCATTCTCCTCGATCCATATCCGCAGGCCGAGGACGTGGAGCGCTTGTACATCGCGGCGCACGCGCTTTCCGGGACGTCGGCATCGTATGGCTTCCCGCTGTTCTCCGAAATTGCCGCCAAGCTCGGCCACATTTTCCAGTACGCGATGAACGCCGGTGTCTCCGCTGACGCCGCGGCCCCGCTGGTGGAATTCATTTCTGAAGCCGTAGCCATGCTGGAATCGGACCTGATCATGATCAGCGCCAACATGACTGAGGCCGAGGAGGACATCAGCGCGTTCAAGCTGCGCTTCCCGTTTGCTTTCCAGACTCCCGCACCCACGGCGGCGGGCGAGCCGGCTCAAGCCGAAGCCGCGGACGCATCGCCGGACGGCGCCCAGACTCCAGAAGCCGCACCGGCCGAGACGCCGGCCGCGGTCCAGGAGATTCCGCCTGAGCCGATGCCCGCGGATGATGCGGTCCCGGCCGAGGTCCTGGAATTCTTTGTCCCTGAAGCGGAAGAGCATTTGCAAGTGGTTACGCATTGCCTGCTGTCGCTGGAGACGAACCCGGGAACCGAGCAGATCCATCGCCTGCTGCGGGCCATGCATACCGTGAAGGGATCGGCAGCGCAGGTTGGCCTGCACCGGATCTCGCACGTAGCGCACCGCGCCGAAGACCTGATTGGACGTCTGCGTGACGGTGACCTGAAACCCAGCGCACAAATCATCGACATCTGTCTGGAAGCGGTGGATGTCCTCAAGAAATTCCTCTATCGCCAGTGGGCGGATGACGCCGAGATGCAGACCGCGGTACAGCCCTTGCTGGCGCGCATCGGCCGCCTGGCGCCGGCGGAAAAAGAAGAGGCGGAAGAAGGCGGCGAAGCCGCAAGCGCGGCTCCCGTCACTGTCGAAGCCCGCGCTCCGGAGGTCGCGAGCGTGCCCGCGCCGGTGGTGGAAGAAGCGCGGCCGTTGCCGCTTGCGGAGCCGGAGCTGCAAGAACCCGCGCATCTGGCCATGGCTCCCGCGCCCATGGCGGTCAAGAAGCCCGAGGTTCCGGAAAAGAGCGAGAAGAGCGACAAGGCTGAGGACGAATTGCTGCGCAAGGAGCCGACGGCCACGCCGCAGTCCAAGTCCGTACGCATTGCGCTGGAACGCCTGGACCGCATGATGAACGCGGTCGGCGAGCTGGTCATCAACCGTACGCGCATGCTGGGCCGCGTGGCGGAGCTGGAACGCCTGGCCGATGTGCTGAATTTCTCGAAAGCACGCATGCAGGACAAAGTGGCTGAGTTCCAGGAGAAATACGAATTCAGCCGCATTCGTACCGCGCCGGCGGAAAAGCCCGCGGGCGAATCGTTCCCGCTGCGCAGCGGCTACTCCAGTTACTCCCATTCGTTTGATCACGCGCTGGCCGAATTCAGCGAGCTGGAGATGGACCGCTATGACGACTTCAACATCCTCTCCCGGTCGCTGACGGAAATCTCCGCCGATATCACGGAAGTGCTGACGCAGCTCGACGGTTTCGTGCGCCGCGTGGACTCCGATATCGACGAATTCACCAAGCTGGCCCACCGCCTGCAAGACGAAATCACGCAGGCGCGCATGGTGCCCATCGGCAATCTCTACACGCGCCTGGCGCGCACGGCGCGCGACGCGGCCAAAGCGGCGGGCAAGAAGGTTGAGCTTACCTTCGCCGGCGCGGAAACGGAACTGGACAACAACATCATCCAGCAGATCTCCGATCCGCTGATTCATCTGGTGCGCAATGCAGCGGCCCATGGCCTGGAGCGCGAAGAGGAACGTTATCAGGCGGGCAAGACCGACCACGGCAACATCGCGGTGCGCGCCTACCATCGCGGAAACAACATTTATATCGAGGTCGAGGACGACGGTCGCGGCATCGACTTCGACAAAGTGCGCAAGACGGCGGTCGAAAGCGGCTTGGCCGGCGTAGAGGACGTTGAAGACCTCACCCAACGCGAACTGCTGGACATGCTTTTCCGTCCCGGATTTTCCACCGCGCCGCGCAAGACGGAACTCGCGGGGCGTGGCGTCGGATTGGACGTTGTCCGGTCCAACTTGCTGCTGCTCAACGGTGAGATTGAGATCGAAACCGAGAAGGGCCGCGGCACGCGCTTCACGCTGAAGGTCCCGCTCACGCTCATCATCTCGCAAGCGTTGTTTGTGCGCTGCGGCAAGACCATGTTCGCGCTGCCCTTGGCGTTTGTCGAAGAGATTCGCCGGCTCAAGGTGAGCGACATGGAAGAAGTCGGCGGCAAGTGGATGACCAAGGTCCGCGACCAGGTCACCGAAGTGGTCCGGCTGGATGCGGCCATGGGCTTGGAGGAGTTCCAGCCCATCAACAGCTACTTCCGCGTGGTGATCGTAAACGTAGCCGGGCGGCAAGTGGGTTTAGTGGTGGAAGACGTGGTGCGCAAGGACGAAATCGTGATCAAGAATCTGGGCGAATACCTGCGCAACATCAAGATGTTCCCCGGCGCCACCATCGCGCCGGACGGCAGCCTGATTCTGCTGATCGACGTGAACCGCCTGGTGGCGGGAGAGGCCATCGAACATCGTCCGTTGATGACCAATGCGACGGCGGCCCGCATCTTTGCTCCGGGGGCGGCGGCGCGCGGCGCGATTCCGCACGCGGCCATCGATTACGTGCCGGAAGAAAAGGTTGTCGTGCTGGTGGACGACTCCATCAGCGTGCGCAAGTTTGTAGGAAAGATGCTGGAGAAAGCCGGTTACCGCGTGCGGTTGGCCTCTGACGGTCTGGAAGCGCTGGAGATCGTGAGCCAGATGCGCTGCAACCTGATCGTAACGGACCTGGAGATGCCGCGCACGAACGGCTACGAATTGCTGGCGCACTTGCGCCAGGACGAAAAGACGCGTGGACTGCCCGTGATGGTGGTGACTTCCCGGGCGGGAGCCAAGCATCGCGATCGCGCCATGAAAGAAGGTGCGGTGGCTTTCATGACCAAGCCGGTGCAGGAGGAACCGTTCCTGACGGCAGTAACGCGGCTGATTGGACCGGCGGTGGACTTGCCGGCCACGGGGGCCATGGCGGGAGCACGATGAGGGAAACAATCTGAAATGAGTTATGCCGGCAAAAGAATGCGCGTGTTGATCGTGGACGATTCGACGTTCATGCGCAAAGTGCTGCACAACATCGTGGCTTCTGACCCGCAACTGGAGGTTTGCGGCGAAGCCCGCGACGGGCGCGATGCCGTGACCCAGACGGAGGTGCTGAAGCCCGACGTGGTCAGCATGGACATCAACATGCCGCACATGGACGGCTTGCAGGCTACCGAGATCATCATGTCCACGAACCCGCATCCCATTCTGATCGTCAGTTCGGAATCGCGGGAAGGCGCGGAGGTTACCCTCAAGGCATTGCAACTGGGCGCGATTGATTTTGTCGCGAAGCCCAAAGGCGGCGTTGATCTCGACATGAGTTCGGTGAAGGAAGAAATCTGCCGCAAGCTGAGGATGGCGGCCAAAGTTCGTGTCGTCCGCACCGCAACGCGGTCCAAGTTGCAGCAGGAAGTGGCGTCATCGTCCCCGCGGACTGAGCCGGTGTCCACAACTTTCGGACAGCAGACCGAGCCAAACGGGCGGCCGGCGGTTTCAGCGGCCAATGCGCGCAACGCATCGGGGAAGTTTCCGATTGTGGTGATGGCGGCCTCCACGGGTGGTCCGGCCACGCTGATGAAAGTGATCCCACAATTCCCCAAGGACTTTCCCGGGGCCGTGGTGCTGGTGCAGCACATGCCCGGGAACTACACCGCGCAATTCAGCAAACAGCTGTCGGAAGTTTCGCAAATGCGGGTGAAGGAAGCCGAATCGGGCGAGATTATCGTGCCAGGACAGATTTATGTGTGTCCTGGCTCGCACCACATGCGGGTCTCACCTTCGGGCCGGGTTTCGCTCGACGATGGTCCACGCATCAACGGCTACCGTCCGTGCGCCGACCTCACCCTGGAGAGCGCCGCGGAGTATGCGGGCCCCCTGGCGATCGGGATCATTCTCACCGGCATGGGCAACGACGGGGCCAAAGGAGTCCAGGCCGTGCGCGCCGCCGGCGGGCATACCATCGCCCAGGATGAATCCACCGCGGTGATCTTCGGCATGCCGCAGGAGGCGATCCAGAGCGGCTCCGTGGACCAGGTATTGCCGATGGATTGGATCTATCGCGCGGTTGAGAAGCGCTTGTTGTTTATTTTCGGCGGGGCCAAGGTAGGCGCGGTGTGAGGAAGCAGCCCGCAGCGCCGGCATCACGCGCCCAGGAAGGCGTGATCCTGTTCACGGTGGCAGGATACAAGTTTGCCATCGCCGCCGCCGCGGTGAAGGAAATTCGCGGCATGGAAGGGATGCATCCGTTCACGCTGGGCGCAATTTCCCCGCGCCTCGGCAAGCTCAAGTACACGCTGGAGCGGGACGGCATAACGTACTTTGTGGTGGAGGCCAACGCGCACTTTCACCTGCCCGCCTCGACGCCGGGGCGGGTCCTGGTCTTGCGCAATCTATCGACTGCAGTGCTGGTGGATTCCACCGACCGCATGACGGAGATCTCCGCGCTGCACGCCTTGCCCCGCGCCTTCAAGCGCGACGAGCGCGAGTGGTATCGCGGTCTGG
>DATFQZ010000001.1:0-10558 GCA_035263765.1 Candidatus Angelobacter sp. | reverse complement strand
AGTGCATGCCGGCGAAGCGGCGGAAGATTTTATCCGGCGCGTGAAAAAGTCCGCGGAACCGCTCCTAAAGAAGGGAAGAGACGCCGTCGTCTCCATCATCCTGGACGGCGAGAACGCCTGGGAGTTCTATCCCAGGTCGGGACGTGAATTCCTGCGCCGGCTTTACGATGGAGTCCAGAAAGATCCCGCGCTCGAAGCCTTGACGGTATCTGAAGCTGTAGGCCGTACGACATCACCGCAGAAGCTGGGATCAATCTTCCCCGGCTCGTGGATCAACGCCAATTTCGACGTTTGGATTGGCGCGCCGGAGGACAACCTCTCCTGGGACCATCTTGCCGCGGCGCGCGATTTCTACGAAGAGCGCGGCGCCAAGGCTCCCCCCAAGAAAAAGGCATTGGCCTATGAAGAGCTGCTCATCGCCGAGGGCAGCGACTGGAATTGGTGGTATGGGCCGGACCACCACTCCGCCAATGACCGCGATTTTGACGAGCTGTACCGCAAGCACCTTGCCAACGTGTATCAAGCGCTGGAGGCTGCGCCTCCTCACGCGCTGGCTCAGCCGATCTCCAGGGCGGCGGGCAAGCCGCGCTTCACTCCCCAAACGGCATATATCCATCCTGTGATCGATGGAAAGGACATCGGTTACTTTGACTGGCTGGGCGCGGCCGTCCACGTGGCTGACCATCACTCTTCGGCCATGCACGGCACACCGTGCCTATTGAACACCGGCTACGCGGGGGTGGATGAAGATAACCTTTATTGCCGGCTGGATTTCACGGAGCCACCCATCCAGTGGAGCGGCTCTGTGACCCAATTGGTCCTGAGCCTGGAGCCGGTTGCCGATGACGTATCGGCACCGGCCTATCGCTTGGAGACCGAGATCTTGGCGGGCAGAATCCAGAGTTGGAAGTTCGGAACCGAGGGAAAAGAGACGAAGGGTCTCGAGAGCGACTCCATCCGCATCGGCCTGGAAAGCATTTTTGAATGTCAGGTGCCGCTCGGCCTGCTTGGCGCAACCGCAGGCTCTCGGTTGAGGATTCGCTTTTCCCTGTGGCGCGACCGTTTGCCGGTGGACGCGCTACCCCAGGAGGGGGCCATCGAGGTCAATGTGGCTCCGGAAGGCGAACTCACGCCCCTTCCGTACGCGAAGCCGTGAAAGGAGATCAGAATGGATGTAAGAAAAGGCCCGCCGTAGCGGGCCTTTTTGTGGTTAAGCGAACAGGGTTTAGTGGTTGTCGTCATCGCGCACGGCGATCAACGAGTACGTTGTGCCGTTCACGAACACCAACCCGCGTACGCGGATGGTGGCGCCGGCAACCGGCGTTGACCTCTCATCAGCGCCGTTGGCAAAGGTTACGGCTACGGTTGTAGCGCCGCTCAGAGTGCCGAACGCCGATGTCGGACTCACATTAAGGGTGAACCCCGAACTGGTTGGCGCCGGCGAAGCCGCCACCGTCCCGATCAGAGCTTGTTCACGCAGCTTCACTTTCGAAGCCACCATGGACGAGGAGCTGCTGATGTCGGCTTCAATGCGCTGGCCTTTACCGATGTGCGTGGCATCGAACATCGGAGCGCTGATGTTGAGTTTGTCCGTCCTCACTCTGAAGACGGTGTTGGAATTCACGCCGACGTTCACCGTTACCGGGGAGCTCGAAGTACCCTTCGAATCCATCTGATGAACGATGGTGATCGTGGTCAACGGACTGTCAAGGGTCGAGATCAGACCTTCGACCTCTTCACCGTTTTCGTCGCCCTCGCGTTCGACACTCGTTGCCAGCTTGGTGCCGTCGCTCTTGGTGATCCCATCCACTTCCACGATGTCGCCCACCTTGAGGTCAGAGAGCTGCGAGATCCCGTCGTGGAACCTGGTGTTGGAATCCGTGGCAAACGTAATAGTCATCGAGCCAGTCTGAATGGTGAAATTCGGCGCGGTGATATTGGTCACGCTGCCGTGGACGTCTTCGATTTCTCCATCATTGTCGTCTTCATTGTCCTCATGCGGGGCAACGGTGGTGGTGGTCACGTTGAATTTCGCGGAAATCGTAGCATTGTTCCCGCTGATGGTGACCGAATTGGCCAGGTCAAGGTCGAAGTTCAGGAACATCGGCGATGTGCCGATTGTCACGTTGGGACTGAACGTCACATTCACCGTCGTCGAGGACAGAGTAGCGTTCAGTTTCGTTGGCACTCCGCCAACGATGGCTACGACTTCAGGGTTGGAAACGGTGAGGGTTGCGCCGCTGTACATTCCCGGCGGGATGTGCGCCAGCGTGAGCGGTTCCAGAGTCGCAGCGGAGTGCACAAACTCGACTTCCGCCGGAGCGCTGAGCAGGTTCGCCGTGTTGGCAGTACCGCCCGTGCCCGTCAAGGTTATGGCGCTGATGGTCAATTCAAATTTGGCGATCTGATCGTTGACTGCGTCTCCGGTCTGCAGCATCACCGGCGTGCCGGTAAGCTGAACCGCGTTCTTGCTGTTACTGCCGCCGCCACAACCTGTAAGAGCCAGCGTAACTGCGAAACAAACCCACAAGAGCAAAGAAAACCGCTTCATTTAGCCTCCAAAATTCTGAAGAATTTACAAGGGGACTCCAGACGAGAATGGCTAGACGCCGGGAAAACCCCGGGAGGCGCAGAAGCACTACCCCTGCGGTCAAAAGCCTCCCGGGTTTACTAGCCGGTCGTGCTGCTCTTGAATGCAGGTTTCGTGCCAATAGAAAAAAATTCTAAGTAGCTCGTTTTGAATTAGATCGCAAACAGCGTATGGAGCGTTGTATGTGTCGAAAGAACTCAGGCATGAGGTTAACAGTTACAGTCGTCGAGATTATTATGGGTCGCGATCAAGACTCGTCGAAAGACCATGTTCACGCTAGAACGGCCGCGCGCCGAACAGATCCTCAATCCCGGGCGGCTTCCCACTACCGTGCCGATCGCCGTCCGAACCGGAATGGCCACCATCCGAGCCGGAACGACCGCCATCGCTGCCTGAGGACCTGTCGCCACCATCCGATGAGCCGGAAGATCCCGAGGACCCTGAAGATCCGGAAGATCCTGAAGATCCTGAAGATCCTGACGATCCTGAAGTGCCGCCGTCGTGGGAATCGGACCCTCCACTGCGCCCAGATTCAGAGGATGTCAGAATCTTCAGTGGATCGTCATCGGAACCTCTGCCGTCACGGTCGCGACCTCCGGGGCGCTCGAGCTGCGGGCGCAAATCATGA
Source organism: Candidatus Angelobacter sp. (assembly GCA_035263765.1). GTDB lineage: Bacteria > Acidobacteriota > Terriglobia > Terriglobales > Acidobacteriaceae > Angelobacter. Next base: position 7,340 of record DATFQZ010000001.1, on the reverse strand, counting down.
GTGGGGCGGGGGACTTCAGGTGCAGATTCCATGCTTACGCGGCTGGAGAAACCGGCGCTGATCATGACACCGTCGCCGCCGCGAATGGAGTTCAACTCAACCACGCCCTCCGTGACGTCTACCTCGGTGATGCCTCTGCGGTCTACCTCAACGTCGAACTGGGTACCGCGGACCGAAATCACTGCGCTAGGAGTACCGATCTCGACCGGCGGCGTGCCACCGAAATGTTTTTGGACGCGAGTGTGGATACGGCCGATCAAGAGCTGCAAGTAGCGCCATCCGCTGGTCTCGGGTTCTTTCAAGACCAGACGAGTGCGCGGCCGCACGACAACATCGCTGCCGTCGGTGAGCCGAAGCAAGAGCCGGCCGTCCTCGGTGTTGATCTCAGTTTCCGGGGGCAAGATGTCACCCCGCGCTGGAGTTTTCAAGGCCTGGCCTGGAACCTGGATGCCAACTTTGCCTTTGAAGTCGGAAATGGTTGCGCCGGCGAAAGGCGCTCTCACCGGGGCGGGCGCCGGTTCTTGCGCTGCCGCAAGCGCGCAGTACAGCAGGAGACTGATGGCCTGGAGTCGTAACGCGGTTTTCATGGTGCGACCTCCAAAACTTCACGGGCTCCCCGAGGCAATGTGAAGGCGAACGAGGTGCCGGAGATTTCATTACTGTTCACATGGACGCGTCCGCCGTGTTGCTGGCAAATGCGACGCACAAAGCTGAGTCCCAAGCCCCAGCCAGGAATGGATTCACTGCGCGCGGGGCGGTAAAAGCGCTCGAAGATATGTTCCAGCTCGGCTGCGGGAATAGCCGGACCGGAGTTACGGACTTCAAACGTGACTTCGTTTTCTTGGGAATTGACGCGCAACAGCACTTCCGAGCCATCCATTCCGTACTTGATGGCATTGCTCACAAGGTTCAGAAGCGCGCCGGCGACAAGTGTCTCATCGCAAACCAGGGAATCCACAGCAGGGTTGACTTCCACTCTCACCGACACATTGGCCGATGCCGCCAGAGGGCGAACAACCTTCTCCACGTGTGCCACCATCGCGTTCACGTTGGTTCGCGATCTGTGGAGGGGACGCGCTCCCGAATCCAGCCGCAAGACCTCCAGATAGGTGTTGATCATGGCTACCAGACGATTGGTCTCGCGAAAGATGGTGGCTGGGGCTTCGCTGCTCGCGGGCGAGTTGGGATAACGCATCAGTACTTCAGAGAATCCCTGGATCGAAAGCAACGGGGTGCGCAGCTCGTGAGTAACAAAGCTCAACGCTTCCGATCGAGCCTGGTCCCTCTGTCTTCGCGCGGTGATGTCTTCCGCCATCAGCATGACCGCGCCGGCCTCAGCAAAGGACGTCCAAGGAAGACGCACGGCGCGGAGCAACCACAGTTCTTCACCCAGAGGCGCTTCGTGTTCCGTCCACGCGGCCGAATCATGGGTCAGCGACGCAAGGTCGCGCCAGCCGCCTGCGAGTTCGGCGATGCCCGATAGCCGGTCCAACACAACGTTATGCCTCCGGCAGAATTGCTTCCACGTCGTGTTGCTGAAGCGGAGAGTACCGTCGGCTCCGAAGACGGCCAGTCCTTCACTCATGGTTTCGAGGAGGGTCTCGTTAAACGCATTCAGCGAAGAGAGTTTCGCCTGGAGGTCTTTCAATGCGGCCAGCTTCCAATGCAGTCGGCCACACGCCGACGGGTTTGACCCGGCCGAAGCATGGGCTGATGTTTCAACCTGCCCGTAATGCGGCTGGATAGCTTGCCGGAGGTGCTGTAGGCGCAAAGTTACTTCCCGCTCCACGATCAGTAAGTTCTCAAGTTGCGCAAGGGGCGCCGCCAGCACGCCGGCCACCACCAGAGGCCCGTAGGAAACCATATGGTGGAGGTAGAGAAAAACGAAGAATGCGGCGAAATAGCCGGCCACCAGAATGGCAGTCAATAAAAACAAGCCGCGGGCCCCCGGCAACCGCACCACCAGCCACAGAAAGATCGCACTAGCCAAAACCACGACAAGCACTTGCTCTGGAATTCCCAGCCTGATGAGCGACCTTCCCGCCAGGAGCATATCGGCAACGTTGGCGTTGATTTCCACGCCGGGCATCGGAAGCTGATCGCTGACCGGAGTCACCAGGCGGTCGCTGACTTCCGTGGAACCGAACCCGATCAGGGCAACTCTCCCGGCAAGCTTGGGAGCACTCTTGCCGGACAGCAAGTCGGCCGCTGACTCAACCACGAATGGTGGTGGCTCTTGGCCGGGCGTGAATTGCCTGCGGAAATCGATCACGAACGGAGCACGCGGTTCAAGGCGCTGTGTGCCGGAGGTTTCTGTCTCGGAAGGGGCGATCATGGCAGCCAGTTGAGGCTGCACCATGGACGCCAGTTTGAGCGCAAAGGCCGGACGCATTCCATCCGCGCTGGGCTCCTCCAACGGGATGCTGCGGCAGACGCCGTCGAGATCGATAATGGCTTGCGCATGCCCGACGCCGGCGGCCACTGCGAGGAATTGGGGCTGGGGATCGATCCACAAATTTCCGTTGGGGGAGCTGGAGATCTTCGATACCAGGACCATGTTGGGCGTCGCCTGGATCGCCTGGGTCAGCGCGGCGTCGTTGGCTTGGTCCTCTGGCTCGGGCAGAAGCACGTCCAGGCCGATGGCGCGAGGCTGCTGTGCGGCGACGGCACGGATCAGCTGTGCAAGCTGCGCGCGATGCCACGGCCAGCGCCCGTAGCGCGCCAGGGTAACTTCATCGATCATGACCAGCGCCACCTGCGACGAGGTGGGGCGTGGCGTCCGCAAACGAAAATAGAAATCGCTGAGCTTCTCGCTCAGGGTTGAGACCGGCAAAGCCACGCTAACCAACCCCACCAGGCCGAGAAGGATCAGGTTGAGCCTGACCCAGCGCGCCAGGGTTACGCGGGGAGCGTCGTTCGGGATGGGCAGATGTTTCATGATCCGATGAGCAAATCGATTCCCAGGCGTCGCGCCTTCTGATAGAGAGTCTTGCGCTCAATGCCCAACGCCCGCGCGGCTCTTGACTTGTTGCCCGCGTGTTCCTGCAAGACGCGAATAATGTGTTGCCGCTCCATCTCTTCGAGAGTTGAAGATGAATTGCCTGTGGATGCGCCGTTGGTGGCGGTTGTACGCCGCTCCTGTTGAACGTCGGCAATGCCGATTTCGCCCGAAGTGCAAAAGATGGCAAGCCGCTCCACCAGGTTCTCCAGCTCGCGCACGTTGCCCGGCCAGGAAGATTCCGTCAAAACCCGGAGGGCCTGGTCCGTGATGCGCACGGTGCGTTTGTTCTTGAGGTTGGAGCGCTTCAAGAAATGTTGTGCCAACAGCGGGATGTCGTCGCGGCGTTCTTCCAGGCTGGGCAAGCGGATCACCACCACGCTGAGACGGTAGTAGGGGTCCTCGCGGAACTGGCCCTGGGCCATAAGTTTGCTCAAGTCGCGATTGCTGGCGGCCACGATCCGGACATCGACAGGAGTGTACTTATGCGAGCCGACCCGGCGTATCTGTTGTTCCTGGACCGCGCGCAGAAGATTGACTTGAAAACCCGGCTTCGTCTCTGAGATCTCATCGAGAAAGAGCGTGCCTCCATGCGCGGCTTCAAACAAGCCCGGGCGGCTGCTGTCAGCGCCGGTGAAAGCGCCCTTTTCATGGCCAAACAGTTCACTTTCCAAAATGTTCTCGGGAAGCGCGCCGCAGTTGACGGGAACAAAGGGCATCTTGGCTCGCGCGCTGTGCTCGTGCAGGGCCCGCGCAACCAATTCCTTTCCCGTCCCGCTGGCTCCCAGGATCAACACACCGGCTTCGGTAGGAGCCACGCGCGCTATGGCGCGATACACTTCCAGCATCTTCGGTGTCCGCCCGATGATGGCTGTTTCCGGCCCGGGATCGCCCTCCGCCGCGGCCTGGGGAGCAGCTTTCTGGCTTTGCTGGACTCTCCGCACCACGGCCAACAAATCGTCGATCAACAGCGGTTTCCCGAGATACTCAGCTGCGCCGGAGCCTATCGATTTGGTTACGGTTTCCACGCTGGTATGGGCCGTCATAATGACGCACGCGCACTCGGGTTGCATGACTTTGACAAGATCGAGCACGTTGAGGCCGTTGCCGGTTCCCAGGTACAAATCAAGAAGGGCAAGCTGGAATGGCCGCTGGCGGAGCAAGGCTTCTGCTGTTCTGACGTCGCTGGCCGTCGAGCAGTCGTAGCCTTCGGCGCTGAGCACGGAGCTCAAGAGACGGCGCGTAGACCCATCATCATCGACGATCAAGACCCGGAATTCCTGTTTACCGCTTGACATACTCGATACCTTTCCGACACCAGTGATGGTCTTAAAACTTGTAACCAAGGGTTGCCGTGATGGCGTTGGCGCGAAACGCTCCCGTGGTTTGGATCACATGGAAATACGAATAATCCGCCGACAGAACCCATTGCCCCCAGGAGAAATCGTTCTTCAAGAGCAGTTCTCCAGCGGGAGAATAGGTGCCCAAGTCGCGAAGTGACTCTACGCCGGCGTAGCCCAGGTACTCACCGCGATAGACTTTCCCGACGCGGAAGCGCACGCCGGCCGCCGCCAAGTGACTGTGGTATTGCGTTGGGCTGAAGTAACCGTGATCCAGGTCCCGGGCGTAATGAAGATGGCGAAACGCATATCCTGCTGCGACGGCAAAACTGCTGTTGCTCCGGCTAAACCATCGCAACGTCTCCGCCCATTCGCGTTCGCTGCGATTGCCGTCTGAATAGTGCGTAAGGTAGACCGTCCCCGCGACGGAGAAATTGCGAATATTGTAATCGGCGCGGCCATGCCAGCCTTCGGAAAGAAGATCGAGCTGTGCGGCGTCCCAGGTAGGCAAAATGGGATAGCGGGAGAAGCCTCCGGACACCAGCAAACTCTTCCACGGATACAGTTCGAGATCGGCTGAGTAAAGCGCCTGGCTGCTATCCGCAAAGCGTATCGCTCCGGCTCCCGCGCGCACGGCAACGTACGGATTCAACCGGAATCTGATTTCGTCGGTGCCGGAAACCACGGTTGTGGTGTTCGTGCCGGTCCTCCAAAGCGACGTTTCTTCCAGGCGGAAGCTGCTGGAACCAGCCCGGCCGAGCTTGTACGTCAAGCCTTGCGCCGAGTAGAAGGAGCGGTTGCCGGAAGTGTCCGCGAAGAATGACTCGGTGGCTTGCGCACGATTGTTGGTCTGCTTTCGCGTTTCAGATGTGGGGTTCGCCGCCAGGTAATCGCTGTACTGTTGGAGTCCCAGACTGGTGGGATGCCGGGCCAGGGCTCGGTCAACTTCCTGTCGCGCTTCCACCTTCTTGCCTTCGAAGATCAGATTGTGTACCAACCCAAGTGATGCCGCTTCATCATTGGCGTCGGCGGCCAACAGTTCGCGGTAGTAACGGTCAGACTGCGTATAGTTCCGCTGGTAACCGTACAGATGGGCGACCTCGAGTTTGGCTTCACGGTTCTTCGGGTTGCGGATCAAAGCCGCGTTCAGGAGCCCAAGGGCCTGACGGTCATGACGCTGATAGGCATAAATCCGCGCCAACTGGATTTCGAGCGTGTCGTCGCCGGGAAAGCGCGCCAAACCTGCTTGAACCAAAGCCAAGGCCTTGGCCTCGTCGTGGTTGTTAAGAGCTTCCTGGCTTTGAATGGCAATCTGCACACTCTCCGGACGGGGAGATTGTTGTGCGTCCAACGCTGATGCCGCCGCAAGCAGAAGCACCAAGGGGAAAGCTATGGTCGCTCTGGTCATCGACTCTCGAGATCGAAGTGGGTTTCGTCTCCTCTAGGGGAGCATTTGAAGAGCCACTCTGCAACGCGCGTAAGATAGGCCAGTTAACGTCGTGTCTTTAAGTTGCAGTGTGTCCAAATGACCTAGTGGTCGGTATCGGGGTGTATCAAGTGTAAACACAGCCGGCAGAGTTGCACAACACTCCTGCAGCACGACGGCAAGGCTAGTACTGCCGCCATGCCATGAGGTGGCCATTAGGCCGAGTGCAAGGCATCGTTAGTACGATCCATCTGAACCGCTGCCGCCGCTGAAGCCGCCTCCGCCGCCACTGTCGCCACCGAAGCTCGAACTACCGAAGCTTGAATTGCTTGATTCCGAACTACTAAAGCTGGGGACGTACGGCGCCTCTTGCGAATACAGGACCGCCTGCTGCGCTTGGGTGTGGGATCGGTTCAGCAGATCATTAATGATCAGCCAGTCCACCACGGACATCGAAGAATTCTGCCGGGCTTGTTCGTAATCCTGCCGGCTTCTAGACAACAGTTGATCGACCTGGCCTCTCTTGGAGCTGTCCCGTACGTCGGAAATCTCGAATTTCTGTTGGGCGAGCTGCTCCATCAAAGCCTGGCTCTGCTGTTTGGCCCTCCTGATATCGCCGATTCGACCTTGAATGCTGTCCTTGAGATCGGATTCGGTCTCGGCGTTCGTCCTGATCCGGACCATTTCGTCGTAGGACCGCAGATTCGTGACGTCCAGCAGTGTGGCGTCAACTTTGATCTTCGTGATGCGGTCCGGCTGTCCAGTAAGGTCAGAGCGCAACGCTGTAAGGTCCTGTTCTGGCGCTTCCTTGCTGAAATCGTCCAAGAGCTGCTGGACCTGCGGAGCGTTCGACTCAGCCTTGCTCAGCAGATCGGCAATCGTTTGGTTGGCGTTGCCCAATTCAGCAAGTTCTTCTTTGCGCTTCTTTCGTTTTCGAATGGCGATGCCGGCCAGAATAGCGCCGACCAAAGAAAGCAGAAAGCCGCCCGCAAACCGGAGAAATCCTTTCACGTCTTGAACGTCTTGCTGGCGGCGCTGCTCTTCGTTCTGTCGTGCTTGCTTGGCGGCCTGGGCCGCTTGCGCCTGAACCTGATCTCGTTGCTCTGCCGCCTTGGCGCGTGCCTGCATCCGCTCTTCCCACGGCTCGTCACCCACGTAGGCCATCGTTGCCTCGACCGTTTCCTTCAGGCCGGCGTAATACTCTCCGCGTTTGAAGTACGGCAACAGATGTCGCTGTGTGATCAGCTTGGCGTCGCCATCACTGAGGTCCGCTGTCAGGCCGTCGGCGATTCGCAGGGAATAGGCCCGCTCATTCGGAGCCCACAACAAGACGATGCCGTTGTTTCTCCCAGCTTTGCCGACTCCCCAGGCATCTCCGAGTCCTATGGCATAGTCTCGTACGGGACGGCCCTGGAGACTGTCAACGACCGCAACCGCAAATTCAATCGAAGTCTGCTTCTCATACTGTTGGACCAGGCCAGTCAGCTCCTTGATTTGAACGTCGGACAGTTTGCCGGCGTAGTCGCTGACTGTACCTTTCTTCGCAGGATAGGCAGCAGAGGTTTGTGCCCAGACG